>NZ_JBNWBW010000008.1:0-165867 GCF_053522725.1 Agrobacterium sp. 16-172Ci
CATCCACGGGATCAATGTCCCCAGGGGGGATCGGTCTTCCATCCGCCACCGCACAAGCGACAATAGCACAGCGCGGCGAAATCAAGTTACAAGGGGGCAAGAGTAGCGATATTCGGAGAGGGTACCCCCTCATCCGGCCCTTCGGGCCACCTTCTCCCCCTCGGGGAGAAGAAACGCCCGGCAATGCCGGGCGTCCTTAATCTATTAGAGCAACTTAGCGGTTACGGCCGCGATGGCCGTTGCCGGAAGCGCGCTTTTCCTGGCCGTTGCCGCCGGCAGGGGCGTGGCGGTTGGCGCCGCTGCCGCCGGGCTTGCGGGCCGGGCGACGTTGCTTGCGCGGGCCGGCCGGGCGGCCTGCGTCGCCTTCAGCCTGCTTGACGCGCTTGAAGTCGGAGGTGACTTCAAGATCGTTGTCCGCTTCGCGCGGTGCGTGGTGGCGCGACGGGCGGGATTCGCCGTTGTGACGGCCGCCTTCGCGGGGACCACGCTGATGGCCGCCATTGTTGTTGCGGCCGCCGCGGTTGTTGTTGGGGCGCGTTGGGCTCGCAAGACCGGCCGGGCGCTCGCCGGAGGCGACCGGAATATCGATCTTCATCAGCTTTTCGATGTCGTGCAGCAGGCGGGTTTCGTCCGGGGCGCAAAACGCAATGGCGATGCCGTCGCGGCCGGCGCGGGCGGTACGGCCGATGCGGTGAACATAGGCGTCGGGCACTTCCGGCAGGTCATAGTTGAAGACGTGGGTGACGGCCGGAATGTCGATGCCGCGGGCAGCGACGTCGGTTGCCACCAGCACCTTGATCTCGCCATCCTTGAAGCCCTTGAGAGCGCGCTCGCGCTGGCCCTGGCTCTTGTTGCCGTGGATGGAGGCGACCTTGAAGCCGATATGTTCGAGATGCTTGTAGAGCTTCTCGGCGCCGTGCTTGGTGCGCAGGAACACGATGGCGCGGCCATCCGGGTTTTCGTTGAGCGACTTCTTCAGAAGCTCGGTCTTGTCGTTCTTGCCGGCGACGAAGTGAACATATTGCTCCACCTTGTCGGCTGCCTTGCCGGGCGGGGTCACTTCCACCTTGAGCGGATCGGTCAGGTAGCTGTGGGCGAGATCGGCGATCGCCTTCGGCATGGTGGCCGAGAAGAGCAGCGTCTGGCGCTTGGCCGGCACCATCTTCGAAATCTTGCGCAGATCGTGGATGAAGCCGAGATCGAGCATCTGGTCCGCTTCATCGAGCACCAGATAGGTGACCTTGGAGAGCGAGATGGCGTTGCGGGCGATGAGATCCAGCAGGCGGCCGGGGGTCGCCACCAGAATATCCGTGCCCTTTTCGAGCTGGAGCTGCTGCTTGTTGATCGATGCGCCGCCAACCACCTGGTTGATGCGCAGCGGCGTCTTCTTCACGAAGGAGCGCAGGTTTTCGCCGATCTGGTTCACCAGCTCGCGGGTGGGGGCGAGGATGAGCGTGCGGCAGGTGCGGTTTGCCGGGCGGTCCGCCTGCTTCATCAGCATTTCGATGATGGGCAGGCCGAAAGCGGCGGTCTTGCCGGTGCCGGTCTGTGCGAGGCCGATCAGGTCACGGCCTTCGAGCAGCAGCGGAATGGCCTTTGCCTGAATGGGAGTAGGGGTCGTATAGCCAAGCTGGGTAACGCTGGCCACGATCTTTTCGGAGAGGCCGAGTTCGCTAAAACTGGTCAATATAATGCCTTTCGGGGCGCCAAAAACCAATCGTCCGGAACAGGGCTGCTGTCCGGCGGTTTCGGCGTCAAGAACCCCGCGTGAATTGGGAACTTGTGGGTTGGAATAACTTTCTGCGCATCAGTGCGGCACATGCCGTCTTCTGTATTCTCTGCGCTTTTCCTTCATGCGGGCCAGATTCCTTATTTTAAGGACGTCTTTCCGGTCATACGCTGCAGCTCACGCGGCTGCCGAAGGTGAAAGCTTGAGGGCCATGTGGGCGTTTTGCGCTTCAAAGTCAAGCGATAGTTTTGTAATGCCGCCGCTGGAGGGCGCATGGCAGCCATGCGTGGGGTAGCCGGCGATTGCCAGGACGGCGCGGGCGCCAGCGAAGAATTATGGTTAAAAAAGGGTAACGACACCGTCGGATACATAGCAAAGATCGATTTTCTCACATAACGTTTTTTGCGACGGCGTCCGGAAATATTTGATTCGACAGAAATGGACTGCAAGGTGTGGAGTATCGATTGACCGAAGGCTGCGGGTTGCTGGAAAAGGCTTGCAGGGCCGTTGCCGCCCTGGACCTGCCCGCGTGCATCAAGGACAGCGAACTTCGCTATATCGCGGTCAATTCCGCCTATGCCCGGATTATGGGGCGCCCGCCCGGGGCATTCAAGGGACACACCAGCCTTTCCCTTTCCGCCGATATTCGCGATGCCGAGCGTGAGGACAGGGAGCGCCGCTCGCTGGTCTTCGCCACGGATGAGATGATTGCCTGCCATGGTGGGGGCGCGTCCGGGCCATACACGCTTCGCTGCGAACGTTTCACCGGTGACGACGGCAATCTGTTCCTGTTCGAAGCGTTCGAGGATATGCCGTCCGCCGCCGTGGAGGTTTTTCCGCAAGCCGACAGCGCTTCGGAGCTGCTGTTCGGCAGCGGCGTGATCGATCTCGTCGATGCGGGTATCGTGATTTATGACAGCGAAAACCGGCTGGTCTACTGCAATACCCGCTTCAGGGAATTCTACAGCGCGCTCGGTGTCGACCTGAAGGCCGGCGTCCCGCTCGAGACGCTGATGAGGGCGATTTATTTTTCGAGCGGCTACCGCGATGCGAAGGCCGGCGATCCGGCGTTCGAAGGGTGGATGCAGGAGCAGCTGCGGGATTTTTCCCTGCCCTATCTCGAAAGGGTGGAGCAGTTTGCCGATGGTCGCTGGGTGCGCATGGTCAACAAGCGGCTGGAAAACGGCATGCTGGTGGGGCTGCGGGTGGATGTCACCGAGTTCAAGGCGCATGAGACGCTTCTGAGCACGCAAATCCGCGAGACCTGGCTTCTGCGCGCCGCGCTTGAGCAATTGCCGGTCGGCGTGTTCCTGCGGGATCAGGACAGGCGCCTGACCTTTGCCAATGCGGCCTATGAGAAATTTCTGGGCGGCAGCCTCGCCGACCATATCGGCAAGACCGAATGCGAGATGTTTCCGGAGGAAGGCCCGCAGTTCCAGCGGGAAAACGAGCATATTCTGCGAACCGGGGAAGCCATTGAAAAGACCGGAAGCGTTCCGCTTGCGGATGGCGGCGCCATTCCCGTTATCACAAGGCTCGGCCGGGTCGCGACGCCGGATGACGACTATTATCTGGTGGGCTCGGTCACCGATGCCAGCCTGTTGCAGGACCGGGAAAAGGCGCTGATCGCCGCGCAGGCCGAGGCTGAGGCGCTGCACCGCCAGCTTGAAGCGGTTCTGCATGCCCTGCCGGTGGGCGTGCTGCTGCTCAGCGCCGATCTCGTCATCGAATATGTCAATCCGTTCTTTTATGAGGTCTGGGGCGAGATCGGCGGCGAGAAGTCGCTTGTCGGCAAAAGTTATCGCGAATTCATGGAGATGAATTTCGACAGCGGCCTTTATGACTATGGCGACAGGCCTTTCGATGAGGTCTATGGCGAGCGGGTGCAGCGGCTTCTGAAGGAGGAGGTCTTTGCGCCCCGCGAGGTGCGCAGCAAAAGCGGCAAGGTCACGGTGATTTCGAAAACCCGGCTCGAAGGCGGGAAAATCCTCAGCACCTATGCCGACGTCACCGATGTGCGCATGCGCGATGTTGAGATCAGCAAGGCGAAGGCCGAACTGGAGCGGGTCGGCGAATATATGCAGGGCGCCACGCGCGCCATGGCGCAGGGGCTGGTGCTGGTCGAGCAGGGCACGATCATCATGTCCAACGAGGCGATGGCGCGCATGTTCGACGTGCCGCCGCATCTTCTGGAAAAGGGCTGCAACTGGTCTGGTTTCTTCGCCCATTGCGCCGGGCGCGGCGATTTCGGCACGGCCGGGGAGGCTGCGGAGACGCTGCGCGCCTGGAGGGAGAATATCGCCGCCAACCGGCCGTTTTCCTGGCTCATCCATGTCGCCGGCAAAAGCTGGCTCAATCTGGAGGCCACCAACAGTTCCGGCAATTACTGGCTCATCATCGTCACCGATGTGACCGAGATGAAGCTGCGTGAAGAGGAATTGCAGCGGCTGCTATCGCGTGCTGAAGCGGCGGATCGGGCCAAATCGGAATTCCTGGCCAATATGAGCCATGAAATCCGCACGCCGATGAACGGCGTTCTCGGCATGGCGGAGCTTCTGGCCAAGTCCAATCTCGATACGCGCCAGAAGACCTTTACCGATATCATCGTCAAATCCGGCAATGCGCTTCTGACGATCATCAACGACATTCTCGATTTCTCGAAGATCGAGGCCGGGCAGATGAGGCTGCGCAGCGTGCCCTTCGATCCGGCGGAGGCGGTCGAGGATGTGGTGTCGCTGCTGTCCTCGGCGGCGCTGGAAAAGGACATAGAGCTGATCGTTCGGATCGATGCTTCTGTCTTCGGCAAGGTCATCGGCGATGCCGGCCGCTTTCGGCAGATCGTCACCAATATCGTTGGAAACGCCGTCAAGTTCACCGAAATGGGGCATGTGCTGGTCGAGCTTTCGGCGCGTTCGGCGGAAGCCTCCGAGGCCATCCTGTCACTGCGCGTCGAAGACAGCGGCATCGGCATTCCGGCCGACAAGCTCGAAACCATCTTCGACAAGTTCAGCCAGGTCGACGGTTCCGCCACGCGTCGGCACGAGGGAACGGGGCTGGGGCTGGCGATCACGGTCGGTCTGGTCGGCCTGTTCGACGGCACGATCAAGGTCGTCAGCGATGTCGGCAGGGGATCGACCTTCGAGGTCAATATTCCGTTTCAGGTGACCGAGAGACAGCGCGACCTCCCGCTTCTTTCCGTGGCGATCGAAGATATCCGCGTGCTCGTCATCGACGATAACGACGTCAATCGCCGCATATTGACGGAGCAGTTGCGCAGTTGGGGCATAGATGGCCACGCGGTGGAGGATGGGCCTTCCGGCATCGCCGTGCTTGAGGAGGCGGCGTCGCTCGGTTTTTCCATCGACGCCATCGTTCTCGATTATCATATGCCTGTGATGAACGGGCTGGATGTGGTGGAGCGGATCCGGGCGGATGCGCGCTTTGACGACATCGCCATTGTTTTCCTGACCTCCATGGATGTCGTCGGCGACGAGACGCTGTTCACCGATCTCAATGTGCAGGCGCATCTGATGAAGCCGGCGCGGGCGCGGCTCCTGCGCTCCACCCTCTTCGATGTGGTGCGCGATGTGCGGCTGAAACGCGCCCGGCAAACTCCGGCCCCGCGTGACGGTCTGGGTGATGGCGCCGTCCTGCCGGAAAGAGGCTCCGCCGAAAGAAAGCAGCGCGATGCCGCATCGACGGCGGTGCTGGCGCGGCATCGGCCGAGCCTTGTCGATGTGCTGGTGGCCGAGGACAATGACGTCAATCAGATTGTCTTCACCCAGATATTGCAGCAGGCGGGTCTGCGCTTTCTGATCGTCGGCAATGGCAAGAAGGCCGTGCAGGCGTGGCAGGAGAACAATCCCGCCATCATCCTGATGGATGTTTCGATGCCGGTCATGAACGGACATCAGGCGACGCAGGCCATCCGCGCCGCGGAACGGACCGCCGCCGACGGCCGGCATGTGCCGATCATCGGCGTTACCGCCCATACGCAGGAGGCGGATCGGGAACTATGCCTGGAGGCGGGCATGGATGATTATCTGTCGAAGCCCATCAGCCCGGAAACGCTCGAAGACAAGATCGCGCAATGGCTGGGCGAAAACATGCCGCGCCGCGACGTGCCGGGCGTGTGACTTTTCGACCGAAACATCGCTGTGCTTCGCGTCAGCCGAACGGTTTGGTCCCACAGAGCATTTCCCGCTTTCCGGCAAAACCTTTCCGGCGCTCCAGCTCAAAACCGGCGGCGATGAGGTTGCGGCGAACGAAGCCGGCGGCGGCATAGGTGGCGAATGTGCCGCCAGGCGCCGTCTTTGCGAAAAGCGCCTGCATGATTTCCAGCGACCACATGTCCGGATTGCGCGCGGGTGCGAAGCCATCGAGAAACCAGGCGTCGAAACTTTCCTCGCTTGCGGAAATGCCGGCGAGCGCTTCGCCACAGACCACCGTCAGGCGCGTTTCGTCATCGAGCTGGATTTCGACCCGTCCTTTCGGCTCGGCGGGCCAGAGGGCGGTGAGCGCCTTGCGTTCGGCATCCACCTCCGGCCAGCGGGAAAGCGCCCGGTCGATTTCCTCCGCCTTCATCGGGTAGAGTTCGAAGGAGATGAAATGCAGTGTGGAGCGGCCGTTGCGCATCTCTTTCCACTGGCGCCATGTCTCGCAGAGGTTAAGCCCGGTGCCGAAGCCTAGTTCGCCGATGCGGAAGGGGCCCTCCTGTTCGAGCCAACGCTCTGGCAGGCCGTTTCCGGAGAGGAAGACATGGCCGCATTCCAGCCTGCCGTCCGTCTGACAATAAAAATGGTCGTCAAAGGCCAGTGAATAGGGCATATCCCCGTCACGCCAGTCGAGCGCGGTGGGGGTTTCCCCGGCCGGTGAACCGGCCGCTGCGCCGGTCTCTGTGATATTTTCGTTGGAATGTTTCATGGCTAAAGCCGATAATCCCGCTTTCGAACAGGGTCAATCTCCAAGATTGCCGGCTTCCGTGCCGCTTCTCATCGTCGGCGGCGGCATCATGGGGCTGTGGGCCGCCGTCAAGGCGGAACGGCTCGGCATCGATACATTGCTGGTGGAGGCGGATCGCCCCGGCGGCGGCGCCAGCGGCGGGCTGCTGGGCGCATTGATGCCGCATATGCCGGACCGCTGGTCGGACAAGAAGCAATTCCAGTTCGATGCGCTCATTGCGCTGGAAAAAGAGATTGCCGGGCTGGAGGCGGAAACCGGGCTTTCCGCCGGCTATCGCCGCTCAGGCCGTATCATTCCGCTGCCGAAGCCGCATCTGCGCGCCATTGCCGAACGGCACGAACGGGATGCGCTGGAGAACTGGGTGTCGGGCGAGCGCCGGTTCCATTGGCGTGTCGGCGACAGGCCTTCGGTGGCGGGCTGGGTGGATGATGCGGCGGGTGAGGCGGGTTTCGTGTTCGATACGCTGGCGGCGCGGGTCTCGCCACGTGCGATGATCGCCCTTCTTTCGGCTTTTCTCGGCAAGGCGCGGCATGTGCGGCTGGCGGAAGGTTGCCGCGTTCTTTCGCTCGACGCGGATGCCGGGCGGGCGGTGCTGTCGTCGGGCGATGAGGTTTCTTTCGGCCATGTCATCGTCGCCAACGGCCATGGTGCCTTCCCCCTGATCCGCGCTGCCCTCGGCCTGGAGGCCGGTGTGACGCTGGGGCAGGCGGTAAAGGGGCAGGCAGCACTTCTCGACGCGGCAGCCGATCCGGCGATGCCGGTCGTGTTCCTGAACGGTCTTTATATCGTGCCGCATGAGGATGGCACGGTCGCGATCGGCAGTACCAGCGAAGATTGTTTTTCCGATCCCTTCAGTACCGATGAAAAGCTCGAAAAACTGCTTGCCGATGCGTCTGCCGTTGTTCCCTCGCTTATCCGCGCGCCGGTGCTGGAACGTTGGGCCGGGCTTCGCCCAAAGGCGGTGGGGAGGGACCCGATGGTGGGCACGATCCCCGGCCATCCGAGGCTCGTTGCGCTGACCGGCGGCTTCAAGGTCAGCTTCGGGCTTGCGCATTTTCTCGCCGACGCGGCGTTGCAGACCGTGTGCGGTCACACGCCTGTCATCCCCTCGGGCTTTCACCTTCAACAACACGTGAGTATCGCCGCCGCGGACTTTAGAAAGTTCTGATCAGGCCGCCCACGTCGTTAATCTGTCACGCAAATCACTTATTTGCTGGCCTGCAACGAGGCCGGTTTGTCCGCATTTGCGGCGAGGTGACAGTGCATGCGATACGCCATTCATTTCACGCCTTCCCCCAATGACCCCCTGACGCAGGCGGCTGCCGCATGGTTGGGGCGCGATGCCTATTCCGGTCAGGCGGTGGAGCCGCCGGGCATGATCGATCTCGGCATGCAGGAGATTTCCTACCATACGGCCCTGCCGCGCCGTTACGGTTTCCACGGCACGATCAAGGCTCCCTTCCGTCTTGCGGAGGGCCATTCCGAGGCGGCACTTCTGCGTGACCTGATGTATTTTTCCGGCAGGCAGGAGCCCTTCACGCTGCCGCAACTGGTGGTGGCAAGGCAGGAGAATGTCTTCAGCCTCGTTCCCGAGCGCCCCTGCGAAGTGCTGCATTTCTTTGCCGCCCGCGTGGTGCAGGAATTCGACCGTTACCGGGCGCCGCTCTCCGACGCGGAAATCGAGCGGGCGGATCCGGACCGGCTTTCGGCCTCCCAGCTCACCAATCTGCATCGCTGGGGCAGCCCACATGTGATGGATGAGTTCCGGTTCCAGATGTCCCTGACGGGCGGTGTGGAAGCTTCCAGCAGCCAGAGGATAGAGCGGGCCGTGCGCAAGGTTTTTGAGCCGCTGCTGACCCGATCCCTGCAGTTTTCCAGCCTTGCGCTTTTCATCGAGGATGAACCGGGTGCGCCTTTCCGGGTACACTCGCTTCACCCCATGGGCCGTGTTTCCGCCCGAAAGATAGCCTGACGAGCGCGTTGGCGCAATCGTATACAAAAAAGCATCGGAATGTCGGCAAGATTGATCTCGACATTCCGGATGCGGATGCTACCGTTCGGATATCGCATATCTGAAGTGTGTGTTGCGCCCCTTCCGGGTCATCGCGCTTCGGAGATCTGTTTTATGTCTCCCGAAATCGGTTTCCGCCTTGGGAGAGATGTTCTGGGTGGCTGCATGATTTCCGAAAACTACTCCCGCAATCTGGTGGGCTATGGCCGCAATGTTCCCGATCCGAAATGGCCGGGCGGCGCGCGCATCGCCGTGCAATTCGTCATCAATTACGAGGAGGGCGGCGAGAGCTGCATTCTCGACAATGACAAGGCTTCGGAATCGCTGCTGTCGGAAATCGTCGGCGCCCAGCCCTGGCCCGGCCAGCGCAACCTGAACATGGAATCGATCTATGAATATGGCTCGCGCGCCGGCTTCTGGCGGCTGTGGCGCATGTTCACCAGTCTTGGCGTCACCACCACCGTTTATGGCGTGACCGCCGCCATGGCCCGCAACCCGGAAGCCGTCGCGGCGATGAAGGAAGCGGGCTGGGAAATCGCAAGCCACGGTTACCGCTGGCTGGAATATAAGGATTTTTCCGAAGAAGAAGAGCGCAAGCATATAGTCGAAGCCGTGCGTCTGCACACGGAGGTTACCGGCGAGCGTCCTTACGGCATGTATCAGGGCAAGCCTTCGGACAATACGCTGCGCCTTGTCATGGAAGAGGGCGGTTTCCTCTATTCGTCGGACTCCTATGCCGACGATCTGCCCTATTGGGTGAAGGGTGCGAAGGACGAGCCGTTCCTGATCATTCCCTATACGCTCGAAACCAACGATATGCGTTTCGCCACACCGCAGGGCTTCAATTCCGGCGACCAGTTCTTCACCTATCTGAAGGATGCTTTCGATGTGCTTTATCAGGAAGGCGTCGAGGGCGCGCCGAAGATGATGAGCGTCGGCCTGCATTGCCGTCTTGTCGGCCGCCCCGGCCGCGCGGCGGCACTTCGCCGTTTCATCGAATATGTGCTCGGCCATGAGAAAGTGTGGATCCCGCAGCGCATCGAGATTGCCCGTCACTGGCATGAACATCATAAGCCGGAGGTGCTTTGATGGTGACGCGTGAGGACTTTGTCAGCCGTTTCGGCGGCGTGTTCGAACATTCGCCCTTCATCGCCGAACGGGCCTATGACGCGGGCGGAGCCGGCCTGGAACTGACGGCGAAGGCGGTTCACGCCGCGCTTAGCGCGCAGTTTCGCGCCGCTTCCGAGGCGGAAAGGCTCGGCGTATTGCGGGCGCATCCCGATCTTGCCGGCAAGCTGGCGATTGCGGGCGAGTTGACGGCCGACAGCCGCAACGAACAGGCCGGTGCGGGGCTGGACCGCCTTACCCCGGAAGAGCACGCCCGTTTTACCGCGTTGAACAGCGCCTATACCGAAAAATTCGGCTTTCCTTTCATCATCGCGGTCAAGGGGCTGAACAGGCACGATATTCTTTCCGCCTTCGAGACGCGCATCGGCAACGGTGCAGCCGAAGAATTTGAGACGGCGACGGCGCAGGTGGAGAAGATCGCCTGGCTGCGCCTTTCCGCGATGTTGCCGGAAGACTGAATTGGCGAGTGGTGGCCGTTCTGCTAGAATCGCGCTGTCTGGAGATGAAGATCATGAGACCTTCCGAGGTGCTGGAAAAGAACAGGGAAGCGATCCGCGAAGCGACGAAACGCTTCAACGCGGCAAACCCGCGCGTGTTCGGCTCCGTCGCCCGTGGCGAGGACCGGCCGGACAGCGATCTCGACATTCTGGTGGATGCGCTGCCGGGTACGACATTGTTCGATCTCGGCGGTTTGCTGGAAGAGCTATCGGCCATCATGCGCGGCACAGACATTCATCTGCTGACGCCAGGGGACTTTCCCGAGCGCGTCCGTGTGAAGGTTCTGCAGGAAGCGAAGCCTGTATGAGCGTCGAGCGGCTGCAGGTTTATCTTCAGGATATCAGGCAGGTTGCTTCGGAAACCATCGACTTCGTTCGACTGAAAACGAAGGATGAATTTTTGGCTGATCTCGTCCGCCAACGGGCGGTAGCGATGAACCTTCTGATTATCGGCGAAACGACCGCGCGGATAATGGAAGAGTTTCCCGCTTTCGTGGCGGATTTTCCCGATATTCCGTGGGTCAAGATGCGCGGCATGCGAAACAGGATCGCGCATGGCTATATGAGCATCAATCTTGAAACGGTCTGGGATACGACACAGACGGCGATACCGGACCTTCTGGACAAACTCTCTCTTCTGCGAAACTGGCATGCCCAAGGTGAATGACATTTGACTGATTTTCTCGACATAAAACCTCTTACCAAAGAGGCTTTCGCATCCTTCGGCGATGTGATCGAAACGACACCCTCTTCCATGCGGCATATCAATGGCGGCCAGACGGAGCGGCATCATGCGCTTGCAGCACCGGAGGCGGCGGGTGAGGGTGCGCGGGTCATCCTCAATATTTTCCGCGGGCAGCCGCGGGCCTTTCCGCATGAAATCGAGATGATGGAACGGCATCCGCTCGGCAGCCAGAGTTTTTCACCGCTTTCCGGCCGACCCTTCCTCGTGGTCGTCGCCGATGACGACGGCGGCCGGCCCGGCCGGCCGCAGGTGTTTCTGGCGCGGGGCGATCAGGGCGTGAATTATCGCCGCAATGTCTGGCACTATCCACTTATGCCGTTGCAGGCGGTTTCGGATTTTCTGGTTGCCGACCGTGATGGGCCGGGTAACAATCTGGAAGAGTATTTTTTCGACAAGCCCTATATGATCGCGGAGCCCAAGCCATGACCGGTTTGACCACCCATGTCCTCGATGCCGCCCATGGCACGCCCGCAGAAGGACTGACGATCGAGCTCTACCGGCTCTCCGGCGATCGCCGCGAGAAGCTGAAGACAGTGAAGACCAATAGCGACGGCCGTGTCGATGGCGGGCCTCTGCTCGTCGGCGACAGTTTCAGGGCCGGGGAATATGAGCTGGTTTTCCATGCCGGCGATTATCTGCGCGGCAAGGGTGTTGTGCTGCCGGAGCCGGCCTTTCTCGATATTATCCCGATCCGCTTCGGCATTGCCGATGAGAGCGGCCATTACCATGTGCCGCTTCTGCTTTCGCCCTATAGCTATTCCACCTATCGAGGAAGCTGATTGCCATGATCTTTGCCGCGATTGCCGATATTCATGGAAACTGCGCCGCGCTTGAAGCCGTGCTGGAGGATATCGCGAGGCTTGGCATCAAGGACATCGTCAATCTCGGCGATTGTTTCAGCGGCCCGCTGGAAGCGGGGTTTACCGGCGATGTGCTTGTTGGCAACTGGATTCCCAGCATTCGCGGCAACCATGATCGCGAACTGATCGAGCGCGCGCCGGAGGAGATGGGGAGCTGGGAGAGGCCGGCGCATGCGCAGCTGAGCGCCGCCCATCTGGACTGGCTGCAAACGCTGCCATTCAGCATGGTGTTCAAGGATGTCGCTTATTGCTGCCACGGCTCGCCGCGTGACGATCTGGAATATTGGCTGGAAACGCTGTCGCCGGAAGGCGTTCTGAAATTGCGGCCGCTGGCCGAAATCGAAGCCATGGCGGAAGGCATCACCCAGCCGCTGATGCTGTGTGGCCATACCCATATTCCCCGCACCGTGCAGCTTTCCGACGGCCGGCTGATCGTCAATCCCGGCAGCGTCGGCTGCCCCGGCTGGAAGGACGACACGCCTTTCGACCATCACGTCGAGGCCGGCCACCCGCTTGCCACCTATGCCGTGCTGGAAGAGACCGGGCGCGGCTGGCAGGTCTATTTCCGCAACATCCGTTACGACAATATGGCCATGGCCGAGATGGCGAAGGTCAACGGCATGCCGCATCTGGCCGAAGCCTTGGCCGGTGGCTGGCTCAAGCGCTGATCCTCACCCCTCGCTGGTCATCACCACGCAGGAATAAGATTGCGCCTTCAGTTCCTTGCAGGCGGAAACCGCCGAAGACTGGTCTTCGAAGCCGGTGAAACGGGCGCGGTAGAGGGTTGCCGATCCGCTTTGCACCGCTTCGGTGTAGGGAGCGATCCCGGCATAATTTCCGGCGATGTTGGAGCGAGCATTGGCAAGCAGCGAGCGGGCGGCGGCTTCGCTGTCGGTGGCGGCGATCTGCACTTCCCAGCGGCTTCTCTGGCCCGTGGGCTGGCTGGTGGAGGCTGCCGCGGGAGCCGGCCGTGGGATGGCCGAAACCTGCATCATGTCGGCCATCTGGTTATTCGCCGTGGCGATCTGCATGGCGACCGGATCCTGGCGGCGTTCGGCGAACATCGGCAATGGTACGGAAGCGGGCGGTACTGAGGCGGCGGGCGCGGCTGCGGGCGTCACAGCAAAGGTGCGGCTGACATTGGCGCTGGCGACGAGCTGTTCGGTGTTGCGGCTTCTCGATGCCTGCGGCACGGCCTTGTCCAGAAGGGCGGCCATCTGCGCATCGCGGCTGCGCGCGGTCTTGCCGCCCAGCACGACGCCGACGACGCGGCGACCATTGTGATTGACGGCGCTGACGAGATTGAAGCCGGAAGCATTGGTATAACCGGTCTTGATGCCGTCCATGCCCTGATAGCGATACATCAGATTGTTATGGCCACGAATGCGTTTTCCCCGGAAGCTGAAGGATTCCATGGCGAAGAGATCGTATTCCTTGGGAAAGTCGCGCTGCAGCGCCAGGCCGAGTTTCGCCATGTCGCGCGCCGTGGTCACCTGCGATTTGCTGGGCAGGCCGGAAGCGTTGCGGAACACCGTTTTCGTCATGCCGAGCTGGCGGGCCTTGCGGGTCATCATCTCGGCGAACCTAGCCTCGGAGCCGCCGAGATGATCGCCCATGCCTTCCGCCATGTCATTGGCGGATTTGACGATCATGCCGTAGACCGCCTCGCGCACGGTGAAGGTCTGCCCCTGGCGCACATAAAGCTTCGAGGGGATAACGGCCGCACCGTTCTTGGACATCTTTATCTTCTGGTCCCAGCGAAGCCGGCCGGCATGCAGCGCCTCGAAGGTCATGTAAAGCGTCATCATCTTGGTGAGCGAGGCCGGGTGGTTCAGCACATCGGCATTGCGGGCGGCCAGAACCTTGCCGGTATTGGCGTCCATGATGAAGTGGGCGTAGCCGGCCTGCGCAGGCGATGCCTGCAATGAGAGGATCGCGCAAAAGAAGGCGAGTGCGAAGACCCATGCGCCCGCCATTCCCCGTTTGATCGTTCCCGACATAGTCCACCCCTTTTGTTCGGCCGCCGCGATGAGCGAAGTTTTACTGACACTTTCCGGCAACAAAACCGCTAAAACTTTAGAGATCGCTTTCATGCTTAATTAAGTATGAATTTCAAGCCAGCGGCAGGCCTCACAATTTCCTTGCAAAGAAACCAACCGTACGGTATGTTTCGAAACATGAAAAATGCACATGAACGGAAAAAGCAGCCTGAGATCGTTCGCCGCAGTCTTCTCGATTGCGCGGCGAAACTCGCTGCCGAACAGGGTGTTGCAGCACTTTCCGTGCAGGCGGTGGCGGATGCGGCGGGAGTTACGAAGGGCGGGTTGTTTCATCATTTCGCCTCCAAGCAGGCTTTGCTGGAGGCGGTGATGGCGGACCTTCTTTCGGCGCTGGACGCGGAAATCGACGCGCTCATCTCACAGGATTGTGAAGCTTACGGATGCTTCACGAGGGCCTATGTGAACGCGGTTTTCGCCGATCGCGACCGGGAATCGGGCAGGCAATGGGCGGCGTTATCGGTGTCGATGGTCGGTGAACCGTCGCTCAGGCGCATGTGGACCAGCTGGTTCGAAGGACGTCTCATCCGTCATAAGGAAACGGATGAGGGGGTGGTATTGGAACTGGTGCGGCTTGCGGCTGACGGTATCTGGTTTGCCGATCTTCTGGCCGATGACGGCAGGGCAGGTGGCGACAGGGCGGCTCTCAGAGCCCGGATGATCGCGCAGACGAAAAAGGAAATGGAACAATGAACGCGGCTATCTTCACCTACGGGGCGCTCGTCGCGGCCATTGTCTGCGAGGTCATCGCCACCTCGTTCCTGCAGCAGTCGCAGCAGTTCACCCGGCTGTTGCCGACGGTGCTGATGGCGCTGTTTTACGGTGCGGCCTTTTATCTGCTGTCGTTCACGCTGCGGGCGCTGCCGGTCGGCGTGGCCTATGCGATCTGGAGCGGGCTCGGCATCGTGCTGATTTCCGGTATCGGTTATTTCGTGTTCCGCCAGGCGCTGGATATCGCCGCCGTGGTTGGTCTCGGGTTTATCGTGACGGGGGTGGTGATCGTCAACGTGTTTTCGAAGACGGTGGGGCATTGAGGGGCTGGGTGGTCTAGCGCGAAGGCGATACCGACCGCCGTCATCCCGGCCTTGAGCCGGGATCCAGCGCGATCAAGTCTTTGATCGCGAGAGACTCTTTCGCGGCGCAGACGCGCCGCGGCTGGATGCCGGATCTAGTCCGGCATGACGGTAGAGAGGTCTGCGAGCTCTCGTTGCCATGCCGGAAGTTCTGCCCTTCTGATATCACGCCAGAACGCTGCGGTCCACATCCGTAATCAGCCTTTTGCCGCAAAGCGCCATGCTGATATCCATCTCCTTGCGGATGATCTCCAGCGCCGTCGTCACGCCCTGTTTGCCATCGGCACCGAGGCCATAGAGGAAGGGACGGCCGATATAGGTGCCTTTGGCGCCGAGCGCCACGGCTTTCAGCACATCCTGACCGGAGCGGATGCCGCCATCCATATGCACCTCGACCCTGTCGCCGACGGCATCGACGATCTTCGGCAGCATGGCGATGGAGGAGTGTGCGCCGTCGAGCTGGCGGCCGCCATGGTTGGAGACGATGATGGCGTCGGCGCCGGTATCGAGCGAGGCGCGGGCATCTTCCTCGTCAAGGATGCCCTTGAGGATCAGCTTGCCGCCCCAGCGCTGCTTGATCCATTCGACATCCTTCCACGACAGGCGCGGATCGAACTGCTCCGCCGTCCAGGAGGAGAGCGAGGAGAGGTCGGAGACATTTTTCGCATGACCGACGATGTTGCCGAAGCTGCGGCGCTTGGTGCGAGCCATGTCCATGCACCATTTCGGCCGGGTCGCCATCTGCCAGATGTGTTTCGGGGTGAATTTCGGAGGTGCGGAGAGGCCGTTGCGCAAATCCTTGTGGCGCTGGCCGAGAATTTGCAGGTCGAGCGTCAGCACCAGCGCCGAGCACCCGGCGGCCTTTGCCCGGTCGATCAGATTATTGACGAAGTCCCGGTCCTTCATCACGTAAAGCTGGAACCAGAAGGGTTTCGAGGTGACGGAAGCGACATCCTCGATGGAGCAGATGCTCATGGTGGAAAGCGTGAAAGGCACGCCGAATTCTTCGGCCGCTTTTGCGGCCAGCATTTCGCCATCGGCGTGCTGCATGCCGGTCAGGCCGGTGGGGGAGAGCGCGACCGGCATCGAAACCTTCTCGCCGACCATTTCTGTGGCAAGCGACCGGTCGGTCATATCCACCAGCACGCGCTGGCGCAGCTTTATCTTGGAAAAATCATCCTCATTGGCGCGGTAGGTGCTTTCCGTCCATGCGCCGCTATCGGCGTAGTCGAAAAACATTTTTGGCACACGGCGCTGAGCCTGTTGCTTCAGGTCCGCTATGGTCAGGATTTTGCCCATGGATAAAGCCTTCACATTTGAATGATGGCTTCACATAACATGAATGGGACGGTTGCAACATCAAAATCGACTGGGTGGATCACCAGAAAGCCCGCAAAAACAGCTCGGCTCCCAATAAAAGCAGGCAGATGAGGAACCAGCGCCGGAATGTTGCCGGGCTGACGATGTTACGGATCTTCTGGCCGACCCACATGCCGAGAAGCGCGGGCAGCACGGCGAGTGCCGAAAGCGACAGATGCTCGACGCGGAAGGCACCTTGCGAGGCGAGGCCGGCGGCAAGTGCAATGGTCGAAACGGTGAAGGAAAGGCCGAGCGCCTGCACGAGATCGTCGCGGTTGAAACCGAGCGACTGGATATAGGGCACGGCGGGCACGACGAAAATTCCGGTGCCGCCGGTCAGCAGGCCGGTTGTCAGCCCTATGGCTGGCGAGAGCCTGGATTCCAGCCGTGCCGGAACGGAGAGGGGTTTGGCGAAGAGGCTGTAGGCCGCGTAAGCAGCAAGGCACAGGCCGAGTGCCGAGGTGGTCCAGACGCCGGTGCCCGCCGTCATCAGCCGGATGCCGATAAGGGTGCCGGCGGCGACGGCGATCATCATCGGCCACAGCCGCGCGACGATGGCCCTGAAATCCGGCCCGGCCAGCAATTGCCAGATATTGGTGACGAAGGACGGCAGGATCAGCAGCCCTGCGGCAAGGACGGGCGGCATGAACAGGCCGAGCACGCCCATGGCGACGGTGGGCAGTCCCATGCCGGTCACGCCCTTGACGATGCCCGCGATGGTGAAGGTCGCGAAGACCATGAGCATTGTGGTTGTGTCTAAATCCGGCAAGGGCGCACTCCAGAGGTCATTTGCATTTCGGCCGGGATGGCGTCAGCTTGTCATTGGAAGCGAGCGGGTTCGGCGCGGCTTCTTCTCCCCGCCGGGGAGAAGGTGGCCCGAAGGGTCGGATGAGGGGGCAACGTTGCCGTAACTCACTACCCTTGCCCCCTCATTCCGCTGCCGCGGACTTCTCCCCGGCGGGGAGAAGAAAGACGAGGCACCCGCTTGATCCAATATATGACTGTGTAAGTGAGCCGGCGGCTTTATGTTTCGGCCTCAGCCGAACTATGCAAGCGTGCTCTTCATCGCCCTGCCGGCCACATAGGTTTCCACAACCGTGCGGTCGTCGCCCATGGTCAACATTAGGAAGAGCTCTTCCGTCAGGCTGTTCACCACTTCCATCTTCAGCGCCATGGCGGGGGTGGAAGAGGCGTTGAGCACGGTGATGTCCGCGTCCGTGCCGGCGTCCAGCGTGCCGATGCGATCGACCATGGAAAGGGCCTCGGCATTACCGCGGGTCATCAGATACCAGCTTTCCAGCGGGTTGAGGCGCTCGCCCAGCAATTGCTGGATCTTGTAGGCCTCATCCATGGTGCGCAGCATGGAATAGCTCGATCCGCCGCCGATATCGGTCGCAACCGCGATGCGCACCGGCTTTTCGCGCCGTTGCAGCTTTTTCATCGGGAAGAGGCCGGAGCCGATGAAGAGGTTCGAGGTGGGGCAATGCACCGCGACCGCGCCGGTTTCCGACAGCACGTCCGCCTCGCGCTCCGAGAGGTGGATGGCGTGGCCGAGCAGGGTCTTGTTGCCCATCAGTCCGTAACGCACATAGATATCGGTATAGTCGGTCGCTTCGGGGTAAAGCTCGCAGGTATATTTGATCTCGTCGAGATTTTCCGAGAGATGCGTCTGGATGAAGAGATCGGGAAATTCCTGCGCCAGCGCCTGTGCGGCTTCCATCTGCTTCGGGGTGGAGGTGATAGCGAAGCGGGGGGTGATGGCCACGTGGTTGCGGCCCTTGCCGTGCCAGTCGGCGATGACAGCGCGGGTCTCGTCATAGGAGGTTTCCGGCGTGTCCAGCAGGCCCTGCGGGGCGTTGCGGTCCATCATCACCTTGCCGCCCACCATCAGCATGTTGCGCTTCATGGCCTCAGTGAAGAAGGCGTCGGCGGAGGTCTTGTGCACCGAGCAATAGGCAGCGGCGGTTGTTGTGCCGTGGCGCAGCAGTTCGTCGTAAAAATGCGTGGCGATGCGCTGGGCATGGGCGCTTTCGACGAAACGGCATTCTTCCGGGAAAGTATAGGTGTTCAGCCATTCCAGCAGGTTGGCGGCATAGGAGCCGATGACCTGCATCTGCGGGAAATGCAGGTGCATATCGATCAGGCCCGGCACGATGAGATGCGGCCGGTGGTCCTTTTCCTCGATGTCTTCGGGGGCTTGTCTACGGATATCGGCGTATTCGCCGATGGCAGCGATCCTGCCGTCTTCGATCAGCAGGCCACCGTCTTCGATATAAAGGTAGCTTTGCGTATCGTCGATTGCGAGCGGCGCGCGGCGGAAGCTCAGCAGGCGGCCACGCAGCAGAACCATGCTCATTCAGTCTTTCCTTCGGCTTTTCCAGCCCCGGAAACCGCACTTTCATACCAGGCGGTCAGCAGCTTGCGCTCATCCGGGGTGATGGCGGTGATGTTGCCGGGAGGCATGGCATGGCTGCGGCCGGCTTGCAAATAGATTTCGCGGGCATGGGCGGCGATCTGCTCGTCGGTCTCGAGCTTCACGGATTTCGGCGTGAAGGGCACGCCTTCCCACACCGGTTCGGCCGCATGGCACATGGAACAACGACCCTGAACCACGTCACGCGCCTTGGTAAAATGGGCATCGCTGACGAATTGCTGCTGCATGGGGGAGAGGGTGGCGGCCTTCTCTACCTCTTCGCCGGTGAGCACTTTCGGCACGGTGGAAAGCCACATGATGACGATGAAGATGAGGGCAGTCAGCAGCCACGTCCATGTCGGCTTGCCCTTGCGGGCATGGGTGGTGTTGAACCAGTGGCGGATGGTGACGCCCATCAGGAACACCAGCGCCGCGATGATCCAGTTAAACTGCGTGGCAAAGGCCAGCGGATAATGGTTCGACAGCATGAAGAAGATGACGGGCAGCGTCAGATAGTTGTTGTGCAGTGAGCGCTGTTTGGCGATGCGGCCATATTTCGGGTCCGGCGTGCGCCCGGCGATCAGGTCGGCAACCACGATCTTCTGGTTGGGGATGATGATGAAGAACACATTCGCCGACATGATGGTGGCGGTGAAAGCGCCGAGATGCAGGAAGGCGGCGCGGCCGGTGAAAACCTGCGTGTAACCCCATGCCATCGCCACCAGCGCGACATAGAGCACGATCATCAGGCCCCAGGTATTGTTGCCGAGCGGCGATTTGCAGAGGAAATCGTAAAACAGCCAGCCGATGGCAAGCGAGGCGAGCGACAGACAGATGGCCTGGAACTGGGTGAGCGCCAGCACCGAATGATCGATGAGGAAGAGATCGGCGCCGCCGTAATAAACGATGCAGAGCATGGCGAAGCCGGACAGCCAGGTGACGTAGCTTTCCCATTTGAACCATGTCAGGTGCTCGGGCATCTGGGCCGGCGCGACCAGATATTTCTGGATGTGGTAAAAGCCGCCACCATGCACCTGCCATTCCTCGCCATAGGCCCCCGGCGGCAGATGCGGCCGTTTGACCAGCCCGAGATCGAGCGCGATGAAATAAAAGGATGAGCCGATCCAGGCGATGGCGGTGATGACGTGGAGCCAGCGGACGGCAAAGGCCATCCATTCCCACGCAATGGCGTATTCGTACATGCGGTTCCCCTGATCCTTGTGCAGCGCACCTTGCGAGAAATTTGACCTTTAGGAAAGGGAAAAGCAAAGGACAGGCGGTGATTGTTCACAATCTGGCGCCGTTGTGTCCGCAATCTCGATGGAGTTCGCCGGTGTACGTGGGTTGGCCCGGTAAAGTTGCAGCCGCTCATTCCTGTCGCATAGTTTGTGCTTAGCTGGCTAACGCGACTCAGCTATTATCCTTCGTGCAGTCTGCCGATGTGCTAAAATATAAGGCTGCAGAGTCCTGCGGGGCGCCTTGCCGGAAATCCATTCCGGTTTTACGCCGATGCGCAGGGCTTCCATGATATGTTTCGCTGGCGGTTCTTCCGAAAGCGGGCGCTGCGAACCCTGGGTGGGGGCAGATCAGGGGCAGGTATCGCAGTTCCCGGTGCCGTTGTGTCCGGGTGGGTGTTGATGTGAAATTTGAATAAAGGGACGCAATGATCTTCCGGCAGCCGCCGTTGTTTCAACGGAGACCATGCCGATGCGCCTTGTTCTGACGGTCCTCTTCTTATCTCTGGCGTTCAGCGCCACCGCGCTTGCCCATGAATCCCACAAGGGGTTCAAATATGAAAGCTATTGCTGCAATGGCGACGCCGAAACCGGCGACTGCCAGATGATTCCCACGCGCAGTGTTCGTGTCACGCCCGACGGTTACGAGGTCTCGCTCGCACCTGGCGATCACCGCATGGTCACCCGACGCCATGTCTTCAACTGGTCGCAGCGCGAGGCAAGACGATCCGAGGACGGCGAATATCATCTCTGTCTGTTTCCGGATGAGGACACGCCGCGCTGTTTTTATGCGCCGGATATGGGGTTTTGAGGCAGTTGCTGCGGCCGGCTTTCCTCGATCCGCTTCAATATCCAGTCGCGGAACAGCCTGATCTTGCGGATGTTCCTGCGGTTTTCGGGGTAGACCAGCCAATAGTTCTTGCCTTCGCTGCTGAGGTGCTCGAAGGGTTGATAAAGGCGGCCGAGCGCAATCTCATCGGCATAGAGTTCAGGGGTGAGCATGGCCACCCCCTGGCTGGCGATTGCGGCGGCGGCTTCGAAGGCCTGCACATTGAGGCGACTGCGGGGATAACGGTCGAGGCCGGGATTTTCAACACCCACTTCCCGAAACCATTGGCTCCACCAGATGTCGCCGGGATCGATGATGCGCAGGCGCAGCAGGTCTTCCGGCTTGTGCAATCCGCCGATGCTTTCGGCAAGGCCCGGATGCAGCATCGGCGTGTAAACGCCGCGCAGCAGTTGATGGTAGATCAGCCCTTTGCCGCTATCTTTGCTCCAGCGAATGGCGACATCGCAATCCGACTGGGAAAAATCGATCAAAGCGCTTGATGTGTCGAGCCGCACGGCAATCGAGGGATGTTCGAGCTGGAAAGCACCCAGATGCCGCGAAAGCCAGCGTGAGGCGAAGGTAGCGGTGGAATGGATTGTCAGGGTCGCATCGGACGTGTCACGCACATTGTCGACGGCCTCCCGCAGATTGTTGAAGGCTTCCGCGACTTTCGGCGCAAGTTTCTGCCCCGCCTCTGTCAGCGAGACCTGCCTCGCCTTTCTGATGAAGAGCGGCTCGCCGATATTCTCCTCCAGCAGTTTCACCTGATAGCTCACCGCCGTCTGGGTCATGCCCAGCTCTTCGCCGGCCTTGGTGAAGCTCAGATGCCTTGCGGCAGCTTCGAACACCCGCAGGGCGTTCAAGGGAAACTGGCGGGACATTTTCATGGATAAGTTCTCTTTATGCCAATTGCCGAAGGTTTCATTGGTTTTTCTCCGGAAAACAGAGCATTTTTAGCTCAATTCATCAACTGAGCTTCTGACATTTTTGAATGGAGACGGACATGCGCACAGCACTCTTGCGCGCGTGGTCCCGCCTGCGTGCGGGTCTGCGGACAGCGGAACGGTTTACTCTTGAAAGCCTTCAACCCGACAATCTGGCGGATGAAAGCCTGCCGGATGGGCTCAGGCGTGATCTTGGCCTTGAGGATGGCCGTGTCGATTTTCGCTGCGACGGGTTTCGGCAGCGGAAAATGCTTGCAACAACTCGGTTGCCACAAGGGCCGCTATGATCGCAGGCCGCTTGTCCCTGACGCTATTGCCGCCGATGGGCAGGATGAGCTTCGCAAGGCGGGACAGGGGCTCTCCCTCCCGCTCCAGCCAATGGGCGAAGGTGGCGCGTTTGGTCTTCGAGCCGATCATGCCGACATAGGCGAGATCGTCGCGGGCAAGCGCTTCCTTCGCGATGAGGAAATCGAGCGCGTGATCGTGGGTGACGATGATCGCTGCCCCGTTTGCAGGAATTTTCGCGACGAGCGCCTCCGGCATGGGGGTCAGCACGGATGCGATGTTCACTGGAAGATCGTGCAGCTCGTTTTCCCGCGTTTCCACCACTGTCAGCGTCAGGGGCAGCAGCGACAGCGCCTCGGCCAGCGCCTTGCCGACATGACCCGCCCCGAAAATGAAGACGGAGGGTTGTTGCTCGGCCTCGCCCTTCACCCTCGCTTCCAGCGCTGCCGCAATTTCCGAAGTTATCAGCCGGAACCGGAGCAGGGTGCGGCCGCCGCAGCACTGGCCGATTTCCGGCCCTAGCGGAATATCCATGCGGTCTTCGGCAGCACCTGTTCGCAGCATGGCGCGGGCGTGGTCTATCGCCATATATTCAAACTGCCCGCCGCCGATGGTTTCCCACAGGCCGTCTTGCGAGACCAGCATGAAGGTTCCGGCCTCACGCGGGGAAGACCCTTTCACGGCCTCGATTTCTACGAGGATCGCGGTGGGGGAGCGGGTGAGGAAAGAGGGCAGGGAGGTGTCAGGCATTGACGCTGGCCCCCTCATCCGGCCCTTCGGGCCCCCTTCTCCCCGGCGGGGAGAAGAAAGTTCCCGCAAGCTCCGCACTACGACCGCAACACTTTTGAATTGCCGCGACGGTGCGGCAGATTTCTTCTCCCCGCCGGGGAGAAGGTGGCCCGAAGGGCCGGATGAGGGGACTTGGCCGCATGGAAACCTCCCCCTCACACCTTCTTCAGCCGTTCCACCGCCATCAGAACCCGCTCCGGCGTTGCCGGCGCGTCAAGCCGCGGGCAGACCTTGTAATCGGCGACGGAGGCGACCGCCATGGAGAGGGCTTCGAGAACCGAGATCGCCAGCATGAAGGGCGGTTCGCCCACGGCTTTTGAGCGGCCAATGGTGGGTTCGGCATTTTCCGCCCATTCCGCCAGCTTGACGTTAAAGCTCTTCGGCCGGTCGGAGGCGAGCGGAATCTTGTAGGTGGAGGGCGCATGGGTGCGCAGCCGGCCCTTGCCGTCCCACCACAATTCTTCCGTCGTCAGCCAGCCCATGCCCTGCACGAAGGCGCCTTCCACCTGGCCAATATCAATGGCCGGGTTCAGCGACTTGCCGACATCGTGGAGGATATCGGTGCGTGCCATCAGGTATTCGCCGGTCAGCGTATCGATCGACACTTCCGAGCAGGCCGCGCCATAGGCGAAATAATAAAACGGCGTGCCGCGGCCGGCGGCGCGGTCCCAGTGGATTTTCGGCGTCTTGTAAAAACCGGCGGCGGAAAGCTGCACGCGGGCGAAATAGGCCTTTTTGATGAAATCATTGAAAGCGATTTCCTCAAGGCCGATACGCACCCGGTTCGGCAGGAAAACGACTTCCTCTTCGGGGACGTTCCAGTTCTCGGCGGCGAATTTGACCAGCCGCTCGCGGATCTGACGGGCGGCGTCATAGGCCGCCATACCGTTGAGGTCGGTGCCGGAGGAGGCGGCGGTGGCCGACGTGTTCGGCACCTTGCCCGTTGTCGTGGCTGTGATCTTCACCCGGCCGATATCCACCTGGAAGGCATCGGCCACCACCTGCGCCACCTTGGTGTAAAGGCCCTGGCCCATTTCGGTGCCGCCATGGTTCAGGTGGATGGAGCCGTCATTATAGATATGCACCAGCGCGCCCGCCTGATTGAAGGCGGTCATGGTGAAGGAGATGCCGAATTTGACTGGCGTCAGCGCGATGCCCTTGCGGATGATCGGGCTCGTTTTGTTGAACTCGATGATCGCCTCGCGTCGCGCGCGATAGTCGCTGGAGGTTTCCAGCTCCTCGACGATGCGGGCGATGATGTTGTCCTCGACCTCCTGATGATAGGGCGTCGTGGTGCGGCCCGAGCCGGTCTTGCCGTAGAAATTCAGCTTGCGGATATCGAGCGGGTCCTTGCCCACCGCATAGGCGATTTCCTCGATGAAACGTTCCGCCCCCAGCATGCCCTGCGGCCCGCCGAAACCGCGAAAGGCGGTGTTGGAGACCGTGTGGGTTTTCAGCGGCCGCGAGGTGAGATGCACATGCGGATAGAAATAGCTGGAATCGGCATGGAACAGCGCGCGGTCCGTCACCGGGCCGGAGAGATCGGAGGAAAAACCGCAGCGGGCGGCATAGGTGGCGTCGACGGCGTGGATGCGGCCTTCTTCATCGAAGCCCAGTTCGTAATCGACGCGGAAATCGTGGCGCTTGCCGGTGGCGCTCATATCCTCGTCGCGGTCGGGGCGGATTTTAACGGCCCGGTTCAGCTTCTTGGCGGTGATGGCGCAGAGGGCGGCGAACTGGTTGCCCTGCGTTTCCTTGCCGCCGAAACCGCCGCCCATACGGCGCACCTGCACCGTGACGGCGTTGGACGGGACCTGAAGCATATGGCTGACGATGTGCTGGATTTCGCTCGGATGCTGGGTGGAGCTCCATAACGTCACCTCGTCATCCTCGCCCGGTACGGCCATGGCGATGTGGCTTTCGAGATAAAAATGCTCCTGCCCGCCGATCCGCATGGTGCCGGTGAGGCGACGGGGTGCGACATCCATTTCGATTTTGGCATCGCCGCGCTTGAGTGTCATCGGGTCAATGACCAGCGCGCCGCCATTTTCAATCGCCGTGTCGATATCGGTGAAATGCGGCAGGTCCTTATAGGTGATCTTTGCTTTCCGGGCCGCTTTTCTGGCGATATCGCGGGTTTCGGCGAAAACCGCGAAGATCGGCTGGCCGTGGAATTCCACCTTGGTTTCGGCAAGCAGCGGCTCGTCGTGACGGCCGCCGGAAGAGATGTCGTTTTCGCCGGGTACGTCCTTGGCAACCATGACCCAGAGCACGCCGGGTGTCTTTTCCACTTCCGAGAGGTCCATCGAGACGATTTCGGCATGTGCCCGGTCAGAAAGACCGAGAGCGCCGTGGATCAATCCGGCGGGTTCGGGAATATCGTCGATATATTCGGCGCTGCCCGTCACATGCTTATGGGCGGAATCGTGCCGGAGCGAAGCGTGCATCGGGCCGTCGATTTCGGTCTTGGTCTTGTCGAAGCTTGTGGTGTCCATGGTTCAAGCTCCTTCTTGGTGAATTACGGCATATGACAGCGATGATAGTCCCTCATTCCTGTGCTTGTCACAGGAATCCAGCCAGCCCAAGTCTTTGGGCTTAAAAGAGTCTTTCGCCGCGCAGACGCGCGTCGGCTGGATTCCTGTGACAAGCACAGGAATGAGGGAGAGTGCGGGTGTCGCCATCGCCATCATCACGCCTCCTCCAGCGAGAAACGGCTGAGTTCCTGCTTTTGCCCCGAAGTCTCGAGGAAAAACCGCGTCAGCAGGTTTTTAGCCGTCAGTTGCCGATATTCGGCAGTCGCCCGCCAGTCGGTCAGCGGGGTGAAATCCTCGTCCAGCACATCGCGCGCCGCATCGATGGTTTCCTGCGACCACGCCTTGCCGAGAAGCGCCGCCTCCAGATGCGCGGCGCGTTTCGGCGTGCCGGCCATGCCGCCGAAGGCGATGCGGATGTCTTCGACCGCGCCATCGGCATCGAGCGTCAGGTTGAAGGCGCCGCAGAGCGCGGAAATATCCTCGTCGCGGCGCTTGGAAATCTTGTAGACGGCGTAGAGGCTTTCCGGCTTCCGGAACGGGATGAAGAGCTTTTCGACGAATTCGCCGCTTAGCCGGTCCTGTTTGCCATAGTCGATGAAATAGCTTTCCAGCGGCAGGCTGCGGTTGCCGGAGGAGGATCGCAAGGTCAGCGTCGCCCCGAGCGCGATCAGCGCCGGCGGCGTATCGCCGATGGGCGAACCGTTGGCGATATTGCCGCCGATGGTGCCCATATTGCGTACCTGCTCGCCGCCGAGGCGGTCGAACAGCCGGGCAATCGGCGGGAAGTGTTTCGCAACGGTCTTGAAGGCCTGGCTATAGGTGACGCCGGCACCGAGTGTCACGCCGTCCGCATCTACGGTGATGGTTTGCAGATCCCCGAGATTGTTGATGAAGATGACCGGGTTCAGCGCCCGCATCTGCTTTGTCACCCACAGGCCGACATCCGTGGAGCCGGCAACGATGGTCGCCTTCGGTTCAGCGGCGTAAATTTCGGTCAGTTCGGCCAGTGTCGCCGGAACGATGGTGCGGTCCTCGCCGTGGGTAACGGTGATCGTCTCATTGGCACGGATCGCCCAGAGCCTGGCCATAATATCGGTGCGGTCGCGTTGCAGCGGGTCGAACAGCGCGCTCGGGCGGGCAGCGGCGATCTTTTCGGCGGCGCGGACTATCGGCTCATAACCCGTGCATCGACAGAGATTGCCTTGCAGCGCCTTTTCGATATCGGCGCGGCCGGGGCTTTCACTGGCAAGCCAGAGACCGTAAAGCGACATGATGAAGCCCGGCGTGCAGAAACCGCATTGCGAGCCGTGGAAATCCACCATCGCCTGCTGCACGGGGTGTAGCGTACCGTCGCGCGCGGCCAGATGCTCGACCGTCACGATATGGCTGCCGTGCAGCGAGCCTAAAAAGCGGATGCAGGCATTGACGCTTTCATAACGCAGCGAGCCATCCAGCAGCCGCCCGACCAGCACCGTGCAGGCGCCGCAATCGCCTTCGGCGCAGCCTTCCTTGGTCCCGGTCAACCGCTTGCTGATGCGGAGATAATCGAGAAGCGTGTCTGTCGGTCCGAAATCCTTCAGCGAGATGGTTTCGCTGTTGAGGATGAAGCTGATCGCGTCGTTCATGCAATGCCCTGCTTTTTTGACCGGCTGCCGAGCCGGTTTCTTGTCATTGTCCCTGCGCATCATATGCACGCCCGCAGGCGTATATCGATTTCCGTTTTGGCAATTCATTGTTTCCAAAACGGAAAGAAAGTTCGGCAATTATTGCGCCGTCCAGCCGCCATCCACGGAAATATGGGTGCCGGTGATGTTGCTTGCGGCATCGCTTGCCAGAAACAGTGCGGCGGCGGCTACATCGTCGACGGTGACGAACTGCTTGGTCGCCTGCAGTTCCAGCATCACGTCGTTCTTCACCGCCTCTTCGCTGATGCCGCGTACCTTCGCCATTTCCGGTATCTGCTTTTCGACGAGCGGTGTGAGCACATAACCCGGACAGATGGCGTTGACGGTAACCCCGGTTTGCGCAAGCTCGAGCGCCGCCGTCTTCGTCAGGCCCATGATGCCGTGCTTGGCCGCCACATAGGCCGATTTGAACGGCGAGGCGACGAGACCGTGGGCGGATGCGATGTTGATGATACGGCCTTTTCCGGCCTTCTTCATCAGCGGTATCGCAGTGCGCATGGTATGGAAGGAACTGGTCAGATTGATGGCGATGATCCAGTCCCATTTCTCCGGCGGAAACTCCTCGATGGGCGCGATATGCTGGATGCCGGCATTGTTGACGAGCACATCCACCGAGCCGAGTTTTTCGTGCGAGGATTGAATGAGATCGGCGATCTCGTCCGGTTTCGTCATATCCGCGGGGTGATAAAGCACGCGCCCGCCGCTTTCCGCTTCCAGCAAAAGGCGCAGTTTTTCGATCTCGTCCTCATCGCCGAAACCGTTCAGTACAATATTGGCGCCCTCCCGCGCAAATCGCTGCGCAATCGCAAGGCCGATACCGCTTGTAGAGCCCGTCACGATAACTGTCCGATGCATGCTTTCCCCTTTTTGCATTACTTCGCACATGTTTAAGCAAGGTATGCCCAAAGGGGGCGGGCTGGCAATCGCCATTTGGCACCATTTAAGGGGAGCTCGGTAGCGCGGTGAAACAGGCCGCGCCCATCCATTTTTTCGAAGCTAAGCATCCAGATTTTGCGCCAGATTCTGCATTTGCCTGCGGGCGCTTCCGTCCCTATCTCTGAGGCAAGCAAACAGAGGTATCATCTATGGAACTCGGTCTTTACACATTCGCGGATGTCAATCCCAACCCCGCCGATGGCCGTGGGCCGGAAGGCGCGCGCCGGCTGCGCGAACTCATCGAAGAGATCGAGCTTGCCGATCAGGTCGGGCTCGATGTCTTTGGCCTCGGGGAGCATCACCGTCCGGATTATGTCGTCTCCTCGCCCTCCACCGTTCTCGCGGCGGCGGCGGTGAAGACGAAGAATATTCGCCTGACGAGCGCCGTTTCGGTGCTGAGTTCGGACGATCCGGTGCGGGTGTTCCAGCAGTTTTCGACCGTCGATCTCCTGTCGAACGGCCGCGCCGAAATCATGGCCGGGCGCGGTTCCTTCATCGAATCCTACCCGCTGTTCGGTTACGATCTCGAGGATTACGATGTGCTCTTCGCCGAAAAGCTCGATCTGCTGCTGGCGTTGCGGGAGCAGGAAATCGTCACCTGGTCCGGCACCAAGCATCCCGCCATTAACGGGCGTGGCGTTTATCCGCGGCCGTTGCAGGAGCGTCTGCCGGTCTGGATCGCGGTTGGCGGCACGCCGCAATCGGTGGCGCGGGCAGGCGCCATGGGTCTGCCGGTGGCGCTTGCCATCATCGGTGGCGAATATCGCCGCTTCGCGCCTCTGTTCGATCTTTACCACGAGGCCGCGCGCCGCGCGGGGCAGGAGAAGACGAAGCTGCGCACCAGCATCAATGTGCACGGCTTCATTGCCGACACCACCGCCAAGGCGGCGGACCAGTTTTATGGACCGCAGGCGGAGGTGATGAACCGCATCGGCCGCGAGCGCGGCTGGGGGCCGACGAACCGCGCGCATTTCGACGCCGCGCGCGGGCCGGAGGGCAATCTCTTCCTCGGTGAGCCGGAACTGGTGGCGGAAAAGATCATCAAGGCGCATGGCGTTTTCAGGAACGATCGCTTCCTGCTGCAGATGGCCATCGGCCTGATGCCGCACGATCAGATCATGCGCGGCATCGAGCTTTATGGTACGAAAGTCGCCCCGATCGTCAGAAAAGAATTGACGGGGAGCGCCGATCCGGTGAAAGCCACGGCCTGATGATTGCCAAGGCGGGCGTTTTGAGACCCGCCATACAGAACGACGGACAGAGACATGGTCATTTCCACCGAAGAAGAACTGGTTCTGCTGAAGGACATCGGCCGTTTGTGCGCCGTCGCGATGCAGACCATGGCGGACGCGCTGGAACCCGGCATCACCACGGCCGAGCTGGATGCCATCGGCCGCAAGGTGCTGGAGGATAATGGTGCGCAATCGGCGCCGGAATTCTGCTACAAGTTTCCCGGCGCGACCTGCATCAGCGTCAACGAGGAAGTGGCCCACGGCATTCCGGGACCGCGCATCATCAAGGCGGGCGATCTCGTCAATATCGATGTCTCGGCGGTGAAGAACGGCTTTTTCGGCGATACCGGCTCGTCTTTCGCCGTGCCGCCGGTGAAGAAGGACATCGAGCGGCTGTGCCGCGATGGCAAACGCGCCATGTGGACGGGCCTGCAGCAGGTGAAAACCGGCCGGCCTTTTGCCGATATCGGCAACGCCATCGGCGCTTTTGCCAAGAAGAACCGCTATACGCTGATCACCAATCTCGCCAGCCACGGTATCGGCCGCTCGCTGCACGAGGAGCCGAAGGAACTGGCGACCTGGCCGGACAAGGACGAGCGGCGCATCATGCAGGAAGGCATGGTGTTCACCGTCGAGCCGTTCCTGTCGACCGGCGCCTATTGGGCCGAGGACGGTGATGACGATCCCTGGACGCTCTATAGCGATCCGAGCGCGCCGACGGTGCAGTATGAGCACACCGTGGTTGCGACGAAGAACGGGCCGCTGGTGCTGACGCTCGCTGAGTGACAGCTACACCTGCCTCCGTCACCCTCACTTTTAAGGTCGGAGCGAGCGCGTGCCGCTTATTTCTTCTCCCCGAGGGGGAGAAGTCCGCGGCAGCGGGATGAGGGGGCGCCCTCGCCGGATTTCGGAGAGCTGCCCCCTCATCCGACCCTTCGGGCCACCTTCTCCCCGGCGGGAAGAAGAAATACGCGGCACCCGCGGAACGCATCGATGCTCGCCGCATGACAGATAACGACCGCTTATAACGCCGATCAAAATAACTCGCTTGTCCCCTATCCGCCCCGTTGCGATAAGCCATGCATGAGCATCGACAAGCCACTTTCCGCCAGACATCTGACCGCACTTGGATTTTCCGGGGCGCTGATGATGGCCTCCGCCATGGGTTTCGGCCGCTTTTCCTTCACCCCCATTCTGCCCGGCATGATGGCGGATGTTCCGCTTTCGGCGGGGGATGCGGGTATCGTGGCAGCGGGTAACTTCGCCGGTTATCTGGCGGGGGCGGTTCTGGCGGCCTATTCGTGGGGTTCGGGGCGGGAACGGCTGGTGGCGCTCTGCGGCCTGTTTGCCACCGGGGCATTGTTGCTTGCCATGGCGGCTTTCAACTCCGTCGCTGCCTTCACCGTCATCCGGTTTCTGGCCGGTGTCGCCAGCGCGCTCACCATGATCTTCACCTCGCAGATCGTTATCGGCCATGCTGTCAAGGCGGGCAGGGACAGCGTTCAGGCGCTGCATTATGGCGGCGTCGGTGCGGGCATCGCGATCTCCTCGCTTGCGGTCTATCTGATCGGCGTCGTTTTTGACGGCGGCGGCTCCTCATGGCGGGAGGAGTGGATTGCAGGTGCTGTCTTTTCCTTCATCACATTCATTCTCGTCTGGCGGGTGCTGCCCGCAGGCCCGCCGCGACATGCATCCTCGGTGGCGGAGCCGCCGCTCCACTGGACGCGGCCGCTCTTCCTGACGACGCTGGCCTATGGGCTTTTCGGTTTCGGTTACGTCATCACCGCCACCTTCATCGTGGCGATTGCCCGCATGGCCGTCGCCGGCGCCTTCGTGGAGTTTCTGGTCTGGTTCATCACAGGCTGCGCGGCTGCCATTTCGCTTTTTCTCTGGAAACTGGTGTTGAAATCGCAGGGGCTGAAACGCGCCTTCGTCATCGTTCTTGCTGTCGAAGCCATCGGTGTTTTCGCTTCCGTCATGCTGCCGCCGGTGCCGGGTGTTCTGGCCGGAGGCCTGCTTCTCGGGCTGACCTTCATGGTCATCACCGCCTATGGCCTGCAGCTCGGCCGGGAATTTGCCGGGCCGAGCCCGCGTCGCGCCTTTGCGCTGATGACGGCCGCTTTCGGCACGGGCCAGATTGTCGGGCCGCTTGCTGCCGGCTGGATTGCCGAAGTGACAGGAAGTTTCACCGCGCCCAGCATTCTCGCTTCCGCCGTGCTCGTCGTCAGCATTCTGCTGATGCTGCCGGTGCTCGCCACGGAGCGGCGGCGCTAGGCCGCGGGCTGTCTTTTCCTGCCTTTCATCCGGTGTTTCCGGTGGCCATCGTCCGCCATCTGCGCCTTACATCTTGTTAAGGTCGTCGCTTCTCCGTTGCTGTGCACAAATTTCTGCCCTAGGTTCGGGCCATCTAGTGCTTCGCCAATAATGGCTGATTTCAAACGCGCGTGAGTTCGAAACGTGTTTCATTCCTTCTTTCCCAAACCGAAAATCTTCTTCACGTCGGCCATTATCTGGGCTTTTTTCGCCATTCTCGGATGGTACTTCATCGTTGAAGGGTTAGGTCGGTCTTGGGGCTACGTAATGCCTGAACAGGAACCCTACGATCTCAGCTACTTCCTGGTCCCGGCTAACCTGTTCTTTTACGGTTATCTCGCCTTGTGTCTGGCGGCGTTCGGTGGGGTATGGACCGTTATCGCCAAGGATCACCCCTGGAAGTACTGGTCCATCTGGGGATCGCTGCTGATTATCGCGGTGACCTATTTCGGCGTTCAGATTTCGGTCGTTATCAATAATTTCCGCCGGCCTTTCGGTGACCTTCTGCAAAATGCGCTTTCGAAACAGCCGGGCATTGAGGTCTGGGATTTCTATAGTCTCCAGATCGTATTCGCCAAGATCGCCTTTCTCAGCATGGCCGTTTCGATCCTGACAGATTTCTTCACCAGCCATTATATCTTCCGCTGGCGCACCGCGATGAACGACTTCTACATGTCCAAGTGGGAAAAGCTGCGCCACATCGAAGGTGCTTCCCAGCGTGTTCAGGAAGATACGATGCGGTTTTCCTCGACGCTTGAGGCATTGGGCATCACCCTGATCAATTCGGTGATGACGCTCGTCGTGTTCCTGCCGATCCTGTTTGCGCTGTCGTCTTATGTCTCTGAATTGCCGATCCTCGGCGAAGTGCCGCATGCGCTGTTCTGGCTGGCAATCGTCTGGTCCATCTTCGGCACGGTCCTTCTTGCGACAGTCGGCATCAAACTGCCCGGCCTGAACTTCCGCAATCAGCGTGTGGAAGCCGCCTATCGTAAGGAACTGGTTTATGGCGAGGATCACGCCGACCGCGCCCAGCCGCCGACAGTCAAGGAACTCTACTCCAATGTGCGGAAGAATTATTTCCGTATGTATTGGCACTATCTCTATTTCAACGTCGCACGGTATTTCTACATTCAGGCCGATGCGGTGTTCCTGCTTCTGATGCTCGTTCCGACCATCGTGGCGGGCAAGATCACCTATGGTATCTACCAGCAAATCGCCACGGCCTTCGGTCAGGTCAGCAATTCGTTCCAGTATCTGGTCAATTCCTGGACAACGATCATCGAGCTGCTGTCCATCCACAAACGTCTTGTGGCCTTCGAGGCCGCGATCGACGACAAGCCCCTGCCGGATATCGACGAGCGCTATCTTCAGCGGGAAGCGGAAGCCGGAGAGCTGGCGGCCAACAAGCCTTGAAAAAAGGCGGCCGATTGGCCGCCTTCAGGTCTTGAGCACGTCCTAAGAAGACGATGTGTTTGGTGAACTGCCTCATTCGCACCCGTCACCCCGGACTAGATCCGGGGTCCAGCGCGATCAAGTCCTTGATCGCAAAAGACTCTTCTCACGGCGCAGACGCGCCGTAGCTCGATGCCGGGTCATCCTCGGGCTTGTTCCGGGGACCGGCATGACGGAGGAGGGGTGTTCGACCTTTGTCACGAACAGGAGAGTATGAGGAAGTTCACCCCTCGGTCTTCTGTTTCTTCCGCGCCTCGATCATCGGCATCGCCTCGGCATAGCTCACGCAGGCGACATCCTGCCTGCCGCAGACTTCGCGCAGCAGCCGCTCGTAGGCGTTCCAATAGGCGCCGCCGTTCATCTTCACGAAGTGAAAGCCCATCTGTAGCGGAATGCGCTCGCCATTATATTGCCTGTCGAATGCATTGCGGAAGGCGGTATAGGCGCGCTCCTCGAATTCCTTCGAACGATCCGGCGTCTCGACGCCGATGGAGTGGCGGATGAAGAGATTGTAGTCCATGGCGATGATCGGGCGGTTGCCTGGGCCTTCCGGAATGAGCGGCAGGCCGAAATGCTCTATGCCGTCGCGCTCCACCGGCCATTCCGGTCCCTTGGTGATGCTGGTGGCGTCATAAACGAAACGGTGCTTTTTCTGCGCTTCGGTCAGCGCCGGCCCCTGCGAGAGATACGGCGCGCGGAAACCATTGATCTTTTTCACCATCTCGCGCCAGCCTTCGGGTTCCTCGCCCTTTTTGCCGATCATCTGCCAGGCGTTTTCCAGCGTGCTGGTGAAGGTGGTGAATTCGCCGTCCCATTGTTCGGCCGTCCATTGCCCGCCATCGAAATGGCCGCAGGTGTGGTTGCCGATTTCGTGGCCTTCGCGATAGGCGGCCCAGATGTTTCTGAGCCTTGCCTCCACCTCTTCCGGCGACTGGCCGAAACCGACATTGGAACGTCCGGACTTCTGGCCAGGTCCCTGATAGGTCTTGGCGCTGGTTTTCCTGTCCATCACCAGCGTGCAGGCAAGGAAATAGGTAAAATGCGCGCCGACTTGCTTGCCCGTCGCCCGGCTTCTTTCCCACAGCGTATTGTCGCCCGCACCGTCGAAGGACACGATGACGAGCTGCTTCGGCTTCTCAGCCTCTTGCGCAAAAGCGGGAAGGGCGGCGAGAAGCGACAGGGAAAAGGCGGCAAATGGGCGAAACATCAGTTATCCGTCATATGAAACACCGTGGCCTTTTGCGGGTGGAATAAGGCGAAGCTTTGAATAGTCTGGCGTTTTCATGACTTTCGGCCTAATTCCTGTTGCAGCTTGCGGTGATAGGGCCGCTTCGTTCCACCGGGGGACCGTGTTTCATGCTTTTTCTCGCACTCTGTCTTGCCTTGTTCCTGCTGACGCATCTTTTGAAGGTGGTCGCACCGCAATTTCGCGCGCGGATGATCGCGTCGATGGGCGAAGGCCCTTTCAAGGGCGTCTATTCGCTCGTCAGCCTCATCACGCTCGGCCTTGTCATTTATGCCTTCGGTGAAGCGCGGCAGGAAACCGGAATGTTGTGGTATCCACCTGTCTGGATGAGCCACATTGCCGTGACCCTGATGCTGCCGGCGATGATCTGTCTCATCGCCAGCCTCATCCCGGCTGGCCACATCGCGACGAAGACGAAACATCCGCTCATTCTTTCGGTCAAGATATGGGCGCTCGCGCATCTTCTGGCCAATGGCGAGACGTCTTCCATTCTTCTTTTCGTATCGTTCCTCGCCTGGGGCGTGGTGATGCGGATTTCGCTGAAGCGCCGGGAACGGGCAGGCGAAAAAGTGGTCCGGGACTTCGTTTCAGGCCGTTACGATCTGGTGGCCGTTGTCGGCGGCATCGTCCTGTGGGGTGCTTTCATCCTGAAACTGCACGAATGGTTGATCGGCGTTCAGCCCATCGTCCTGTAGGAAATCAACGTTTCCCCCTTACATATCAGGCAAAATAGGCTAGAAGGCCGACCATGACCCGGTTGGCCTTACTTTTGCCGATCCGGGTAAGCGGCTTGGTATGTCCGCGGACGGATGGATCGGGACACGATCTCCGCGCGGGTAACGGAGAATTTGATGGCAAACGAGAATGATACCTTTATCCGCGAAGTGAACGAGCAGATCCGCTCCGAGCAGCTGTCGCGCTTCTGGGGCCGTTACGGTATCGTGGTCGTGGGTGCGGCCGTTCTCGTGGTTCTGGGCGCCGCCGGCACCGGTATCTACGAATACTGGAACACCAGCCGCGCTTCCAATTCCGGCGACCAGTTCCTTGCGGCGCTGAAGCTCGCTTCCGAAAACAAGACGGATGAGGCGCTGAAGGCCTTCGCCGATCTCGAAACTTCCGGTCATGGCAATTATCCGGTTCTGGCGAAGTTCCGCTCGGCCACGCTGCTGTCGCAGAAGGGTGATGCGGCCGGCGCCATCGCCGCCTTCACCGCCATCGGCAACGACACATCCGCACCGCAGGTCTTCCGCGATACCGCCAAGGTGCGCGCCGCCTGGCTGCTGGTGGATAACGGTACCTATGATCAGGTCGTCGCCCTTGCGGAGCCCTTGAGCACCGATGGCCAGACCATGCGCGCTTCAGCCCGTGAGGCGCTGGGTCTTGCCGCCTACAAGGCCGGCGATTTCGCCAAGGCCAAACAATGGTTCGAGCAGATCGTCAGCGACGCGCAGGCGCCACGCAACGTGACGAACCGCGCGCAGATCATGCTCGACAATATCACCGCTTCGGGCAAGGCTGCCTAACGCCGCTGCGCCACGCAGGATCGCGCCGGCATTCTGTGCATTGCCAAAGCGATCCAACTCATTATTTTACGCATGTCCTTTGCCCAAAACAGGTAACGTTTTGGGCAGACGTGCTTTAAGGAACCAGGATCAATGAGCTTCACCGTCGCCATAGTCGGGCGCCCCAATGTCGGCAAGTCCACGCTTTTCAACCGTCTCGTCGGAAAGAAGCTGGCGCTGGTGGACGATACGCCGGGTGTGACCCGCGACCGCCGCCCCGGCGAGGCGAAGCTCGTCGACCTGCGTTTCACCATCATCGATACCGCCGGTCTGGAGCAATCCGGGCCGGAAACGCTTCAGGGCCGCATGTGGGCGCAGACAGAAGCGGCAATCGACGATGCCGATGTGACGCTGTTTGTCGTGGACGCCAAGGCGGGTCTGACGCCGGCCGACGAGACGCTGGCCGAAATGCTGCGCCGTCGTGGCAAGCCGGTGGTGCTGGTGGCCAACAAGTCCGAAGCGCGCGGCTCGGATGCTGGTTTCTACGATGCCTTTACGCTCGGTCTTGGCGATCCTTGCCCGATCTCGGCCGAACACGGCCAGGGCATGATCGACCTGCGCGACGCCATCGTCGAGGCGATCGGTGAAGACGTGGCCTTCCCGCCTGAGGTGGACGAGGCGGAGACGGATATCGTTTTGCCGCGCGGCGAGCCGGGCAGCGAGGACGAGGAAGACGAGGAGCCGGTTTATGACGAGACCAAGCCGCTGCGCGTCGCCATTATCGGCCGGCCGAATGCGGGCAAGTCGACGCTGATCAACCGTTTCCTCGGTGAAGACCGCCTGTTGACCGGCCCGGAAGCCGGCATTACCCGCGACAGCATCTCAGTCGAATGGGACTGGCGCGGCCGTACCATCAAGATGTTTGACACGGCCGGCATGCGCCGCAAGGCCAAGGTGACGGAGAAGCTGGAAAAGCTCTCGGTGGCGGATTCGCTGCGCTCCATTCGTTTTGCGGAAACGGTCGTCATCGTCTTCGACAGCACCATCCCCTTCGAAAAGCAGGATTTGCAGCTGGTCGACCTCGTTATCCGCGAAGGCCGCGCCGCCGTGCTTGCCTTCAACAAATGGGATCTGGTGGAAGACCCGCAGGCCTATCTGGCCGATCTGCGCGAGAAGACCGAGCGGCTTCTGCCGCAGGCGCGCGGCATCCGCGCCGTGCCAATTTCCGGCCAGACGGGTTATGGTCTCGACCGGCTGATGCAGAACATCATCGATACCGACAAGGTCTGGAACCGCCGCATCTCCACCGCCCGCCTCAACCGCTGGCTGGATTCGCAGACGACCCAGCATCCGCCGCCGGCTGTTTCCGGCCGCCGCCTGAAGCTGAAATACATGACGCAGGTAAAGGCCCGCCCGCCGGCATTCATGATTTCCTGCACGCGGCCGGAAGCTATTCCGGAAAGCTATACGCGTTATCTGGTGAACGGTCTGCGCAAGGATTTCGACATGCAGGGCGTGCCGATCCGCGTGCACTATCGTGGGTCTGACAATCCGTTCGAGAGCAAGGCGAAGAAGCGGCGGTAATCGGTCGTCGTTTTTATGATGCACGACGCTGCGGCGTGTTTCTTCTCCCCGAGGGGGAGAAGGTGGCCCGAAGGGTCGGATGAGGGGGCAACCTCTCCGTATACTGTTGGCCTCGCCCCCTCATCCCGCTGCCGCGGACTTCTCCCCCTCGGGGAGAAGAAACAAGGTGCACCCGCTCGCTCCAATTTCACGGTTTTGAAGAGTAAAAGACCATGCTGATCAAGCAGACCGACTATCACCGGATTTACCGCGTCATCAACAGCCTGCTCATCAGCCAGAATGCCGATCCCGCCTCGGCCTCCATGTATTTCAGCACCTTCGGCGCCTTCATCCTGCAGCAGCATTACAAGGTGAAGGCGGTGCCGAAGGGCGGGCTTGCGGCCTATAATCTCGGCGGCACCGTGCTGCTATTCGCCGATCACCGTGAAGACGGTTATGTGACGGGCGCGGGCGAGAACTTCCACTGCTGGATCGAGGCGGATGGCTGGGCGATCGATTTCATGGCCCCGGCATTTTCGGAGGGTGCCAATGGGCTTTCCGTGCCGGCGAAAATGTTCCAGCGGCCGCTTGCCGCCATGGCGGCATCCATCAACGATCTCGGACAATCCGGCGATTTCTTCTATCGTTCCGAACCCGAAGCCACGGCAAGACGCTTCGCCGACTGGCACAGGCAGGCGATGATCGGCGATATGGCGAGCGTTGCCGCCAACTGGTTCCGCAAGTCGCCGAAACAGATGGCCGCCTCGCTTTCGGTAACGGATCGCGACGGCAAGGCGCGGACCGTGCCGCTTTCCGGCCAGATGCTTACCGGAGCATGGTGAAGGCGGGTTACGCCGCGCAGTGTCGATCCAAGGTTTTGTCAGCAAAAGGCCTTTTGATTTATAGGGGCAATGTTGCTACGCAGGCTGGGCTTCACCATCTCGCACTCACGCCGCCCGACAGTCTGGTGCTGGTTTTCCACGGGACGGTGGCCGTCATACCCAACAGCGCCCTGCCGATTGCTGCAAAGGACATCATCGAGAGGATCAATCACTGATGCGTAGCCCAACGGAAAGAGCTTCTTCCCTTGTCCTGAGGCGGTATCATCCGGAAACAGAGGACGGCCAGCGTGTTCTCGCGGCAGCCGCCTGACGTCAATCAGCAGCCCGACCCCGTTCTAAAGTTAACGGCAGTCGCGTCCTGATTGCCTTGTGACATTCCCGCTTCGTTTCGTCCACCGTTCCCGAACAGAATTTCGGGGATCGCCTTATGCAAGCTGAGAACGCGACAGCAGCGGCAGGGATTTTCCTGCCGCGTGAATGACATTGTCGAGGAACTGACGTGAGGCTTTTTCCCAGCTGTAGCTTCTGGAAAGCGCCAGCGCCTCCTGCGGCGAACAATGAAGCGCTGCGAGACAGGCATCGCGAAGATTATCGTCCAGCGCACCGGCTGCCGGGTTGCCGCCGAGAATATCGATCGGCCCGGTGACGGGGAAGGCCGCCACGGGCACGCCGCTTGCAAGCGCTTCCAGAATGGTGTTGCCGAACGTGTCGGTCTTGGAGGGGAAAACGAAGACATCGGCCTGCGCATAGGCATCGGCCAGCTCCTCACCGGTCTTGACGCCGGTGAACAAAACCTCCGGATATTTCTCCTGCAATTCATGGCGGGCAGGGCCGTCGCCGATGACGACCTTCGAACCCGGCAGGTCCAGTTCCAGAAATTCCGGCAGGTTCTTCTCCACCGCCACACGTCCCACCGTCATGAAAATCGGCCTCGGCAGATCGAAAGGCAGCTTTGCTTTCGGGCGGGGATGGAAAAGCTCGGCGTCGATGCCGCGGCTCCACCGCTTCAGGTTGCGCACGCCGCGCGCTTCCAGTTCGGTCTCAAGGCTCGGCGTTGCCACCATGCAGGTGTTGCCGCCATTGTGGAACCAGCGCACGAAGGCATAAAGCCAGCTTTCCGGCACAGGGAATCGCGCCGCCACATATTCGGGAAAGCGGGTGTGATAGCTGGTGGAAAAACGCATGCGGTTCTTCACGCACCAGCGCCGCGCCATGAAACCCAGCGGCCCTTCCGTTGCAATATGCACGAAGGAGGGCTGGCTTTTTTCGATCTCCGCCGCCACACGGCGATAACCGGCAACCGAAAGGCGGATTTCCGGATAGGTGGGGCAGGGGATGCTGTAAAAACTCTGCGGCGTGACCATGCGCACATCGACGCCGAGCCGAGCGAGTTCGGTATTGGTGTTTTCTATGGAGCGAACCACGCCGTTGACCTGCGGGTGCCAGGCATCTGTGACAATCGTGATTCTCGTCATGAAACACTGATCCTGCTCATCTGCGCGCGGGCGAATCCCCATTGCCCGGCTTCTGCCCGTATATGCGGCGTGCGTGTTACAGGATCATGTCAGGGTGTGTGACGACGGGGAAGCGTGGTTTGCGCGCAGAAGTTTGCGCGCTTCCCCGGTGCGACGGAGCCTTATCCCACCAGCGGCAGCAGCTCGGGGCTGATCAGCGCGCCGTGGTGACCGATGACGGTTGCCGCCGCCCTTGCCGCGAAGGTGGCCGCTTCCTCCGGCGAACTGCCGGTCACATAACGGGCGAGGAAAGCGCCGTTGAAGCTGTCGCCGGCGCTTGTCGTGTCCACCACGTCTACGGCCTTCACCGCCGGGGCGTGAGTGCGGCTGCCGCCGAAATCGAGCGTCGCGCCCTTGGCGCCGTCCTTCACGACGATGTTTTCGACGCCAAGCGAACGGTAGCGGTCGATGGTCGCTTCCACGGAGACATCGCCGAAATGGCTCGCCTCGTCATCGAAGCTCGGCATGACAAGCGCTGCGGCGCGTGCGCCGTTGGAGATGGTCTCAAGCATCGTATCCTTATCCGCCCACAGGCGCGGGCGGATGTTGGGGTCGAAGACCACCAGCTTACCCGCCGCCCTGGCGCGTCGCAGTTCGGCGAGGAACGTATCGACATCATGGGCGGAGGCGAGAATGGCGAGCGTGATGCCGGAGAAATAGACGACATCGGCGCTTTCCACCGTCCTGCGCAGGTGGTCCGCATCGGCGGCCAGCTGCCTTGCGGCGGCGGCGTTGCGCCAGTAACTGAAGGTGCGCTCGCCGTCCTTCAGGTTGATGAGGTAAAGGCCGGGCGTGCCGCCCTTGATGCGGCGGATTTTCTCCGTGCCGATGCCGGCATCGGCGATGAAGGTGAGCATGTCTTCAGAAAGAGGATCGTCGCCAAGCGCGGTGAAATAATCGACCGACCAGTCGCCCGGCAGGCAGGCCCGGGCATACCAGGCGGTATTGAACGTATCGCCGGCAAAGCCCTTGCGCAGCAGCCCGTTGCCGGCCTGCGACAGTTCCACCATGCATTCGCCAATCGACAGAAACCGTCCGCCCACGCCGTTATCCTCCCGTTTTTTCCAGCCATGCGGCTTACGACGAGTGCGCGCCTCTGACAAGGGCGGTTGTAGCCGTTTGTGCATGTGCGAAGTTCCGGTTTACGCGGAGGCAACGGCTTTATATTCTCTGGCAAGACGCCCACAGGAGATCGCCGATGACGCTGCCCTATGCCCCGGTCCACAAACCTCAAGCGCAATCGGACTGGTGGAAGGGAGCGGTGATCTATCAGGTCTATCCGCGCTCGTTTCAGGATACGACCGGCGACGGTTTCGGCGATCTTGCCGGGGTGACGAAACGCCTGCCCTATATCGCCTCGCTCGGTGTCGACGGCATCTGGCTCTCGCCCTTTTTCACCTCGCCCATGGCCGATATGGGCTATGACGTTTCCGATTATTGCAATGTCGATCCGATGTTCGGCACGCTTGCCGATTTCGACGCGCTGATGGCAGAGGCGCACCGGCTGGGGCTGAAGGTCATCATCGATCAGGTCATCTCGCACACGTCGGACCAGCATCCCTGGTTCGTGGACAGCCGGGCGAGCCGCACCAACAGCAAGGCCGACTGGTATGTCTGGGCCAACCCCAAGCCGGACGGCACGGCGCCGACAAACTGGCTTTCCGTGTTCGGCGGCCCAGCCTGGGAATGGGACGGCGTGCGCAAGCAATATTACATGCACAGCTTCCTCGCCTCGCAGCCGGATCTCAATTTCCATAATCCGGCTGTGCAGAATGCGCTTCTCGAAACCGTGCGTTTCTGGCTGGATCGCGGCGTGGACGGTTTCCGGCTCGATACCGTCAACCATTACTTCCATGACAAGCTTTTGCGCGACAACCCGCCGCTTTTCGACGAGGAGAGTTTCGGTCTCGATGCTTCCGACGTCAATCCCTATGGCATGCAGGACCATCTCTACGACAAGACGCGGCCGGAAAACGTGGCTTTCCTGAAGCGTTTTCGCGCGCTGCTCGACGAGTATGAGGGGCGCGCCACGGTGGGTGAGGTGGGAGACGGGGCGCGGTCGCTGAAGACGGTGGCGGCTTATACGTCCGGCAACGACAAGCTCAACATGTGCTACACTTTCGACCTGCTGGGTCCGGATTTCAGCGCGAAGCATCTGCGCGCCTCGGTCGAAACCTTCGGCAAGGTGGTGACGGATGGCTGGGTGTGCTGGGCTTTTTCCAACCACGATGTGGTGCGCCACCTCAGCCGTTTTTCCGAAAGTGTAGAGGAGCAGGTGCGGGTGGCGAAGCTTGCCATCTGCGTTCTCGCCAGCCTGCGCGGTTCCATATGTCTCTATCAGGGCGAGGAACTGGGTCTGACCGAGGCGGAACTCGCCTTCGAGGATCTGCGCGATCCCTACGGCATCCGCTTCTGGCCCGCCTTTAAGGGGCGCGACGGATGCCGCACGCCGATGGTGTGGGAGACCGGCAAGCCGAATGCCGGTTTTTCCAGCGCTCAAAAGCCATGGTTGCCGGTGCCCTATGTCCATGCCATGCAGGCTGTGGATGCGCAGGAGCGCAAGCCGGACTCGGTTTTGAACCATTACCGCGCCGTCTTGTCCTTCCGAAAAGGTCACGGCGCGCTGCGCGATGGCGACATGCATTTTATCAAGACCAATCTCGATGTGCTGGCCTTCACGCGCCAGAAGGGCGATGAAAAGCTGCTCTTCGTTTTCAACCTCACCCGTGAGGCGGTGGAATTCCCGATACCGAAGGCCATGCGGGTCACCGATATACTGCCGATGCCGGGTTTCGCACCGTTATTCGATGCGGGGATCGTGAAGCTCGAGGGGCTGGATGTGTTTTGCGGGGTCGTTGCATGAGCGGCCAATTTGCCATCGAGACGGCTGGCGAAGCATCGCTCGATGAGTGGTCGCTTCTGCGGCACCGTTTGTGGCCGGATGCTTCACCCGCCGAACACCGGGCGGAGTTGCAGGACGTCTCCGACAACGAGGTTGGATTTATCGCCTATGATCCGGCGGGCATGGCCATCGGTTTTGCCGAAGCCAGCCTGCGGCACGATTATGTCAACGGATGCGACACCTCGCCCGTGGCGTTTCTCGAAGGCGTTTATGTGGAGGAGGCCTTTCGCAAGCAGGGCGTTGCGGCGGCATTGATTGCCGAAGTAACCCGTTGGGCGACCAGCAAGGGTGTGAGCGAACTTGCTTCCGATGCCGATATTTCCAATATCGATTCACACCGCATGCATGCGGCGCTGGGATTTGAGGAAACGCAGCGGGTGGTTTATTTTCGCAAGTCTCTGCCTCCGGATTGAGGGTATGGGCACAGCAGAAGATGCAGCGATCTCTGCTGATTACGTATCCTGCTTCCCTCATTCCTGTGCTTGTCACAGGAATCTAGCCAGCCCAAGTCATTGGGCTGAAAAGACTCTCTCGCCGCGCAGACGCGCGTCGACTGGATTCCTGTGACAAGCACAGGAATGAGGAGGTCGGTGCGTCTTATGCGCATTTACCGTCTTCCGCCGAGGCATTTTCCGCCAATCAAATCAGCGCAAACCGGTCCACATCCACCATACCCATATCGGAAATCTTCAGATGCGGGATGACGGGCAGGGGCAGGAAGGCGACCTGCAGGAAGGGCTCTTCCAGCGTCGTGCCGAGTGCATAGGCTGCTTTTCTGAGCGTGTGCAGCGTATCGCGAACGGTCTCATAGGGTTCGAGGCTCATCAGCCCGGCGACGGGCAAAGCGATCTCGCCCGTCACCCTGCCGTCTTCCACCACCACGAAGCCGCCCTTGATTTCGCCGAGCCGGTTGGCGGCCAGCGCCATGTCGTCTTCGCTCACGCCGACGACACAGATATTGTGGCTGTCATGGCCGACGGTGGAGGCGATGGCGCCCTTTTTCAGGCCGAAGCCCTGAACGAAACCGTTGGCATGGTTGCCGTTCTTGCCGTGGCGTTCGATGACGGCGACCTTGATGATGTCGTTTTCAAGATCGACGGTGGTCTGGTTGCCATCCGTCGGCAGCCTGTAGCGGCGGTGCTCGGTAATGATCTTGCCGGGAAGCACGCCCATGATAGGGCTTTCGCCCTCCGTGACCGGCACGCCGAAATGCGAGGCGAGCACGGGTCTTGCCTTGACGCTGTCGAGGCCGACGGGTGCGACCGGTTTGCGCGTGGCAAAAAGGGCGTCATCGACGAGCCGGCCGCCGGAAAGCACCATACTCGCCTTGCAGTTCTGCAGGCTGTCGATGACCACAAGATCGGCCCGCCAGCCCGGTGCGACAAGGCCGCGGTCGCGCAGGCCAAAGGCTTTTGCGGCGGAAATGGAGGCGGCGCGGTAGATGGCGAGCGGTTCCACGTCGCTGGCGATCGCGGTGCGGATCATATAGTCGAGATGGCCCTGTTCGGCGATGTCGAGCGGGTTGCGATCGTCCGTGCAGAGGGCCAGATAGGGCGACAGGCGCTCGGTGATGATCGGCATCAGGGCGTGCAGGTCCTTTGAGACCGAGCCTTCGCGCACCAGAATATGCATGCCCTTGCGGATTTTCTCCAGCGCTTCAGTCGCGCTCGTGCATTCATGTTCGGTGCGGATGCCGGCGGCGAGATAGCCGTTCAAAGCCGTGCCGGAGAGAAGCGGTGCATGGCCGTCGATATGCTGGCCCTGAAAGGCCTCTAGCTTCGCCATACACACCGGATCCTTGTGGATGACGCCCGGAAAATTCATGAATTCGGCAAGTCCGATGACCTTCGGGTGCTCCCGGAACGGCAGCAGCTTTTCGATGGGCAGATCCGCGCCGGCGGTTTCCAGATGGGTGGCGGGCACGCAAGAGGAGAGCTGCACGCGGATGTCCATGATGGTTTCCATGGCACTGTCGAGGAAGAACCGAAGCCCCTCTACGCCCAGAACATTGGCGATCTCGTGCGGGTCGCAAATGGCCGTGGTAACGCCATAGGGCAAAACGCAGCGGTCGAATTCGTGCGGCGTCACCAGCGACGATTCGATATGGAGATGCGTATCGATGAAACCCGGAACGACGATCTTTCCGGAAATGTCGATTTCCTGTCGCCCCTTGTAGTTCTCGCAGGTGCCGACGATGGTGTCGCCACAGATGGCGATATCCGAAGCGACGAGTTCTCCGGTGACGAGGTCGAAGAAGCGTCCGCCCTTGAGAACCATGTCCGCCGGTTCACGGCCCGTACCCTGATCGATGCGCGTTTCAAGTCTGGAATTCATGCGGGTTTCTTCGGCTCCTGATTTGCGTCGTATGCGAGAATTTTCACTATTTACATTCTACGGTTGTTTCTCGGTCTATTCGGATTGATTCTTTGAGTTTTAAATATATCCAGAGTAAAAAATTTTCATATTTGTGTTATCTAATCTTCCGAGGTGCAAGTTTAGGCAGGGTTGGGAAGGCTGGACTTCACCTTTATAGTTTAGCCGGTTGCGCGCCGACATTTTTACGAATTACGGTTTCAGGTTATCATTCCCGGGAAGGAAAATAAAAGCATCTGATGCTCAAACGAATTTCCACCCAGCAACTGACGATTGGCATGTTTATCGAAGCGGTCGAAGGAACGCTTTCGAACCAGGGATTTTTAAAACGGCACCGCTTTCTTTTGCGGCACGAGGAATTAATGCGTCAATTGAAATCAAGCGGCGCCGAAAGCATCGTCATCAACACCGCCAGGGGATACGATACCGAAGGCAGCGCGCGTTCTGCGGCGGTTTCGCCGCAACCGGGCAATTGCCCGGAAACCGTCGCTGCCGTCACCCACGCCGTGCGCTCGGCCGCCGATACGATTGCCGAGACATTTGCTTCCGCAGAAGAGGGCGGCGTCGTTTCGCTGAAGGGCATGGCTGCGGCGGCGGGCAAGATTTCCGATGCCGTGCAGTCGAACCCGGCGATTTTCATCGGCGTCACCCGCCTGAAATCGAAAGACGAAACGACCTTCGTGCACTCGGTCTCCGTCAGCGGGCTGATGATCCTCTTCGGTAATTATCTCGGGCTCGACAGGGGAACGGTCAATCTGCTCGGCATCAGCGGGTTGCTGCATGATATCGGCAAGGTGGAAATTCCTTCATCGATCCTCAACAAGACGGAAGGGTTGAGCGCCAGCGAGCGGGAAATCATCAATCTCCATCCCGCATTCGGCCGGGATATATTGTCGCGCAATGTGCAGATGCCGGAGATGGTGCTCGATGTCTGCTTCAATCATCATGAGCGGATGGATGGCGGCGGTTATCCGAGCGGCCGTGCGGGCAGCCAGATCAGCCTCTATGCGCGTATCGCGGCGATTTGCGACGTCTATGACGCCATCACCTCGGTCAGGCCCTACAAGAAGCCGTGGACGGCGAATGAGGCGCTGACCTGGATGCTGCGGCGGGAAGGGCACTTCGACACGCAGCTGCTGAAGAAATTCGCGCTGTGCATTTCCGCCTCGCTGCCGAGGGGTTAGTTGCCCAAGATGATCGCCATGTTCAGGCTGTCGATGTAACGCCCGTCGATCAGAACGGCATCACGGCCCCGGCCTTCATGTACAAAACCGATCTTTTCATAAAGCGCGATTGCTCTGGCATTGTCGGCATGCACGCTCAGTTCCACACGGTGGAGCCCGCATTGACGGGCGGCATCGAGCGTCTGCCGCATCAGCCGTCCACCCAGCCCCTTGTCGCGATAGGCCGGCAGGATGCCCATGCCGAGGGTGCCGCGATGGGCATGGGTGGGCCTGCTCTCGCGGCGAATATCGCACCAGCCGACCACCTTGCCATCCGCAATCGCCACGAATTGCGGATGGTCGTTTTCGATCATGTCGAGAACGAAGGCGCGGACCGAATCGAGCGGCGGCGCCTCCAGGAAGCTCAGATATTTCCGCTCACGCGACACCGCATCGAGAGCACGGTGAAAGCTTTCAACGTGTTCCGCCCGGATGGGTTCGATGCTGATGGCGTCGGCAGCCACCATCATGCCGCCTTTGTCTTCGCCTTGCGGGTCAGATGCACCACGACGTTTTCGATCATGCGCATGCCGGCGTCCTGGCCGAGTGTCATGATCGATTCCGGGTGGAACTGAACGGCGGCCACCGGCTCCTTGGCGTGTTCGATGCCCATGATCGTGCCGTCCTCGCTTTCCGCGGTGATGATGAAATCACGCGGAAGGGTGGAGGGGTCGGCGAAGATCGAGTGGTAACGGCCGACGGTTACTTCCTTGCCGAGGCCGGAGAAGACGAGACCCGGCTCCAGCACGCGGATGCGTGAGGGCTTGCCGTGCATCGGCACCGCAAGCTGGCGAAGCTCGCCGCCATAGGCTTCCGCCAGCGCCTGAAGGCCGAGGCAAACGCCGAAGATCGGCAATTCGCGGGCGCGGGCGGCCTTGATGGTCGCCTTGCAGTCGAAATCCGTCGGGCTGCCCGGTCCGGGAGAGAGCACGACAAGATCGGGCTGGAAGCGATCGAACACCTCTGCCGCAACCGGCGTTCTGACGGTGGAGACGGTCGCGCCCGTCTGGCGGAAATAATTCGCCAGCGTGTGCACGAAGCTGTCTTCGTGGTCAACGAGCAGGATCTTCACACCGGTGCCCACCTTGGCGGCGTCGCGCTTGATGGAAGCGGCGTTGGTGGCTTTCGCATCGCGAATGGCGGCGATCATGGCGGATGCCTTCAGTTCGGTTTCGGCTTCTTCTTCCTGCGGATTGGAATCGTTGAGCAGCGTTGCACCCGCACGCACCTCGGCAATGCCGTCTTTGATGCGGATGGTGCGCAGCGTGAGCCCGGTATTCATGTCGCCATTGAAGCCGACCATGCCGATGGCGCCGCCATACCAGGCGCGCGGGCTCTTTTCATGGCCCTCGATAAAGCGCATGGCCCAGAGTTTCGGCGCACCGGTCACGGTGACGGCCCAGGCGTGGCTGAGGAAGCCGTCAAAGGCGTCCATATCGTCACGCAGGCGGCCTTCGATGTGGTCCACCGTGTGGATGAGGCGCGAATACATCTCGATCTGGCGGCGGCCGATGACCTTTACCGAACCCGGTTCGCAGACGCGGCTCTTGTCGTTGCGGTCCACATCCGAGCACATGGTGAGTTCGGATTCGTCCTTCTTCGAATTGAGCAGCTTCAGGATCTGCTCGCTATCGGCAATCGGATCGTCGCCGCGCTTGATGGTGCCGGAAATCGGGCAGGTCTCGATGCGGCGGCCGGAGACACGCACGAACATTTCCGGCGACGCGCCGACCAGATATTCCTGATGGCCGAGATTGATGAAGAAGGAGTAGGGGGACGGGTTGATCGCCTTCAGGCGGCGGGAAATCGCCGACGGATTGCTTTCGCAGCGTTCCATGAACTTCTGGCCGGGAACGACCTCGAACAGATCGCCGCGACGGAAGCTTTCCTTGGCCTTCACCACCAGTTCGGAATATTCACCGGGACGGTGATCGCCCTTGGGCGGGATCGTATCCGTGGTCTTGAAGGGATCGGGCGCGATGTCGGAGGACTTGCCGTCCGTCGTCACGCCGGCCTTTTCGAAGTCGTAGCGGTCGATCCAGGCCTTGGCGGAGTAATGGTCGACGACGAGGATTTCGTCCGGCAGAAACAGCACCATGTCGCGCTGGTCTTCCGGGCGCGCCAGCGACAGCTTGATCGCGTCGAACTGGAAGGCGAGATCGTAACCGAAGGCGCCGAACAGGCCGATGGCCGAATCCGCATTCGAATAAAAGAGGTCGACGATGGCGCGCAGCGCCGTGAAGACGGTCGGGATTTTCGAACGCTCTTCTTCGGTAAAGACGCGGTCCGGCTCGTTGACGGTGAGATCGAGACGGCGCGTGGTGGAGGCGCCAAGCGTGAGATCGGGCGTCGCCTTCAGCTTCTCGGTGATAAAGGAAAGCAGCACTTCGCCGCGACCATTATAGGCCTCGATCCACATTTTGCGGCCGAAACAGGAAATGCCGAGCGGCGGGTCGACGATGGCCGTATCCCAGCGGGTGTAACGGCCCGGATATTCGTAGTTGGACGAAAAAACCGCGCCGCGATGGGAATCGAGCTTTTCGATATAATTATCGATGGCGCTGGCGTAATCGGCGGGCCGACGCTTTCGGCTGACCTTGATGCCGCCTTTCGTCTCGTAGGTTTCCGCTCCGTCATCCTGAATGATCGTTACCATTTCTCTCATACTTCCCGTTGTTCAGGCCCGATGACAGGCGGCACAATAACAAAAAAGCCGCCTGAAAATTCGGGCGGCTTGGACTTTGTCTGAAGACATGACTGGTCAAGGCCGCGAAAAGCTGCCCCACCACCAGTTAGCAATGTTCTTAGACACGATGTTCATGGGAAAATTGTTAGCGCGCACGATCCGCCTTGGCAAGCGGATTTCGGTGAGGGAATGAACCTTACGGGCCGTGGCGGCGTTGCACTCCTGCCGAAACGGTCAGGAGTGCCCCGAAAAATGCTTCATCGCCTGTGTCTTCTGGTAACCACCCTCGCATTGATTTCCGCCTCTGAACCGCCGGCGCAGGTGCCGGTGCCGCAACCGAAACCGGGTGAGGGGCAATCCGCCACCCCCTCGGAAAAGTCATCCGACGAGCCGTCGCAAAGCCCGGTGGAAGCGCCGAAACCAGCCCCGAAACCGCAGGCCCCGGAAGAGCGGAAACCGGATGACGGCAAGACGCCGGCAGACAAGGGGTCCGATGACAGCAGGAAAGGCGTCGAAGGCAAGGCGGGGGAGGGCAAAGAGGATGGTGAACAACCGAAACCGGATGTTGACGCTGCAAAACCGGAAGAGAAGCCGCCGGAGCCGGTGAAACCGGAAGACCCGGCCGCGCTTCAGGCATGCCTTGGCGCGTTGAAGGATATCGGTGCGGAATTCAAACAGCTCGAACCGATCCGGGATGCGGAGCAGGGCTGCGGCATCGAAGCGCCTGTCGAGCTTTCCGTGGTTCTGCCCGGCATCAAGCTGGAACCATCGGGCACCATGCGCTGCGAAACCGCGCTCGCGCTTTCCCGCTGGACAAAGGAAATGATGCTGCCGGCTGCGGCTCTGGCTATGCCGGAGAGAAAGGTGACGGCCATCGCCAATGCCTCGACCTATATATGCCGCAACCGCAACAGCGCGGCAAACGGCAAGATTTCCGAACATGCCAAGGGCAATGCCGTCGATATTTCCACGATCGCTTTCGATAAGGGCGAGCCGCTGGTGATGAAGCCGCGCGGTGAGGACGGAACGCGGGAAGGCGCTTTCCAGCGCACGATTACCGCCGCCGCCTGCCTGTTCTTCCGCACGGTTCTTTCGCCCGGCAGCGACGCCACCCATCAGGACCACCTGCATCTCGACGTGCTGGAGCGAAAAGGCGGTTATCTCTATTGCCGCTGACAAAAAAGGGGCGACCCGAAAGCCGCCCCAACTGGAGATGATGTTTCTGCCCGGGTTTAGAATTTCTGGGTCAGAGAAATTTTGAAGGTGCGTCCGGCTTCCGTATAGAAGTCGGCCGGCTGGTTGACGGTGCTGACGGCATTCGGGTTCACGTCGCGAACGCCGACGGCATTCCAGTATTTCCTGTCGAACAGGTTATAGATGCCGGCCTGGATGCGCAGGCCCTTGGTCTGTTCCGGTTCCCACCAGCCGGTCAGGTTGAAGACGCCATAGCCGGGGGCGTCGAAGGTGTTGGCCACCCTGTCGTCACGCATGCCGGAGGAGAAGACACCGGTAAATTCCGTGCCCCAGACGTCCTGCTCGTAGCCGATGCCGACGACGGACTTGAAGGGCGCGACCGTGCGAATGAATTCGTTGGTATCGGTGTCCTTGCCATAGGCGTAAGCAAGCGAAGCGTGGGCGAAGAAGCCGTTGGCGAGGTCCTTGCGGACCTTGGCTTCGACACCGGAGATTTCGACGTTGTTACGGTTGCGATAGGTGAAGAGCGATCCGTTGCCCCTGCCGCCGAAGCCGGGGAAGAGCGTTGTCGACGTCGTGTACTGCTCGATGAAGTTCTTGTACTTGTTGTGGAACAGCGTCAGGCTTCCCGTGAGGTCGCCGGAGGCGTAGTTCGCACCGATCTCGAAACCGTTGCTGGTCTCGGGATTGAGGGCGGAGTTGCCGACAACAGCGTAACCGGAGCTGACGTTGGAGAAGTTCAGATACAGTTCGTTGATCGTCGGGGCACGATAGGCCATCGACCATTGTGCGAAAAGCTGCAGTTCGGGCGTGACGTCATAGGTGGCAAGAAGCTTCGGCGAGAAGCGCGAGCCGCTGTTGCCGCTCGGCAGGCCGAATGTTCGGTAGCCGCTGTTGCTGGAAACGGAGCCATCGGGATCGTAATCGTAGGAATCGAAGCGCAGGCCGGGGGTCAGGCGGAAGCCGTTGCCGAAGGCGATTTCGTCATCGAGATAAAGACCGAGGCTCTTGCCGCTCACGTCAGGCATGTCCGATTGCGAGGACGAGGTCGATCCGGCCGTGTTGGCGAAAAGCTCCTGGCTGAAATCGGTCGTCATGGCGTTGCCGCCGAAACGGACCGTGTGCTGCACGCCGCCAAGCTCGAAGCCGGATTCAAGGCCGCCGACGATGCCGAATGCGCTGTTGCGCATGCTGTCTTCGCGAATATAAAGCGAATTGTTGGTCAGGCGGTCGCCGGCGCCGGATTCCTTGGAAAGACGCGTCCAGTAGAGCGAAAGATTGGCGGCGTCGATGAAGCCGTCGGTCGAGGGCGCTTCGTATTCGTAATCGAGCGATACGCGATCGCGCTCGGTATCCTCATAGCCCCGGTAGTCGCCGATCCGGTAGGTCGAGCCCGAAACGCTGACGCCCTGCAGGGTCTTCATGTCGCTGCGGTTTCTCAGAGAATAGCGCTCGGCCGTCAGCCCGATGCTGTGACCGCCTTCAAGATCCTGACGGATCTTGAACATCAGGTTGCTTTCATAGGTGTCGGCAGGATTGGGCTTGGTGCGGCGCGTGCCGTAGATATCGGCCGTACCCTTGTTGTCCGTCTCGTTGCCGCGCTTATAGGAGCCCTGGAACAGGACCGAAGTATTCTCGATCTTCCTGGCGACGGCGAGCGATCCGCCCACGCTTCTGTCTTCGCTATCATAGGTGGTCTTGGCTACGCCGCCCCAATCCCTGCCTTCGCCGATCAGGTCTTCCGGATCGAGCGTGCGCAGCACCAGCGCGCCGCCGAGGGCACCGGAGCCGATACGGCTGGAATCTGCGCCACGCACCACATCGACCGTCGAGAGCGAGGAAAAATCGAAGCTCGAACTCGTATCGCTGAGCGTGGTGGTTGCCTGACCCTGACGGGCGAAATTGTTGAAATAAGGCACAGGAATATTGTCGATCAAGGTGACGACGCGTGCGCCGCCGAGGCCGCGGATGAACAGGCCGCCGGGCCGGCCGGGCTTGGCATCGACGTAATCGACGCCCGGCTCCGTGCTATTGCCGAGGTCCTTGATGCTACCGATATCCTTCTTGCGGATGTCTTCCGCCGTGGTCTGGCTCGCCAGCGGCGTGTCGGCGGCGGCATTGGCGCTTTTGACGCGCTTGCCCTTGACGACGATCCTTTCAAGCGTGGTGGCCTCGTCCGCTTGCGCCGCGGCGTCCTGGGCCCGCGCGGGGCCGGCAAGCGGCAGAAGAGAGATGGCAGTGCACAGAAGCAGCGCGGAATGCGTGCGCGAAATGGACATTAATTACCCCCAGGTAGGCGCGCGAATGGGCCACGGCGTGCAAAAGCACGCCGCGCTTGCCGCCGCGGCTGAAACTGTTTTGATTGTTACGGCGAGCCGATAAGCGAGGACTAAAAAACATGACGATAACTGTCAACATATTATATATGACTTTTTGCATCATGTTTTAAAGCATAACAGTATGTTGCAAAAATATGACGCTTATCCGCTCTCGACCCTCATTGGTGAATGGGGTGTGAAAACGCCACGGTACGGTCAAAGTCCCGACATTGCCGCTTGCTAGGATATTCGCAGCCAGTTTACATGGCGAAACAAACCATGCCCCAACAATAAACAGATTATTAATCGGATACGGAAATGAAGTCTCTTGAACTGCTCGTCGAGCGGATCATCCTCTCCAGCCGCTGGCTGCTCGTCGTTTTTTATCTCGGGCTCGTCGCGGCACTGGCGGTTTATGCGTTTTCCTTCGCGCTGAAGTTTCTGAAAGTTGCGAAGAACGTTTTCACCTACGACGAAGCGGACATGATCCTCGCCATGCTGGGTCTGATCGATGCGGCGCTGGTCGCCAGCCTGATCGTCATGGTGATGATTTCCGGTTACGAGAACTTCGTCAGCCGCTTCGACGATGCCGATGCCGAGGTTTCCTTTCTGGGCAAGCTCGATTCCGGCAGTCTGAAAATCAAGGTCGCATCGTTGATCGTGGCGATCTCGTCGATCCACCTGCTGCAAATCTTCCTCAACGCCAGTCAATATTCGGACAGCAAGCTGATGTGGTTCACCATCATCCATCTGGCTTTTGTCGTCTCGGCGGTCATGCTTGGTTTTCTGGAAAAACTGATGGCCAAGCCGAAGGACAAATCCGAAAAGCCGGTGCTTTGATCAGGATGGTCCAGCCGATATGAAGGTCGTAACCCGTTCTGGCCAAGCCGCATGTTTTACGCTCCGGGCGCTGCGTCCCGGCGTGTCGAGGGTGCGTGAATGGTGAAGACGGAGCGTCAGGCCAGACTTTGCGACGATCTGTCGGCTGCGGCCGACAAATCCCAATGGCTGGAGGCCCTGCGGGAAGTGATGCGCGCCTTCGGTTACGCCTATGTGACCCTTTTGCGCTTGCCCGGCGGCCAGAATGCCTATGCCTTGCCGACGGTTGTCGAAAGCAGCCTGCCCATCTGGGTCGTGAATGCGATGACCCGGGACGGCGCGCTTGGGGAGTGTCCCGTCATCAAGCGCGGCGCGTCATCGATGATGCCGCAATATTGGTCGCTGCAGGATCCGGATATTGCCTGCGGACCGCTGGTGGATGCGGCGGCCTCGCTGAGCAGCATGGGCATAACGTCCGGTCTGATGGTGCCGGTGCATGGCATGTACGGCAACCGGCATCTGATGAATTTCGCGGGCGATCGCGATATCCTGCCGCAAGCCGCGCTCAACGAGCTGGGCATGATCGTGCTGCATGCGCTGGAAGTCTATGACCGGCTTTGCCGCACCAACTCAAAAGGTCCATCGCCTTTGACGAAGCGGGAACTAGACGTCGTGCGCTGGACGGCGCAGGGAAAGACCTCCGTGGAGATCGCCGAGCTTCTGTCCATCTCGGAACATACCGTCAATGCCTATATGAACAACGCCATCCGCAAGCTCGACTGCGTCAACCGCACCCAGCTGGTGGCCAAGACAATACGCCTTGGCCTGATAGACTGATCGACCCTGCCGTTCCCGGCAGGCCTCGCCTTACCGGTCGAGAACCGAGCGAAGCTCGACGAGATTCGAGCGAACCCGCAAAACGTAAAATCCCATGGTGGCGAGGTGTGAAGGCATGATCCAGCCGCTTTCCTCACCATTGGAAATGATCGCCGGCTGGATGCGCAGGGCTGCGCGGGTCTGCAACAGCGTGTCGTTCCACAGGTTGGTCAGGTTACGCTCGCGGATGACCTGCGCGAAGTCCGATCCGGCGGCGGAAAGCACGCCGTAATAACCGTAGAGCTGGCCATAGGCGAACCAGAAGCGGTCGTCGGCACGGGTATCGAACCAGCCGCCATTATAATTTTCCGAGCGTTCGCGCAGAATTGCAGACGTGGAGCCGATATCGCCGGCGATACGGTCGATGAACTGGATGAGGTTGTCGGCGCGGGTATCGAAGACGGCCTTGCACGCGGCGAGTTCGCCGTTGAAGGCCTGGAAGCTGCGGATGGCGGCGCGGTAATAGCTGGGGGTCGGGGTCTTCGGGCCGAAGGGATCGAGACCGAAATACCAGGAATACTCGCTGAACTGCATGTTGCCGCGCGCTTCCTGGAGATTGTTGTTGATGCCGGAGGTTCCGCGCACGCGGCCGAGCGTATCCACAAGTTCCACCGAGGTGCGGCGCACGGCCTGGTTTACACCACGCTGGAAAGACGCCTTGTTGTCCAGAAACGGCGTGCTGTCCCAGTCCATGCCGAAAAGGCCGAGACGATAAAGCAGCATGGAGGAAATCCACGCGTTCTGGTTGACGTTGAAATCGGTGAGATCGGCGGCTGCGTCGACGATGGCCGAACGCTGGCAGACCGGCGCGGATGTGTTTGCGGCGGCACCCGTTGCGCCGCCCGCCGGGGCGGCGGCGGGCAATTCCTGCCCGGCAGGCACGGTGCGCTCTTCAAGCTTGTAGCGCGCGACGTAATCCGGGTCGAAATTCGTCCAGACCTGGGTTTGCCAGATGAAATATCCGTAGAAGCCGGCAAGAAGAATGACGATGAGGGCGATCGGACCCTTGATGAGCCAGTTGCGGCCGCTGTACCAGCCGTGGGCGGCCATGAAGGGCCACAAAAGCCAGGCGACGAGAAGACCGGCGGCCCTGCCGATGGCGCTGAAGGCTGCCTGAATCAAAGCGGTGATCCGGTCGATCATGTCGTCATAGTCTCCTCTGCCCGTGGGGCTGGACGCCGGAAGAAAAACACGCGGGCCACCCGCGCCCTTCGGCGCTTCGTACAAACCGCGGTCATTTACTGTCTTCCAGATATGTCCCGGTCAACCGGGATACAACATGATTGCGAAACTTTTCTCAACCTGCGGTCCGCGCCGGCCATTATGGCTTTCCACACCGATTGTGGAGGAACAGCCGCCGCGGAACCGAAGGGATATGTCCTCAAAGGCCGAGCTTGGCGATCTCGTCGTTCAGCCGGTCGCGCGCCTTTTTCGGCAGTTTGCCGTTCTTGACGGCGTCCAGATTGGCCGGCGCGGCATCGCCGACGACAACGAGCGCGATCATGCCCATGCCCAGATGCGGTGTGCATTTGACGACGTAGGCGCCTTCCTTCTCGACCGTCAACTTCACCGTCTCGTTCATCTTGCCCTTGAAGTCTGCGACACCCTCGGGGATCATGTCCTTCACGGCTGCCGCATCATGGCCCTTGTCGACCGGGACGAAGGTAATGACGTCGCCGATGGCGGCCTTGACGGTTGCGGGCTCGAAGACCATCGCCTGACCGTCGCTGCCCTTGTTGAGCATCTTCACTTCGATTTCGGCAGCAAGGGCGGGAAAGGCGAAAAGACCTGCGAGAATGGCGAGGCCGGCGAATTTGGCAGTTCTGTTCTGCATAGTTTTGCTCCTGAGAGAAAGCACATCCACGCGAATGTGTCGCCGTCGTCTTAGCCCAGGAGCGGGGGAGCCATCTTTGCGGAAAATCAAATGCGGCAACCGGACGCAGATGTTCACTCGTCCTTGAACGTCTCCACCCAGTGGCGGCGGCAGAAGGAAACATATTTCTCGTTGCCGCCGACATCGATCTGCGCGCCTTCCGTTACGACCTTTCCTTCATTGTCGAAGCGGGCGACCATCGTCGCCTTGCGGCCGCAATGGCAGATGGTGCGGATTTCGCGAAGCTCGTCGGCAATGGCCAGCAGTTCTTTCGAGGCGGGGAAAAGCTTTCCCTGAAAATCCGTGCGCAGGCCATAGGTCATGACCGGGATGTTCAGCCTGTCGACAATGTCGGCAAGCTGCCACACATGGTGCTCGGAGAGAAAATTGGCTTCATCGATGAAAACGCAGGCGACCGGCGCTTCGGCAGTGAGGGCCGATACCTCGGCGAACAGGTCGGTATTGTCATCGAAGGTCAGCGCGTCGGAGGACAGGCCGATGCGCGAGGCGACACGGCCGACGCCGGCCCGGTCGTCAAAGGCGGCCGTGAAGATCAGTGTGCGCATGCCGCGCTCCTGATAATTGTAGGATGCCTGCAGCAGCATGGTCGATTTGCCGGCATTCATCGTCGAATAATTGAAATAGAGTTTTGCCATTATCCACTCCCGGAGCACCGTTGCATCATTCCGACGTGCGTTTAAATGCTCCAACCTCTTCAATCGGCACACCGTGCCTCACAAACCTGTCCCGGTTTTCCAGCCGATGCTGCATCCAGCGTCTTTTGACGGCGAAGACGCGGATTGAAAAGTATGGCCGTTGGAAAAACACAGATTTCTACGGTCTGCCCTTTTTCGACATTGCACCGCTGAATACCGACATTTTCACCATTTTGTCGCAAACGGTGCGCCAAAGCACGCAAATGCGCGCGAGTTGATTGTGTCCGGCAGATATTGATAATGGCAAGGGAACGAAAAAACAGGGAGCAAGCCATATGTTTGCAAATAGAAGCCGCTGTCTGGCCCTGGCCGCAGCAATCTCCTCCATGACGTTCAGTGCGGCCGGTGCTGCGGAACCGGCAAGTTGTGGCACAGTGCGCTTTTCCGATGTGGGCTGGACCGACATCACCGCCACGACGGCGACCGCCACCGTGCTTCTGAAAAGCCTTGGCTATGAAACCGACGTCAAGCTTCTCTCCGTACCCGTTACCTACACATCCCTGAAAAACAAGGACATCGACGTCTTCCTCGGCAACTGGATGCCGACCATGGAAGGCGATATCGCGCCTTATCGCGAAGACAAATCCGTGGAGACGCTGCGGGAAAACCTGACCGGCGCGAAATACACGCTGGCGACCAACGCCAAGGGCGCCGAACTCGGCATCAAGGATTTCAAGGACATCGCCGCCCACAGCGCCGATCTCGGCGGCAAGATCTATGGTATCGAGCCGGGCAATGACGGCAATCGCCTGATTCTCGACATGGTGGCCAAGGACAGTTTCGGTCTGAAGTCATTCGAGGTGGTCGAGTCGTCCGAACAGGGCATGCTCTCCCAGGTGGCCCGCGCTGAAAAATCCGGCGAGCCCATCGTCTTCCTCGGCTGGGAACCGCATCCCATGAATGCGAATTTCAAGCTGACCTATCTGACCGGCGGCGACGAGGTCTTCGGCCCCAATCTCGGCGGCGCGACGATCCATACCAATGTCCGCAAGGGTTACGTCGAGGAGTGCCCGAATGTCGGCGCCTTCCTCAAGAACCTGCAATTTTCCCTGCCCATGGAAAACGAGATCATGGGCAAGATCCTGAATGACGGCCTTGAGGGCGAGGCGGCTGCAACCGCCTGGCTGAAGGCCAATCCGACGGCGATCGAGCCCTGGCTCGCCAACGTCAAGACCAAGGACGGCAGCGCCGACGCCCTGCCTGCTGCCAAGAAGGCTCTCGGCCTCTAAGCCGCAAGACGATGCATGACTGCATCCGGCCTGCGCGGCAGGCCGGATCAGCGGGAAATAACGATGCCCATGCATGACCTTGCCTGTGAATTTTCAGACATTGAAGGTCATGCGCCAGCACCGCGTCCGGCAGTTCCGCTGCCGGTCGTCATTTCTGCATTGGAGCAATCCCGGTGAAACGGGATGACGATGCTCTATTTCTTTGTTGTCTGCGCAATTCCGGACGCAAAACCGCTCTGCACTTTTGCCGGAATTGTTTTAGTTCACGAAAGGTCTTTTCTTACCGTGGAATGGCTCAGCGCTCCTGAAAACCGCCTGCCCGTCGGCCGATATGCTAAGGAGGCCATTGACTGGCTGACCGGCAATCTCGCTTTTTTCTTCGATTGGCTTTCCTTCATTTTCCAAAGCGTCATCAACGCCCTGCTTTATGTGCTGCAGGCGCCGCATCCGCTCATCATCGTGGCGATCCTGACAGCGCTTTCCGCCTGGACGCGCCGCTCCGTCGGCATGCCGGTCTTCACGGCGCTCGGCCTGCTGCTCATCATCAATCTGGGCTACTGGAAGGCGACGACGGAAACGCTGGCACTCGTCATCGCCGCCAGCGCCGTGTGCATGATCATCGGCATACCGCTCGGCATATTGGCGGCACGGCGCAAATGGATCTATGCCGGCATGCGCCCGGTGCTGGACCTGATGCAGACCATCCCCACCTTCGTTTATCTCATCCCGGCGCTGGTGCTGTTCGGTCTCGGCATGGTTCCGGGGCTCATCGCAACCGTCATCTTCGCCATTCCGGCACCGGTGCGGCTCACCCGTCTCGGCATCGTTTCGACGCCGCCGGCGCTGGTGGAGGCGGCCGTCGCTTTTGGCGCCACGCCTTCGCAAGTATTGCGCAAGGTGGAGCTTCCCTTCGCCGCGCCGCAGATCATGGCCGGCCTTACCCAGACGATCATGCTGTCGCTGTCGATGGTGGTCATTTCCGCCCTGGTGGGCGCCAATGGTCTGGGTGTGCCGGTGGTGCGCGCGCTCAATACCGTCAATATCGCCATGGGCTTCGAAGCGGGACTGTGCATCGTCATACTGGCGATCGTTCTCGACCGGCTTTTCCGCCTTCCCGGCGCGGAGGATGATCTATGAGTGACGCCATCATCTTCGGAAATGTCGATATCGTTTTCGGCGACCGGCCCGATGCGGCGCTGTCGCTGATCGACAAGGGCAGCACGCGTGACGAGATCAATGCTGAAACCGGACTGGTTCTCGGCGTCGCCAATGCCTCGCTCTCGGTCAGCGAGGGCGAGATACTCGTGCTCATGGGGCTTTCCGGCTCGGGCAAGTCGACCCTGCTGAGGGCCGTCAACGGGCTTGCGCCCGTGGTGCGCGGCAATGTCGGCGTGAAGACCAAGTCCGGCTATGTCGATCCCTATCGCTCGACGGCGAAAGCGCTGCGCGATCTGCGCATGCACACGGTCTCCATGGTCTTCCAGCAATTCGGCCTTCTGCCCTGGCGCAATGTGGCCGACAATGTCGGCTTCGGGCTTGAGCTTTCCGGCGTGCCGGAAGCCGAGCGCAAGCGCATGGTGGCCGAGCAGCTGGAGCTGGTCAATCTCTCCGCCTGGGCCGACCGCAAGGTGGGAGAGCTTTCCGGCGGCATGCAGCAGCGTGTGGGGCTGGCGAGAGCCTTTGCCACCGGCGCGCCGATCCTGTTGATGGACGAGCCATTCTCGGCTCTCGACCCTCTCATCAGAAGCCGCTTGCAGGACGAGCTTCTGGAGTTCCAGAGCCGGCTGAAGAAAACTATCCTCTTCGTCAGCCACGATCTGGATGAGGCCTTCCGCATCGGCAACCGTATCGCCATGATGGAGGGCGGACGCATCATCCAGTGCGGAACGCCGCAGCAGATCGTCAAGCAGCCGGCCACGCCCTATGTCGCGGATTTCGTGCAGAACATGAACCCGATCTCCATGCTGACCGCCGCCGATGTGATGAAGCGTGGGGTGGACGAACGCAACGGGCAGATGACAGTCGCCGCCACCGCCCGTCCGTCATCGCCGCTCATCGATATTCTCGATGCGCTGTCAAAACATTCCGGCGCGATCGGCGTCGTCGACAACGGTGCTATCGTCGGCACGATTTCCGCCGATGAAGTTGTCGCGGGGCTGACGCGTCACCGCAAAAAATAGTGATTCGCCTGTCTGAAAAAGAAAGGGCCCTCCATGGAGGGCCCTTTTTCTGTTTCCAGAAGATCTTTACGGCGCAAGTTATACCTTCCCACGGTAGCAAAGAATATTTTTGATATCACAAGTTATGCATGAAAATAATTACTAATAAAAATCATATTGCAAACTTAGAGAAAATTGCGCAAAGTTAATCTAGATTCTTTAGCTCGCTGCTAAATTTAAGGTGGTAATAGATTGTCACCCCAAAATCCGGCGTCGGGTGTTAAGATTGAGGTGCTCAACTTTTTATCGTTTATTGCTTATAAATACTGCCGCTAATACATGGGTTTATCATCAAATTGACAAAAAACAGGCAAAAAGCTGATAATTTGGTCACAATATTTTAAGTAAATAATCGGTGAAGAATAGTCTTTGAAGGGGACACGATATAAGCAAGATTTAGGTATATACAACGTATCGACTGAATTATAAAAACACCTTTTGGAACACCTATAATAGCCACCATGACCGTCTTTTTCGACTGTCATCAGGAGACTTGAGCGTATGGATAATCAATCTCTGTCGGAACATAGCATCGCCGCTGCAGACTTGCTCTCAGCCATGGCGAATCCCAAGCGCCTGATGATCTTGTGCACGCTGGTGGATACGGAAGTGCCGGTCGGTGTTCTCGCTTCACAGGTTGGTCTCAGCCAGTCCGCTCTCTCGCAGCATCTTTCGAAATTGCGTGCCCAGCGGCTGGTGAAGACACGACGGGATGCGCAGACCATCTATTATTCCAGCAATTCCGAATCCGTGAAAAAAATCCTCGCATCCCTCGAGGAAATTTACTGCCAGGCGCAGAAGAGCAGCAAGACCGCTGCATGAGCCCACGGCCCTGTTAAGGCCCGGCAGCATCACTAGATTGAAACCGGCGCGCGACGCCGGTTTTTCTTTTCATTGGCCTTCGCTGCGGGCGCATCCGGCACAGGAATCGGGGGCTGCGTATTGGAGCGCTTTTCAGACCGGCGCAGCAAGCTGTATCTGCTGCTTGAGACGGCTTGCCGCAGCCGCATATCCGCCGTCGGCACCATCCACGAAATGCATATGGTCTCGCGAAAGCGGAGACGGAACGATACAGGTCATCAATGCGGCATCCTGTTCGTGCAGGCCGTAATAACAGCTTCCCGAGAGGCGGCCCTGTTCCAGCCGCGCGCGGATTTTTTCGAGCCGTGCGGCGTCGATATCCACCGTCATCTTCAGGCCGTCGTCGAATTTCCTGAAATCGGTGTTGCTCGCGACCGAACGCCGGTAGCGTATCGCATTGAACGGTCCGAACGAGAGCCCCGTCACGCTCAAGAGATTGACGAGCAGGGACTCGCCGAGAACGCGAAACGAGCGGCGCGTCTTGCCCCAGACATCGCGATAGGCAGCGCCGGCACGGGCTTCGAGGCCGAGACCCTCGCGCACGAAACCGAGTTTCGGCCCATCCTCCGGCACGGGGTGGCCGTGTCTTGCGTCCTGTTCGGCCAGATCGACAAGATCGACGACCAGTTGGCGAAATGCCGGCATGTCCCGCGACGGCCCCGGCACGGCGATGATCGACACCACCTTGCCATGGGTGGCAGGAATGGGGTTCCAGCGGCATGAAAGGCCGGTGAGATCGGGGCGTTCGCCCTTTTCGGCTGCCGGCAGGGCATATTGCCCCTCCTTCATTCGCGCTTCCGCCCAACTGTTGCCGCCGCCCGAAAACATGGCGTAGGAAACGTCCTCGCTCGCCTGAAAGCGCGCGACACGAATATCGAAGCCATTTTCACGAATATCCTCGACGGGAACCAGCGCCACGCGCATGGCAAGATCGAGATCGTCCTTCACCCAGCGCTGCACATTCGAAAGCGCGGTGCGTGCGACAGACAGCCCGTGCGGCGGCACCGCGACGGCAGCGCCATCGCCGCCGAAAACGAAGGGCAGGTCGTGACGGCCGAGACTGTTCGATACGCCCGATATGACCGCCGCACCCGCCATGTTGACGGCCTTGTAGCGGCCGGTGCCGATTGCCGAGGTCGAATCGATGATATCGGCGATGGCCAACCCCCATCCCGGCGGCAGGGCGCGATAAAGCGCCGGGTCGGCCACGTCTTCAAAATGCCGGAAGACGGGCAGGCCCGTCAGAAATTCTTCATCTGCTGCGATCATGGCGTATTATCCTCCAGCGGCGGCCAAACGCCAAGCGTTTACGGAAGGTCGATGCGTCCATTCACACGGCGCAATCGTAGCCGATCCGGCGAATGATTTACCGCTAATAGAGCTAATCCAGCAAAGTGACTTGCATAAATCATCAAACCTTCCGTATGAGTTGAGTGGAAGGCTCGGAATTCAAAAATGGAACGAGTTTTCGCCGGGAGGCGTCCGATAGTTTCATTCGGTCGGCGCCCCATGGCGCTCACCGGGTCCCGCGACCCCCTTTAAGGAGACACCAGGATGAAACTGAAGACATTGACCAGCGTGACGCTTGCAGCGTCCTTCGCATTCGCACCCCTTGCTCATGCCGAAATCGTCATCGGCCTGATTGCGCCGCTCACCGGTCCTGTCGCCGCCTATGGCGACCAGGTGAAGAACGGCGCCCAGACGGCAGTCAATGAAATCAACAAGAAGGGCGGCATCCTCGGCGAACAGGTCGTGCTGAAGCTTGCCGATGACGGCGGTGAGCCGAAGCAGGGCGTTTCCGCGGCCAACCAGCTGGTTGCCGAAGGCATCCACTTCGTCGTCGGTCCGGTGACGTCTGGCGTCGCCATTCCGGCATCGGATGTCTTTGCCGAAAACGGCGTGCTGATGGTAACGCCGACGGCGACCGCGCCGGGCCTGACCAACCGGGGCCTTGCCAACGTTTTCCGCACCTGCGGTCGTGACGACCAGCAGGCCGAGGTTGCGGCGAAATATGTTCTCGCCAACCTCAAGGACAAGAAGATCGCCATCATTCACGACAAGGGCGCTTACGGCAAAGGTCTGGCGGACGCCTTCAAGACCACGCTGAATGCCGGTGGCGTGACCGAAGTTCTCTACGATGCGCTGACGCCCGGCGAAAAGGATCTCGGCGCGCTGACGGCCCGTCTGAAGTCCGACAATGCCGACATCGTCTATTTCGGCGGTTACCACCCGGAAGCGGGTCTTCTGGTGCGCCAGTTGAAGGATATCGGCTCCAAGGCTGCCGTCATCGGCGGTGACGGCCTGTCGAACAGCGAGTTCTGGAACATCGGTTCGCAGGCTGGCGAAGGCACGATCTTCACTAACGCTTCCGACGCGCTGAAGAACGACGATTCCAAGGCCGCTGCCGAAGCGCTGAAGGCCGCCAACATTCCGGCGGAAGCCTTCACGCTCAATGCTTACGCTGCCGTGGAAGTGCTGAAGGCCGGCATCGAGAAGGCTGGAAGCGCCAAGGATTCCGAAGCGGTTGCCACGGCCCTGAAAAGCGGTGACGCTTTCCCGACCGCAATCGGCAAGGTGACCTACGGCGAAAACGGCGACCTGACCTCGCAGGCCTTCTCGCTGTTCAAGTGGCAGGACGGCAAGATCGTCGCAGCCGAATAAGCTGATCCTACCGGCCGCACCCTGTGCGGCCGGTATCGTTTTACGGCCGGAAAAGGGTTGAGGCAGCATGGGCGATGCCGGGAAGCGGACTGTTGAAGACATCGGCTTCGGGCGGATATTCCCGATCGTCAGAATTTTCGACGAGGCCAAGGCGCGGGAGTTTTATGTCGATTTTCTCGGTTTCGAGGTCGACTGGGAACATCGCTTCGGCGATAATTTCCCGCTTTACATGCAGGTTTCACGGGCCGGAATGGGGCTTCATCTTAGCGGCCATCATGGCGATGCGACGCCGGGCTCCAACATCTTCGCCACCATGCACGGCGTTCACGCCTATCAACAGGAACTGGCGGCGAAAGACTATCGCTTCATGAAGCCGGGCGTTGAAGAACTGCCATGGGGTGATGTGATGGAAGTGACCGATCCGTTCGGCAACCGCATTCGTTTCTGTGAGCAGAAAAGCGGAGAGTGATGTTTTGGGCCTGAGCGCAAGGCCCTTGACCTTGTTCTCCGTTTGAACGATAGAACGCGCAAATAGCGAACCGCGCGCACGGAGACCCCGTGCGCGCGGTTCGTGCGTTTTGGCAATCGGTCATGCAATTCGTTCGCATCCGCACGGGGGCAAAAATGAACAGTGAAGGCAATACGCTGGTCCGGAAGCTCGCATTCTGGAGCATTCCGCTTTCTTTCGGCGTGCTGGGCCTCAAGCTCGTGGCCTGGTGGGTCACGGGCTCGGTCGCGCTTTTATCGGACGGTCTGGAATCGACCGTCAACGTGGTCGCGGCCTTCATCGCCTATTTTGTCATTCGTTATGCGCAGAAGCCCGCCGATGACGACCACCAGTTCGGCCACCACAAGGCGGAATATATATCCGCCGTCGTGGAGGGAGTGCTGATCGTCGTTGCCGCGCTTCTGATCGTGCAGGAGGCCTGGGGCGGTCTTTTCAACCCGAGGCTGCCGGAAGCACCGGCCCTTGGTCTTGCCATCAATGCGGCGGCGGGCGTCATCAACGCCATATGGGCGACGATCCTGATCCGTGTCGGCAAAAGACACGCCTCACCGGCACTGGCCGCGGACGGCCATCACATCATGTCCGACGTCGTGACCTCGGCAGGCGTGCTCGTCGGCCTTATTCTGGCGCTGCTGACGGGTTATGCCATTCTCGATCCGCTGCTCGCCATTCTGGTGGCCATCAACATCCTGTTCCAGGGATCCAAGGTCATTCTGCATTCGCTTGGCGGGCTGATGGACCGGGCCGTGGAACCGGAAGAAGACGAGGCGATCAAGAAGGCCATCGCCGAACATTGCGGCGGCGTCATTGGCGTACACGATCTGAGGACACGCCGCGCCGGCTCGGCCGCCTTCATCGATTTTCACGTCGTGGTCCCTGCTGTCATGACGGTGCGCGAGGCGCATGATATTTGCGACCGCCTTGAAGATGCCATAAGGGACGTCATACCGGGCGCCAGCCTTGCCATTCACGTCGAGCCGGAAGGCGAAAAGGCGCATGGCGTTAAAGTGATTGTTTGAAAAACAGGAGTTTTCCATGTCCGTGACGGATGTTTCCGGCCTGTCGCAGCTGGGCACGAAGGTCGATACGCCAGAGAGCCCGGAAAAGGCCGTTCTTGAAAAGGTGCCGAACGGCAATGCCGGCACCGATTACGTGGTGCGCTTCACCGCACCCGAATTCACCTCGCTTTGCCCGATGACCGGCCAGCCGGATTTCGCCCATATCGTCATCGACTATATTCCGGGCGATTTCCTGGTGGAATCCAAGTCGCTGAAGCTGTTTTTGCAGTCCTTCCGCAATCACGGTGCATTCCATGAGGATTGCTCGGTCTATATCGCCAGGCGGCTGGTGGAGCTGCTGCAGCCGAAGTGGCTGAGAATCGGCGCTTACTGGTATCCGCGCGGCGGCATTCCGATCGACGTCTTCTGGCAGACCGGACCGGTGCCCGAGGGCGTATGGCTGCCGGATCAGGGCGTTCCCACCTATCGCGGTCGCGGCTGATCCGGCTCGTCAGGTGATAAAAAGCTCAGACGAACGAGCTATCGTCGCCTGAATCGAAGTCGGGATCATCGGCGCTGTCGTCGTAATCGGCCTGCTGGATATCGTCGTCATTGTTATCCTGCGGGCTCGCGCTGTCACCATAATAGTTGTTGATGACCGTTTCTTCGACCGGCGCATTGCCAGTGCCGCTATTGCCGCCGAAGGGCGAGCCGAGGCCGAGCGACGACATGTGGCTGCCGAAGATGCCGCTCAGCGAATTCGCAAGCAGCATGCCGCCTGCAACGCCTGCCGCGGTGCCTAGCGCACCTTGCAGGAAACCGCCGCCAGACCGGCCGACTGCTGCCGGCTGCTGACCCCACGGTCCACCGGGCTGCTGCTGGGCTGCCGGCGATCCCCACGGACCGGCCGTCTGGCCAGCGGTATCGTTGCGCCACGAGGCTGGGGCGGCAGCGGGTGCTGGAGTCGGGGCTGGGGGCTGCGGCTGGCCGGTGCCGAAGATGGAACTGAGAAAGCCACCCTGCGCTGCGGCCTGAGGGGCCGGATTAGCGCTTTCCAATGCATGGACGCGCTCTTCGAGCTGTTTGATATGGGCTGCCGCCGCTTCCAAACCCTTCTCCTGCACGATCACCGCCTGCGCGAGATAATAGGGAGCTGCTGGCTGATCACGCACGGCGTCTGCGATCAAAGTTTCCGCCTCGCGGTCACGCGGGGTGGCGGATGCGGTTCTGGTCCTGTCGAACAGGGCCTTGAGAAGCTGGCTTTCTTCCGGTGACATATGATGCCTCCTTACCGTGAAGCGAAAATCCACGATAAGGAGGTAGGCCTCAATTCCGGCTTTTCAAAGCAGCCCGAATTTTAAATTTCGGTAATGATCGTCAGCCGCCGAAAGCGAGCGAGAGACCCGCAATCGCCGTCAACGCGCCGACCGTGCGGCTTGCGACCGAGCCGAAACGGGCAATGCCGAGGCCGAGCGCAATGCCGGCCGCATGCAGAATGGCGGTGGCGATCATGAAGCCGATGCCGAATTGCCATGCGCCAGCGCTGCCGAGTTCACCGCCATGGGCATGGCCGTGGAAAAGCGCGAAAGCGCCGACAACGGCCGCCGCCGCTGCCGTCGGAAGCCTTGCCGCCATGGCAACGAGCAGGCCGAGACCGATGACGGAGGCGAGAATGGCCGGTTCGACGAAGGGGAGCCCGATGCCATAAACAGCCATCAGGAAGCCGGCGGCCATGGTGCCGACGAAGGCGGAAGGCACGATCCACAGCGCCTTGCGGTCGCCCTGCGCCACGGCGATCTGCGAGGCCCAGATGCCGACGGCCACCATCGCCAGAATGTGATCCGCACCGAAGAACGGGTGGGAGACGCCGGCCATGAAGGAGCCGTGTTCTTCCGGGTTCAAATGCGCGAAAGCGGGCAGGGCGGTAACGCCCAGTGCGGCGGCAGTGAGGCTTAGTCTTTTCAGCATGGTTCCCTCTTGAAATTATGGCCGTCCGCAATGGAATCTTGGGGCTTCCCGCGGCAGGCGGCGCTGCAATGAGGCCTCAACGATATCGCGAAGGCAGACAGGCTGTCCATGCGTCATCTGCCGGGGGTGCTGTTTATTGTTGGCGGGCAAACCTTGCCTTTTTCTCTCATTGCCTTACGTAACAAGTCGCACTATGTCCGAAGGGCATGCACGAATTTTGCTGGAGAGAGCCGTTGATGAACGAAGACGAAGACGACAAGAGCAAGGAACTGCCGATCGGCAAGGAAACGGAAGCGAATCTTTTCAAGTCGCGTTCGATCTTCATCTATGGTGGCATAACGCAGGAACTGGCGCAGAAGGTCTGCACGCAGCTCGTGGCTCTCGCCGCCGCTAGCGACGACGACATTCGCGTTTACGTCAATTCGCCGGGCGGCCATGTCGAATCGGGTGATTCCATCCACGACATGATCAAGTTCATCAAGCCGAAGGTCTATATCATCGGCACGGGCTGGGTCGCTTCCGCCGGCGCGCTGATTTACGTTTCGGTGCCGAAGGAACGTCGCCTCTGCCTGCCGAACACCCGCTTCCTGCTGCACCAACCCTCCGGCGGTACGCGCGGCATGGCGTCCGACATCGAAATCCAGGCCCGCGAAATCATCAAGATGAACCAGCGCCTGATCAAGATCTTCTCCAAAGCCACCGGCCAGAGCGAAGAAAAGATCGCCAAGGATATCGATCGCGATTACTGGCTCGGCGCGGAAGAGGCCAAGGACTACGGCCTCGTCGGCAAGATCGTCGAAAGCCAGTCGGAACTCTGAGTTTTCGATTTTTCAGTTGAGAAAGCCCGTATCGGTGAAAACCGGTGCGGGCTTTTTCCTTTCAGGCCGGTGTTATTTCATCATGTCGCAGGCCTTCATCATGTCGGCCTTTTTCATCTTGTCCATTTCCATGCCGGCCTTGTGCATGCAGTCCTTTTTGCTGGCCTTCTTGCCGGTCATGGACATGCCATCCTTTTTCATCGTCTCTGTCTTCATCGTGTCGTTATGCATGGTATCCTTCTTCATCGTATCGGTTTTCATGCTGTCGGCATGGGCGATGCCTGCGAAGGAAAGAGCGGACAGAAGGGAAGCGGCGGCAATGGCGGTGAAAATGCGGGTCATGAAGGGTCTCCTCTGGACGTCGTTGAATGTCCGCCGGCATCGTGCCGGGGCTCACGATTGTCCATTCGGACGGGAAAGGCCGACCGTTACATCTTCACGCGCTTGTGACGACAAGTTCGGGCGAGATTTTTTTAAAGCCACTATGTAACAATATCCTGCCGATTGCGAATAACCCGATAGTGACGATGACAGGCAGCCCTTCGGAAGAAACACTGAAAATGCTGATGCTGCGTTCCCTCGATGGGGACGAAGGCGCCTACAGGCATTTGCTTCATGCCCTGAGACGGCTGCTGATCGCCTATTACGGCCGGCGCATGGGAGCAGCTGCCAGAGGCGATGTCGAAGATCTTGTGCAGGAAACCCTGTTGTCGCTTCACGCCAAGCGGGAGACCTATGACCGTGCGCGACCCTTTACGGCCTGGTTCTTTTCGATAGCGCGCTACAAGCTCATTGATCACTATCGGGGCCGGGGTGCGCGCGTGCTGGCGGAAGTGGAACTCGATGAAACGCTGGAGGCGGAACCGTCCGTCGATGCGGTCACGGCCCGCATGGATGTGGAGCGGCTGCTTGATGAGTTACCGGAACGGCAGCGGGATCTCATTCGAAGGGTGAAGCTCGAAGGTCACTCAATTGCCGAAGCGGCGCAAAAATCCGGCCAGACCGAGCTTGCGGCGAGGGTCGGTATTCACAGAACGCTGAAAGTCCTGGCGGCAAAGTTGCGGGGGGACACGTGAGGAAGACGGAAGACATCATCGACCAACTGGCGGGCGATCTGAAACCGGTACGAGCTTTCGCGCTGGAGCGGAGGCTGGCGTTCGTGGCCTTGCCCGCGCTCGGCGTTTCGCTGCTGCTGATGGTCGTCATTCTGGGGCTTCGCAGCGATATGAATGACGCCATGACCGAACCGGGTTTCTGGGTCAAATCCGCCTATAATGTCCTGCTGGCCGTGACCGCATTTTTCGCCGTCATGCGTCTTGCGCGGCCGGACGGCGACAGGGGTGGCCTGTTTGCGTGGCTTGCGGTGATTTTCGTGGCCATGGCGGTCATCGCGCTCGTCCAGCTTGGATTTGCCGTGCCCGGCACCTACAGGACCCTCATTCTCGGATCGTCGGCGCTGCATTGCCCGTTTTTGATCGTTGCTTTCGCGCTGCCGCTGTTTATCGCGAATTTCTCGGTTCTCAGGCGTTCGGCTCCCGCTGATCCCAGGCTTGCGGGTTTTGCCTCGGGCATCGCAGCAGGTGCGGCCGGGGCATGGGTTTATTCGTGGTTCTGCACCGAAAACGGCATGGCTTTCGTGTTGATCTGGTATTCGCTGGGCATCCTGTTGACCGGCATCATCGGCGCTTTTGCCGGTTCACGTCTGCTCCGCTGGTGAAGGCATGATTGCCGATGCCGGCCCGGACATGGTCCAGAACCGGCATTCTGCTTCATGTGGATTTCACTGACCCAGATTGGCGGGAATTGCGAAAGCTGCAAACTGGGTGAACTGCTTGCCGGTGTTGAAATTGTCATCGGAAGCGATGACGAAGAGCTGCTTGCCATCCACCACCGGGCCGAAGGCGAAGCTTTCGATATTGTCGATATCGAGGCCGAAATCGCCTTCGTTGATTTCGAACCAGGCCAATTTGGATACGGCGGCCACGGATGCGGGATCGATCTTGTCCTTGCCGAGAATATTGTCGGCGCGGGACATGTCGGCGATGAAGAAGCGGATGTGATTGCCCACGCCGGAAGCGAAATTGCGCTCGACGGCGACGAAACGGCCATCCGGCAGGGCCGCGATGGCGGAAAGGCCGTTGTCGTTATATTTCGGCTCGGCGGCTGTCGGCGTCTTAGAGATAGGCTCGGTTACATAGACATGCTCGGCGACCGGTTTCAGCGTCGCCGTGTCGATGACGAGGATGCGGGCCGGGCTGCCCGCCTGCGGGGTCGCCTTGGGGCCGTCCTGGGTGAGCGCATTTTCGGTGGCGGCGATCAGCCGGCCGGGCATCAGCGTCAGGCCTTCGAAAGCGAGGTTGTTCTGTACGCCCCTGGTCTTGGCGTCATCGACGAGATAGGCGTTTGGCAGTTCCAGCCGCTTCACATTGCTGCCGTCGAGGTCCGAGACGTAAAGCGCCGGCTGGTTCTTCAGGTCGCGTTCGGAGGACCAGTAGAGCTTGCCGCCCTTGCGGTCGAGCGCGATGCCTTCCGCGACAGTCAGCTCCAGCTCGTAATAACGGGCCGGCCCTTTTTCCACACGGTCATCGGAAATTGCGAGATAACGCCCGGTTTCGCTGTCAAAAGCGAGATCGGAAATGCCGCCGAAGGTGACGCCATCGATGGAGAGGCCCGATGGAACGACGATCTGGCCGAGAAAGGCCGGCGGCGGCGGGGTCTGGGCCGCGGCGGGCAAAGCCGCAAAACAGCAGGCGACGGTGGTGACGATGCGCAGCATTGGCAAGGGTCCCTCTTGTGGCGGATGACCGGTTGTGGTGCAGGGAGGATTAGCGCCGTGCCGCTAAACTTTGATGACGTTTTCCATGCCGCCGTACCTGAAGTCTGGCGGCTCATCTTGCCAAGCCGCGTCTTTTTTGATCCTGAATATAATCACGCTTCATCCAAAGCGTGTCGCCATCCCCGGATTCGCGCGTCACGCTTCAGTTTTGTTTCTGCCTGTCGCCAATGCGGACCGCTGCGGTTGTTTGCGACAGACAGCAGGCCGCAGAGTGCTTCATGCTGAAAGATTTTTCCGTCCAGAGCCTGTTCATGGGCTGCCTCACCGCCTTTGTCGGTTTCGCCAGCTCCTTCGCCGTCGTGCTGCAGGGCCTGAAAGCTGTCGGCGCGACGGATTTCGAAGCGGCGTCGGGGCTGATGGCGCTTTCGGTGGCGATGGGGCTTTGCGCCATTATTCTCTCCGCCGCCACCCGGCTTCCCATCAGCATCGCCTGGTCGACACCGGGTGCGGCGCTGCTTGCGACCACCGGCGTCATTGAGGGCGGCTTTCCGGCGGCCGTCGGCGGGTTCATCATCTGCGCCATCCTGATCATCATCGCGGGCCTGTTCCGGCCCCTGGGAAAGGCGGTCGCCTCCATTCCCGCGCCGCTTGCCAATGCCATGCTCTCCGGCGTCATCATCGGCCTGTGTTTTGCGCCCATCAAGGCGATCGGCTTCAACCCGGCGCTCGGATTGCCCATCATCCTCGCCTGGATCGTGGTGGGGGCCTTTAAACGACTGTTCGCCGTGCCCGCCGCCCTTGCCGCCTTCGTGCTGGTGATGATTTTTGGCGTCGAAATTCCGGCGGGTGCGCTGGACAGCGTGGCGCAATCGCTGACACCGCCGACGGAGTGGGTAACGCCCGTCTTCAGTCTCCACGCGGTTGTCTCCATCGCGCTGCCGCTCTTCATCGTCACCATGGCCTCGCAGAATATTCCCGGCATCGCGGTGCTGAAGGTCAATCATTACGATCCGCAGCCCGGACCGCTTTTCGCCTCGACCGGCTTTTTCTCGCTGCTTTCCGCACCTTTTGGCGGCCATGCCGTCAATCTAGCGGCGATTACTGCTGCCATGTGTGCTGGCGAGGACGCCCATCCCGATCCGAAGCGGCGTTACTGGGCGGCGATCATCGGCGGTGTCGGCTATATTATTTTTGGCCTTTTGGCGGGCGTGGTCACCGCCTTCGTGGCGCTGGCGCCGCCGATCCTCATTCAGGCGGTGGCGGGGCTGGCACTGGTCGGCGCCTTTTCCGGCTCCGCTGTCGCAGCCTTCAGGGAGCCGGAAACCCGCGAGGCGGCGGCCATCACTTTCCTCATTACGGCCTCCGGCCTTTCCTTCGGCGGCATTTCCGGGGCCTTCTGGGGCTTGATCGGCGGCGGGCTGATGATGGCGTTGCAGCGAATGGTGAAGCGTGGTTAGATAGGGAGCTTATTGTTTTAAAGAAATACTATTTATGGATTTCGAATTCGATCCTGCCAAAAGTGAAAGTAACAAAGACAAACACGGAATAGATTTCGTCGAGGCAAGAGCGCTTTGGCTGGACGAGAAAAGACTCGTCGTTCCTCTCGAAACCACGTCGGAAGAGCGGTATATTATGGTCGCCCAGTTACGCGGAAAGTGCTGGAGCGCCATTTACACTTACAGAAATGACCGGTTGCGTATCATCTCCGTCAGGCGTTCCAGAGACAAGGAAAGGCAGCGTTATGAAGACGATCAGCGCTGAAGAATTTGACAGGAAATTCGACGATGGTGAAGACATCGACGATTATCTCGACTGGTCCAAGGCAAGCCGTCCGGGACTGGAAATGGTGCATGTCGATATCGATCTGCCTGAAAAGCTTTTGCGGAAAGTGGATGCGGAAGCGGTGCGCCTTGGCAGGACACGACAATCCCTGATGGCCGAATGGATTGCCGAAAGGCTGGAGAGCGGCAGGCAGGGAAAATAACCGGCGCACGGCACAAGATCACTTGTCAGACCGCCAGCCGCTGTTTATACACATCGCCATGAGCCACAGCATCGCAACTATTTTTGGAATGAGCGCGCAGATTTCTGCGAAGGCCTCGCCGTGCGGTGCACTCTCGCTTCTTAGCCTCGACCTTACACGCGGTTGCCGGGTCCAGTGAGGAGCGCCCGGCGGCCGAAAGCCCGCTGGTGCAAACGCTCCTCATCTCGAAATCTCATTTTATACTGGATTTAGGCCCTCAGGGCCGCGCATCCGCCGATGGCTTGAAGAAGCCCGCGGACTGCGCAAGGAGGAAGCGAAATGGACGGCAAGATTACCAATATTTCCAAGGGCATGGCTGACGCGAGCGTGAAGTATCGCCCTTATCCCACCATCAATATCCCCGACCGTACATGGCCGGGCAAGACCATCGATAAGGCCCCTATCTGGTGTTCGGTGGACCTGCGTGACGGCAACCAGTCGCTGGTCAACCCCATGGGCCACGACCGCAAGGCCCGCATGTTCAAGCTGCTGCTCGAAATGGGCTTCAAGGAAATCGAGATCGGTTTCCCTTCCGCCTCGCAGACGGACTTCGATTTTGCCCGCTGGTGCGTGGAAGAGGGCAATGTGCCTGACGATGTTTCCCTGCAGGTGCTGGTGCAGTGCCGGCCGGAGCTGATTACCCGCACCTTCGAGGCGCTGGAGGGCGCCAACAAGCCGATCATCCACTTCTACAATTCCACTTCGGAATTGCAGCGCCGCGTGGTGTTTGGCAAGGATGTGCACGGCATCAAGCAGATCGCGGTCGATGCAGCCAAGATGATCACCGATATGGCGGCCAAGGCTGGCGGCGGTTACCGCTTCGAATATTCGCCTGAGAGCTTTACCGGCACAGAGCTGGAAGTGGCGCTGGAAATCTGCAACGCAGTGGTCGAGGTGGTGAAGCCGACGGCCGACAACAAGCTGATCCTGAACCTGCCCTCGACGGTGGAAATGGCGACGCCGAACATCTATGCCGACCAGATCGAATGGATGTGCCGCAATATCGACAATCGCGAAAATGTCATCATCTCGCTGCATCCGCACAATGACCGTGGCACCGGCATTGCCGCGACCGAGCTGGGCCTGATGGCCGGTGCGGACCGCGTCGAAGGCACGCTGTTCGGCAATGGTGAGCGCACCGGCAATGTCGACGTCGTGACGCTGGCGCTGAACATGTATACGCAGGGTGTCGATCCGGAGCTGGATTGCCGCGATATCGAGCGCATCAAGGCGGTCTATGAATATTCCAACGAGATGACGATCCCCGAGCGCCATCCTTATGTCGGTGAACTGGTCTATACGGCCTTTTCCGGCTCGCATCAGGATGCGATCAACAAGGGCATGAAGGCGATCAAGGTCGCCAACCATCCCGTCTGGGAAGTGCCCTATCTGCCGATCGATCCGAAGGATGTCGGCCGCTCCTATGAGGCGATCATCCGCATCAACTCGCAATCCGGCAAGGGCGGCATCGCCTATATTCTGCAGCAGGATTACGGCATCAACCTGCCGCGCAATCTGCAGGTGGAATTCCGCGAGGATATCCAGCGCATCACCGATGAAGAGGGCGTGGAACTGCCGGCCAAGCGCATCTACGAGCGCTTTATCGAGCGTTACGTGACGCAGCCGAATGCGCGCATCAAGTTCGTCGATCACCACACCTATCCGGCCGGCGATTTCAAGGGCGTGCGCATCGTCGCCGCCGAGATCACCGATAATGGCGAGGTGAAGCGCATCGAGGGCAAGGGCACCGGCCCGATCGACGGGTTCATCAATGCGCTGTCGGTTTATCTCGGCATTGACCTGTCGGTAAATGATTATTCCGAGCATTCGCTGCAGCATGGCTCGAACGCTTCGGCCATCGCTTATGTCGAGATGGAGCATCCGGGCGGTAAGCTGTTCGGGGCAGGCGTCAATACGAATATCGTAGCGGCGTCGCTGGAGGCGATTGTTTCGGCGGCCAATCGGGTGCTGGAAGAGCGGGCGCGGTAAGTGGGCCTTGAGGGTGAAGCCACATGCTCCAACCTCACCGCAGCGAACCTACTCCCCCAGCAGCGAAAACCCAAGCGGCCGCCCGTTTTCATAAAACACCCGCACATCCTCCAGCGCCACGCCCGTCCCCGTCTCATTGAGGCTGTGACGCTCACAGGCGACATTCCATGTGCCGGGGCCACCGGAGATATGGAAGAGATTATAGGCCGCGCGCGGTTTTTCACCGCCCGGTCCCTGGCTGGCGGAGGAAATGCCCACGACCGGGATGTGGTCTTCCCCATGATGCGTATTCAGCCAGTAGACCGTGTTGAGATGGGTATGGCCATGCAGCACGAGTTCCGCGCCGCCGACGCCCAGCGCCGCTGCGAAACGGCGGATGCCGATCATGCGCTTGTGGGTGGGGGAAGCGCCCCTGATCGGCGGGTGATGGATCATCACCACACGGAACAGCCCCTGTTCACCGGCTTTTTTCAAGAGCTCCGCCGTGGCGCGGGCCTGCCGGTTGCCGAAATAACCGGTTGCCGAAAAGGGCGGTGTCGCAATCGAGGTGGAGCAGCCAATGAGTGCGACGGGACCGCGCACGCGCATATAGGGGAAAATCTTGCGGTCGTCGTCCCATTCCGGCGGATCGCCATCGCCACGAACATAGGGATACCAGGCCTGCATGGCCTTGTCGTGCGCGCCGGAAACATAGGCGTCGTGATTGCCGGGAACGACGGAGGTTTTTTCGGGATCGCCCACCTCCTCCAGCCAGTCGGCGGCGGCGCGGATTTCAATCCCGGTCGCAAGATTGACGAGATCGCCGGTAATAGCCAAATGATCCGGTGACTTTGTCTCCAGATCGTCGAGCAGTTTTTCCAGCGTATCGGTGAAGAGATGCTTGCGGCGGTTGCGGTGCCAGTTGACAAAACCGGTGATACGCTTGGATGCAAGTTCGCGGAAAGTGAGTTTTGGCAGTGGCCCCAAATGGACGTCTGAAATATGCGCAAGTTTGAACATGGCGGCAGAGATAACCTATGATATGCCGCGCGTCCAATGAAAGCCGGCAGGCGGGGAGAAACAAGGGTGAATGACGAAACAACCGGGCGGCAGGCCCGTCCGTTCCATATGCGTGTCTTCATCCGTTTTCTGCATTTCGTTTTTCTGTTCACGCGCGGCGCCACCCTTGGCGTGCGTGCGGCCTGTTTCGATGAAAAGGGCAGAATTTTTCTGGTGCGGCACACCTATCTGCCGGGCTGGTATCTGCCGGGCGGCGGGGTGGAACGTGGTGAAACCCTGCTCGTGGCGCTGCACAAGGAAATCCGCGAAGAAGGCAATCTCGAAGCAGCTTCCAGGCCGGAGCTTTTCCATGTCTATCTCAATCTGGAAGGCAGCAATCGCGATCATGTTGCGCTCTACCGGCTTGACGTCACCCAGACCAAACCGAAAAAGCCGGATCATGAAATTGCCGAAAGCGGCTTTTTCGACCTGCCGGAGCTGCCGGAAGGGGTGACGGCCGCCACCCGTCGCCGCCTCGCCGAGCTTGCCGGCGAAGCGGCGATCGCCGATCACTGGTAAAGGCGGCGGCTCTCCGTCAGGAGAGCGCCTCGCGACCATGCGCCATTGTCAGGTCCAGTTCCGGGCCGACCGGCACGATGCCGGTCGGGTTGATGGTGCGGTGGCTGCGGTAATAATGCTCCTTGATGTGGCGCATATCCACCGTCTCCGGCACGCCCGGCGTCTGGTAAAGATCGCGCAGGTAATCCGTCAGGTGCGGATAGTCGTGGATGCGGCGGATATTGCATTTGAAATGGCCGACATAGACGGGGTCGAACCGCACCATCGTCGTGAACAGGCGCCAGTCCGCTTCCGTCTGTTCCGCACCGAACAGGAAACGCCGGTCCTTCAGGCGGTCCTCCAGCATATCCAGCGTTTCGAACACTTTTACGGCATTCTGCTGATAGGCATCCTGCGTGGTGGCGAAGCCGGCCTTGTAGACGCCGTTATTGACTGTGTCGTAGATCACGTCGTTCAGTGCGTCGATCTCGCTGCGTAGCGCTTCAGGATAATAATCGGCCTGCGAGCCGGTGAGATCGTTGAAGGCGGAATTGAACATGCGGATGATTTCCGCCGATTCATTGGAGACGATGGTGCCGCGCTTTTTGTCCCAGAGCACCGGCACGGTGACGCGCCCCGAATATTTGGGGTCTGCCTTTGTGTAGACCTGCCAGAGTGCGGAGGAGCCGAAGAGGTGATCCTCGGTCGCGCCCGGCGTGCGCTCGCCCTCAGGCTTAAATTCCCAGCCGTTTTCCAGCATCAGCGGATCGACGACGGAGACGTAAATCAGGTCTTCCAGCTTTTTGAGCTTGCGGAAAATCAGGGTGCGGTGCGCCCAGGGGCAGGCGAAGGAGACATAGAGGTGGTAACGGTCCTTTTCCGCCTCGAACCCCCCTTCTCCGGAAGGGCCGGGTGCGCCATCCGCTGTGATCCAGTTGCGGAATTGCGAGGCGCTGCGCTTGAAATGCCCCTTGGTTTCCTTGGTGTCATACCAGACGTCTTTCCATACGCCTTCCACCAGCATGCCCATGACGATCTCCTTAATTGTTTCCTTTTGAGCGATCCTAACCGTTCTGCACTCTTCCGCGAACCCGAAAGGCGTTGAACAATGCGTTTCCGGTCCTGTGGCAAACTGAATGGGATAGCGCAGAGATTTGTTCTGGACGGGTGAGAATTTTCCTGATAACTGCAATTTTCACAATTCTGAGGAAATTGCTGATTATGATCGAACCACGGATGCTCCGACGACGCTGACGCTCCTGAACGCCCTTACCGGCGCAGCCGTCATCTATTGTCGCATCCGCATTCTGGAAGTTTCGGTCTCTTCATGTCCAAGCACGATCTTGTCTACCTCACCGAGGACGCGTCGCACGACGCCATCATCGACGTCATCAACGAAGAAGCATTCGGTCCCGGCAGGCATACCCGTGCCGCAGCGCGCATTCGTGAGCAGGGGCCGCATGACCGGTCGCTGTCCTTCGTCTGCGCTGACGATGGCGAAACCATTGCCTCGGTGCGCATGACGCCGGTTCTGGCGGGCGGGGTGAAGGGCCATATGCTCGGGCCGCTTGCGGTTCGGCCCTCGCACAAGAACAAGGGCATCGGCCGGGAACTCGTCCGGATCGCCATTGCCGCCGCCCGGCGAAAGGGCTCCGAAGCGGTTATCCTGATCGGCGATCCGCCCTATTACATGCCGCTCGGTTTCGAGAAGGTCGCTTATGCGGCGCTCGATTTTCCGGGACCGGTGGACCCGAACCGCGTGCTCGTCGTGCCGATTGGTGACGACGTGCACCAGCGGCTGAAGGGCAAGATCGGCTGGCGCAAATGCGAGGCCGTCATGTCGACCGCCACGGCGGAAGATGAGGGTTTTGAGGAGCCGCTCAGGGTTTACGGTTGAGGGGGTATCCGAAGGGGCTTTGTGCTTTTTAACGCAGCGTAAAACCCCGTCATTCCGGCCTTGAGCCGGAATCCAGCCAGCCCAAGTGTTTGGGCTGAAAGGACTCTTCCCACGGCGCAGACGCGCCGTGACTGGATCCCGGCTCGAGGCCGGGATGACGGAAGGGGCGTTGCGCGCTATGGCAAACATCGAGACTGCCTTGCACATCTTTTTGTCTGGTAAAATCTATCTTCCTCTAGCCTGTTTCGAAACAACGCGTCTCCCTCCACAGAATTCAATTCCGTTTCCTCCCCCTATACGATAGCAAGTCAAAGTCGATTTCTGCAAAGGGGCGGGGCATGACGGCTATCACCATGAACGATGCGCTGGAGCGTGCGGGCGCAGGCGCCTATCAGCGGCGGCTGATGGGCATATTCGGTCTCGTCTGGGCGGCAGATGCCATGCAGGTTCTGGCGGTTGGCTTCACCGCCGCGTCTATCGCCGCAACCTTCGGGCTGACGGTGCCGCAGGCGTTGCAGACTGGCACGGCGTTCTTTTTCGGCATGCTGCTGGGTGCTGCCGGTTTCGGGCGGCTGGCGGATCGTTACGGGCGTCGCCGCGTGCTGATCGTCACCGTGGCCTGCGATGCGCTGTTCGGTGTGCTTTCGGTGTTCGCGCCTGATTTCACTATTCTGCTCGTTCTGCGCTTTCTCACCGGTGCTGCCGTGGGCGGCACGCTGCCGGTGGATTATGCGATGATGGCCGAATTCCTGCCCGCTAAGAATCGCGGCCGCTGGCTGGTCTTTCTGGAGGGTTTCTGGGCTGTCGGAACGCTGATAGTGGCGCTGGCGGCCTGGGGTGCAAGCCTTGCCGGTGTGGCCGATGCCTGGCGTTATATATTCGCCGTGACGGCTTTTCCGGCCGTTCTTGGTCTTGGCCTTCGTTTTCTGGTGCCGGAATCGCCGCTTTACCTGCTGCGCAGCGGGCGGTTGGAAGAAGCCAAGGCCGTCGTCAACCGAATGCTGGTAACGAATGGGCGTGCGCCGCTCGATGCCGGGACCGGGCTTTTCCAGCCTGACGTGGGCAAAGGGCAGGGGATATTTTCGCCGGCGCTCCGGCAGCGCAGCATCATGATCCTCGCCATCTGGTTTCTCGTTTCCGTTTCCTATTACGGCGTCTTCACCTGGATGCCTGCGAAACTGGCGGGTGACGGGTTCGGTTTCGTGCGTGGTTATGGTTTTCTGGTGCTGGTGGCGCTGGCGCAGATCCCCGGTTATGCGCTTGCCGCCTATGGTGTCGAAAAATGGGGCCGCAAGCCGACGCTGATCGGCTTCTGCCTGCTCTCTGCGCTCGGTTGCCTGCTGTTCACGCTGGCCTCGGCGGGTGCGATGATCGCCGCCTCGCTTCTTATCATGAGCTTTGCGCTGCTCGGCACGTGGGGCGCGCTTTATGCCTATACGCCGGAGCTTTACCCGACGGAATCGCGGGCGACCGGCATGGGGGCTGCCGGCGCCATGGCAAGGCTCGGCGGCCTGCTGGCGCCGTCTCTGCTCGGTTATGCCATTGCGCAGGGCTTTGGGGTCGCGATCGGCATCTTTGCCGGTTTGCTGGTGCTGGCGGCCATAGCCGCAACGATGATCAACGCAGAGACGCGGCAGGTCGCGCTCACCTGAGGTCGCGATCCAAGGCGATGGCCCGATCTTTCAGAACCGGGCCACGTCTTGTTCTTATCAGAGCGCGGCGTAATTGACCGGCAGCCAATCGTAATTGGTGCTGTCAGTGCGCACGTGGCCGATGCCGGGGAAGGCGATATGCGCGCCGGCCACCAGATATTTGCCCTCTACCGCCTGTTTGAATGCCAAATCACGCGCCACGACGGCGGCCTTCTGGTCGACGTCGAATTCGATTGCCACGTCAGGCTCATCGAACTGGAGGATATCGCCATGGGTGATATCGCCCCAGAAGACGATTTTCTGGCCTTCGCTTTCCAGAACGACGGCGCTATGGCCTGGTGTGTGGCCGGCATAAAGGATCGAGCCGAGACCGGGAACCGGCGCGGCGTTATCGGTAAAAGTCTCAAATTTGCCGGCATCGATATAGGGCTGGATGCTCTCTCTCGCTTCGGCATAATATTTTTTCATCGCTTCGGGCGCTGCCTTCGCCTTTGCCTCATCCAGCCAGAAAGCGGCTTCGCGCTTGTTGACGTGCAGGGTCGCGTTGGCAAAAACGCGTTTGCCATTCGCCGACAATCCGCCGGAATGGTCGGTATGGATGTGTGTGAGGATGACGTCGTCAATCTCACCGGCCTTGTAGCCCGAAGCTTCGATATTGGCGACAAGCTTGCCAAGGCTCGCGCCAAGATAGTTGCCGGTGCCGGCATCGATCAGCACCAGCCTGTCGCCGGTATTGACCAGAAACGCATTGACGGAGGTCGGCGTCTCGTCCGGCAGGAAGGCATCCTGCAAAACCTTGGATGCGTGTTCCGGTGTCGTGTTGCTGTAAAGTTTTGCAAGCGGCAGCGCGACGACGCCATCCGACAGCGCGGTGACTTCCACCTTGCCGACCATCAGCCTGTAGAAGCCGGGTGCCTGGGTGGCAGCGAGCGGCGCTTTGGCAAAGGCGAGGGAGGGCGCAATGAAAGAGGCTGCAAAGATGGCGCTGGCGGCGCCTTTGAGAAGTGAGCGACGTGATGGCATTAAAGGCTCCTGAGTTAGGGAACGTCTTGAAACTTTCCGCACTCCAGCTAAGTGTAGGGAAGCCAGCAATCAAATCGATGTGACTTATGCAAACTATCGATCATTTCAATCTCCGTTCCTTCGACCTCAATCTTCTGATCGCTTTCGATGCGATGATGGAAGAGATGAACGTGACGCGCGCCGCGCGGCGGCTGAAAATCCAACAGCCGGCCATGAGCCATAACATCTCGACTTTGCGCACCCTGTTTCAGGATGAGCTTTTCATCCGCGTGGGGCAGGAGATGAAGCCGACGGCGCGGGCGCTCCATCTGGCCGGCCCGGTGCGGCAGGCGCTCAGGCAGGCGCAGGCGGCGGTTTTGACGGCGGATGTGTTCGATCCGGGGACGGAGCGCCGCACATTCCGGCTGGGCATGTCGAGCGAGGTGGAGCTATTGCTTTTGCCGGATCTGACGGCGCGGCTGCGGGAGATCGCGCCCGGTATTCGCATTCTGGCCCGCAGCGGGCAGGAGCAGGAAATTACCGCGATGCTGGATACGGGTGTGATCGACATGGCCGTCGGATGCACCTACTCGAAAGAGCAGCGCCACCATTGCGAACCGCTTTATTCCTCCAGCGTGCTTTGCTGTTTCAACCCGGCCTTGCTCGATCTGCCCAATCCCGTCGGACTGGACGCCTATATGGAGGCGAAACACGCGGTCATATCGCAGACGGACAGCCTGCATGGCTGCATCAAGGATGCGCTGGAACTGAGCGGCTTGGAAATCGACGTCGTTGCGGCCGCACCGGATTTTCTCTCGGTGCTGGCGACGGCGCGATCCTCGGCAGTGCTGGCGACTGTGTCCTCACGCATCGCCCTGCGTTATGCGCCAATGCTGGGGCTGAAAATAAGCCCGGTGCCGGTGACGCTGAGTTTCCCGCCCGTCGCCATGGTCTGGACATTGCAAACTGACGCGGATGCCGGAGCCGTATGGCTTCGCCAGCAAATCCGTGAGGCCATGGGCCGAACGGTCGACGGTGGGGTATCGGGGATTGCGGCCTAGAACCGCTTCTCCAGCCAGGTGATCGACTGGCCGCTGGAAAGGGGGTCAAGCGAGCCTATCTTCGTGAAACCGTAGCGCTCATAGGTTCTCAGGGCATCCGGGTTCATCGTGTCGATATAGGCGCCCATGCAGCCGCGTTTTCTGGCTTCTTCCTCCGCCATGGCAAGCAGCTTCGGGCCTGTGCCCTGACCGCGCATGGCCTCCGGCACGAAAAGAAGCTGCACGTAAAGCCAGCCGCGAGCGGTATGGCCCACCAGACCGCCGGTGACGGTATTGTCGTCATCGCGGATGGTGATGTTGAGTTCGCGTTTGTCGCTTTCGCCGAAACGGGCGAGATTATAGGCCACCAGCGGATCGCGAATGGCCTTTTCGGCCTCTGCATCCGCGACGTCGCTCAAAACGAAATTCATGTTCATCTTCCCGGGCCGCCGGGCGGCGGCCGTTTCCCGTTTTCCGTTCCGAGACTTGAAGCGCTTTAAGCTCTTCGCTGGCCACGCCCTTACCGGCCCTCACGCCACCACAGCGCGGAGAAGGCGAGCAGCAGGGCGCCGAGCCCGGCAAAACCGGCAAAGAGCGGCAGGGTATTGACGCCTTTCAGCACCGTCTCGTCGGTCATGCGTATCAGCATGCGATCCTCATCGGCAACCCTGATATCGCCTCGGACGGGCAATATATCGGGCAGCGCGATACGGCCGGAATTGTCGGCGACACGGTGCACGCTGCCCTTTGTTGCTTCGGCCAGCGGCTTCAGCGTTTCGGTGGTCGAGATCATCGCCTTGAATTCCGGCGCATCCACCGCGCCGACATGGACGAGGGTGGTGAAATCGCCGTTTTTGATTTCGAACAGCCCGGTTTCGTCCATGCGGCGCTCGATCCTGTAAAGACCGGGCTCCGTGCTGGTGAAGGCCATGTTTTCCGTCTTGCCGGAAGGGAAACGCACGCTGGCCTGACCGGGATCGTCGCCGATGGTCTGGCGGGTGATCTGCAGGGTGCGGCCATTCGCGCGCGCCGTCAGCGCTTCTTCCTCAAGCTCGGGTTCCTTCATCAGCCAGTGGGCGATGCGGCGATAAAGCGCCACATGTGGGCCGCCGCCTTCGAAACCGCGCGCCCACAACCAGCCCTGATCGGACAGCAGCATGGCGACACGGCCTTCGCCCTGACGGTTGAGCACCAGAAGCGGGTCCTGCCCGTCGCCCAGCATCACGGTCTGGCCCTGCGGCGGGTCGACGCTGATGGTGCGGAACCAGCGGCCCCATTGCGGCGGCTCGTTGCCCGAACCTTCCAGCCCGCGGGTGACGGGGTGTTTCTTGCCCGCTTCCGAAAGGCGCGGATAAAAGGCGGCCTGATGCACCTGACCGGTCGGCTGCGCCGGCAGCACGGAGGCGAGCGGCGTCATGGCGATCGAATCCTGACCGGCATGTTCCGGCCCGGCGGCGATCAAGAGCGCGCCGCCCTTTTCGACATATTGGGCGATGTAATCGTAATAGAGGATCGGCAGCACGCCGCGATGCTGGTAGCGGTCGAAGATGATGAGGTCGAAATCCTCGATCTTTTCGACGAACAATTCTCGGGTCGGGAAGGCGATCAGCGAGAGTTCGTTGATCGGCGTGCCATCCTGCTTTTCCGGGGGGCGCAGAATGGTGAAATGCACCAGATCGACCGAGGCATCGGATTTCAGGAGGTTACGCCACGCCCGTTCGCCGGCATGGGGTTCACCGGAGACGAGCAGCACGCGCAGGTTCTGGCGAATGCCTTCGATCAGGTGAACGGCGCGGTTATTGGCAGCCGTCACTTCGCCGGGAAGCTCGGCGACGGAAAATTCCATGACATTGTTGCCGCCGCGCGGAACCTTGAAATTGAACGGCGTCGGCTGGCCGGGTGTCGCCTGCAGCGTGGCGATTTCTTCGCCATTCATCTTCACGGTCACTTCCGCCGCACCGCCGCCGGCGGGGCGGCCATCATCGAAGACGCGCAGCGTCAGTTGCTGTTCCTCGTTGACGATGCCGAAGCGCGGGGCGCGAACGATCTCGATACGGCGGTCGAACTCATCGGCCTTGCCGGTGATCAGCCCATGCACGGGTGCGCGAAAGCCGAGCGCCTGTTCGGCATTGGGCAGGGCATTGGGGATATCATGAATCTGGCCGTCGCTCAGGAAGATCGCGCCGCCAACGCGCGACGGCGAGACATCGGAAACGGCGGAGGAGAGCGCCGAGAAAAGCTGCGTGGAGGGCGAATCGCTCTCGCCGTCGTCGCGGACTTCGACAATTCGCGGCTCGATGCGCGGGAAGCGGGAGAGCCGGTCTTTCAGCGCATTCAGCGCCGTGTCCGTCATCTGCGGCCGGTCTTGCACGTCCTGGCTCTGCGAGCGGTCAACGATGACGGGCACGATGGTGGAGAGCGGCTCGCGCTCCTCCTGCGTCAAAAGCGGATTGGCTATTGCCGCAAGCAGGGCGGCGAGCGCCAGCCCGCGCAGCCATGCGCCGCGCACACCGCGCCACAGGCCTATGAAGGAGAGGGCAAGGGCGGCGACGGCCAGAACGGCAATCACGATCCACGGCAGGAAGGGGGCGAAGGTCAATGTCATGTCACTGCCCCAACCGTTCGAGAAGTGCGGGAACGTGGACCTGATCGGCCTTGTAGTTGCCGGTCAGCATATACATCATGATGTTGACGCCGGAGCGGAAGGCGTGTTCGCGCTGCATCTCATCCGGCGGCACCGTTGGCAGAACCGGCGCGCCCTGCGGATCGACGGCCCATGCGCCGGCGAAATCATTGCCCGTTATCATGATCGGCGTCACGCCATCACCGGAGGAGGAGAGGCCGGAGGTGGTCTTGGCCGCCCCCTGCCGTGATTCCACCCAGAGCGGGGAGCCGTTGTAACGGCCGGGGAAATTGGTGAGCAGGTAGAAGGAGCGCGTCAGAACGTGATCTTCCGGCACGGGCTCCAGCGGTGGGATATCGATATTGGCGAGGATCGCCTGCAGGCGTTCGCCGTTAGGGCTGGTCGCGCCGGTATCGAGCGAAGAGAACTGGTCGCGCGTGTCGAACAGCACGGTGCCGCCGGCGCGCATATAGGCGTCGATGCGTGAGATGGCGGCGCTTGAGGGCATGGGTGCTGTTGCGGAAACCGGCCAGTAGATGATGGGATAGAAGGACAATTCGTCCTTGGAAATATCGAGGCCCACAGGCTGTCCGGGCTCCAGCGTTGTGCGCCAGGTCAGGAATTCGCTCAAACCCTGCAAACCCTGCTCTGAAATGCGGTCGACATCGTCTTCGCCGGTGCGGACATAAGCGAGATGGGTGGTGTCCAGCCGCTCGAAAATCTGTTCGTCGCCGGGTTTGGGATCGTCGGCGCGGGCGTCGGTTGGCGACATGGCGGCAAAGGCGCCGAGCGCCAGAAGCACGGTGGCGGCGGTGGCGCTGCGGGCTTTCGGCAGGCGTGCGAAGGCACCGTTCATGAAGAGCACGATCAGGCTGTCGGCAATCAACATCAGGAAGGCGGCGATGAAGAGCGCGGGGCGCAGCGATTTCGCGGTTTCGCCGATCAGGGCTTCGCTAGTGGTGCTGACACCGGCGGCGGAGGTGTCGAGCGGGCGAAGTGTGGCACCTGCGGGTAAGAGATTGAGAGCCACGAAACCATCCTCTGTGCCATAGAGGCCGGGGGGATTGTCGAAACCGGTGCGCGGCGGCTGGCCGGCGCGCATTTCCAGCGGCCGGGCAGTGCCGATTTCGGCTGAAAGCGCGCCTTCCGCCGTCAGCAGCCGGAAGGGCGGAAGGGCCGCGGCCGGGGCATTGGCGTTGGCGGAAGCGCCGCCCGCCTTCGACAATTGCACGATACGGCGCAGCATATCGACGAAATGGCCCGAGATCGGCAGGTCAGACCAGCTTGCCTCCGCGCTGACATGGAACAGCACGATGCGGCCAGCCTCGACATTGCGGGTGGTGACGAGCGGCGTGCCATCGGCAAGGCTTGCCCATGTGCGTTCAGCCAGATCCGGTGTCGGTTCGGCCAGAACCTGACGCTTGACGAGGACACCGTCGGCCTTCGGCATGCCGGCAAAGGCGCCGAAATTCGGGAAATCGGCAAGCGGCTGCGGCTCGGCCCAGGAGAGCGCGCCGCCAAGCGCGCGTTCGCCCTGTCTGAGTGTTACGGGCACGAGCGGATCGTCGGCCGGGGCTGCGGCAAGGCGCGGCCCGGCGAAGCGGATCAACGTGCCACCACCCGCAAGCCATTTCTGCATCGGCTCATAGGTTTCCTGCGGCAGACGGCCGATATCGGCCATGACGATGACCGAAGGATTGGATTGCAGGATTTCCGGGATTGCCTGCGCCAGATCGGCCTGCCGCTGCGGGATTAGATCTGCAAATGGCTGGAGCGCGCGGCTGATATAATAAAGCGGCTGCAGCAATGGCTGGAAATCATTGCCGGTTTCGCCGGCCAGCAACGCCACGCGGCGGCGGCGGAAACCGTCATCCAGCAGATGCACCGCACCCGCCGTCGACACGCCTTCGAGCGAGAGGCGGGCGAAATCGTTGCGCAATTCGAAGGGTGCTTCCACCGTCGCCGTGGTTTCAGCCGCGCCGGGCGCGAAGTTTGCGACGCCGTTGGCGAGGATGCGGCCCTGGCTGTCCTGCGCATTGACGGTTACCCGGGCGGCTTCGGCGATATCGAGCCGCGACAGTGTGACGCTCATGGCATCGGCATTGTTGGTGGCGCCGGTAATGGCTGTAATCGCCTTGCCGTCGCCCTTCACGATGCGGAATTCGGCGGGGGAGAGGCTGGCCAGCGTTCTCATCGCGCTTTCATCCTGCGCGGTCTGAACACCATCGGCAATATAGGCGATCGTGCCGGGAGCCGTGCCGTTCAGCGCCTCGGTGATGGCTTCCGCCGTGCGGACACGATCTGGAACGAGCGGCTTTGGCTTTGCTGCGGCGAGTTTTTCCAGTGCAACGGCTGTCGTTCCCGGTACGGCGTCATGTTCCGCATCGGCGGTGAAGCTGATGGAGACGGGGCGGTCTGCCCGTTCCGCGTCGCCGATCAGGGCCTGAGCGGTCGCCACGCGTCTTTCCCAATCAGGTGCGGAGGCCCAGCTATTGTCGACCACCAGCACCAGCGGGCCGCTGCCGGCTATGCTGTTGTTGCGCGGGTTCACCACCGGATCGGCGAGCGCAAAAATCACGGCGGCGGCAAGCGCCATGCGCAGCAGGGTCAGCCACCACGGACTTTTCGAGGGGGTTTCCTCGCGTTTCAGCACCGTCGCCAATATCTTCAGCGGCGGAAACACTTCCGCCTTGGGGCGCGGCGGGGTAAGCCGCAGCAGCCACCAGATGGCGGGCAGCGCCAGCAAGCCGAGGAGGATATAGGGGCTGGTGAAGACGAAAGGCAATGCGCTCATCTTTGCCCACCGCCCTGTGCTGGCGCGCCGGAAAGATACATGTGCATGGCCACAAGCGCCTCGGAGGCCAGATGATCGGTGCGGTGGAACACGAAGTTCCAGCCGAGACGGCGCAGCGACGAGGACAGCGCCTCACGCCTTGCGAGATAGGCGCGGGTGTAATCCTCGCGAATGGTTTCGGCACGGCCGGACACCAGTTTTTCGCCGGTTTCCGGGTCGGTGAATTCGGTCCGACCGGAGTAGGGGAAGGTTTCTTCGGCCGGATCGGCAATTTCCACCACATGGCCGCGCAGGCCCCGCCGCGCCAGAGGCGAAATCCGCTCCATCACGGCTTTGGCATCATCGAGAAAATCGCCGATGAGGACGATGTCGCTCGCGCCGCGGATCATGCCCGTTTCCGGCATGCCGGTGGTCAGCGGCGCGTGCATGATGGCGGCGGCCAGCCGTTCGGCGGCGTTTCTGGCCGAGACCGGCTCCATGATGCCGGGACAACCGATGCGCTCGCCCGAGCGCGCAAGGATTTCCGCCAGCGCCAGCATCAGCACCAGCGCCCGGCTTTCCTTGGAGACCGAGCCGAGGGTGGATTTGAACATCATCGACGGCGACATGTCGGCCCAGAGCCAGATGGTGTGGGCGGCTTCCCACTCCCGGTCGCGCACATAGGTATGATCGTCGCGGGCCGAGCGCCGCCAGTCGATGCGCGACAGGCTCTCGCCTTCGGCATAGGGGCGGAACTGCCAGAAATTTTCACCGATGCCGCGTTTGCGGCGGCCGTGCCAGCCGGCGGTGACAGTGTTGGCGATGCGCTTTGCCTCGACCATGCAGTCCGGCACCAGGGCTGCGCGCTGGCGTGCGCGCGCCAGAACTTCGCTACCCGGCGTCTTGTCTACGATCTGGCCGATGGATGCCACATGCAGTCCTTTCGCGAACGTGCTTTCAGTTCTTCGCCTGCTCCACGAGCGCTGCGATGACATCGCGCACCGACATGCCTTCGGCGCGGGCCGCAAAGGTCAGCGCCATGCGGTGCTCCAGCACCGGTTCGGCGAGCGCATGAACATCGTCCAGCGACGGGGCGAGCCGGCCTTCGTAAAGCGCACGGGCGCGGGCCGTCAGCATCAGCGACTGGCCGGCGCGCGGGCCCGGACCCCAGACAACGTGTTTGTCGGTCAATTTGTTGCCATGGCCGGGGCGGGCGGAGCGGACGAGCGAGAGGATTGCATCCACCACCTTGTCGCTCACGGGCATCTGGCGGATGAGGGCCTGGATTTCCATCAGGCGCCCGGCATCGATCACGCCGCGCGCTTCGCCCGAGGCGGTGCCCGTCGTGTCGAGCAGGATCTGGCGTTCGGCGGCAAGCTCGGGATAACCGACATCAACCTGAAGCAGGAAGCGGTCGAGCTGGGCTTCAGGCAGCGGATAGGTGCCTTCCTGCTCCAGCGGGTTCTGGGTGGCGAGAACATGGAACGGCTTTGGCAGCTCATAGGTCTGGCCGGCCATGGTGATATGATATTCCTGCATGGCCTGCAGCAGAGCGGACTGCGTGCGCGGGCTGGCGCGGTTGATTTCGTCGGCCATCAGCAGCTGGCCGAAAATCGGACCCTTGATGAAGCGGAAGGAACGGCGACCGTTCTCGTCCTGATCCATGACTTCCGAACCGAGAATATCCGAGGGCATCAGGTCCGGCGTGAACTGGATGCGGTTGGCATCGAGGCCGAGCACGGTGCCGAGCGTGGTGACGAGCTTGGTCTTGGCGAGGCCGGGAACGCCGACCAGCAGCGCATGGCCGCCGGAAAGGATGGCGAGAAGCGTGTTCTGCACCACTTTTTCCTGGCCGAAAATGACCTTGGAGACTTCCGTGCGGATGGCCGCGATATCGGAAAGCGCCTTTTCGGCCGAGGCGACGATGGCCTTTTCATCGAGGGTTTCGCCGGTATTCATCACGCCCATGTCGCTCTCCTCATACCTTCGCCGCTGTCACAGTCGCATCCCGGTTTTGCTGGCAGTCGGCCGGGACGGATTTTGCGCTGCATATAGCTTATTGCTCTCTTGGCCGCTGACAAGCGCCATTCGAATGACTATGTCGTGACTTAGTATTTCCTTATCGGCAAAGCGAGACTCGAATATGGCAGCGGAGACGATAAATTCGGCAGGCGATGCGGCAGGGCTGGCGGCGATGATTTCCCGCGCCGCCGAACAGACCGGTGAGGCCAAACGCGGGCCGGCCCCGGTGGAGCGCTGGAATCCGCCTTTTTGCGGCGATCTCGACATGGAAATCCGCGCTGACGGCACATGGTTCTACCTCGGCACCCCCATCGGCAGGGCGCCGCTGGTGCGGCTGTTTTCCACGGTTCTGCGCAAGGATGAGGATGGCAAAACCTATCTCGTAACTCCTGTGGAAAAAGTCGGCATCCGCGTCGTGGACGCGCCTTTCGTCGCCGTGGAAATGAAGCTGACGGCGGGTGAGGATGATGGCGAGCCGCTGCTGACCTTCCGCACCAATGTCGGCGATGTGGTGGAGGCCGGGCCGGAGCATCCGCTGCGGTTCGAGGTTTTCGGTGAGAACCGCGAATTGAAGCCCTATCTTCTGGTGCGCGGCAGACTGGAAGCGCTCGTGTCGCGGGCGGTGATGTATGATCTCGTCGCACTTGGCGAGGTGATTAAGGTGGATGGCGTTGAGATGTTCGCGGTGCGCTCGGGCGGGGTGATCTTTCCGGTGATGCCGGCCAAGGAACTGGAACGGCTTTCGCAATGACAACAACACTCAAAGGTTTTACCGCCAGCGATTTCCGCCGCCGGGTACTGCAGGAAGGTGAGGGTGTGGCCGAGCGTGAAAATGGCGACCATGTCCTCAATCCGGGCGTGGTGCTGTCTGGAAACGGCATCAGGCTGAAGGACGCCGCCGTGCTGGTGCCGGTCATTGACGATGGCAACGATGCGCGGGTGATCTTCACCCAGCGCACTTCGACGTTGCGCAAACATTCCGGCCAGATTTCATTTCCGGGCGGCGGCATCGATGCCGAGGACCGGACGCCGGAAGAGGCGGCGCTGCGCGAGACGGAAGAGGAAATCGGCCTTTCCAGGTCTTTTGTGGAAACGGTCGGGCGTCTGCCGGATTATATTTCCGGGACGGGTTTCCGCATCAAGCCGGTGCTGTCCATCGTTCGGCCCGGCTTCGACCTGACGCTCAATCCAACGGAAGTGGATGAGGTTTTCGAGGTGCCGCTGTCCTTTCTGATGGACCCGGCCAACCACGGGCGCGGCAGCCGCATCTTTCAGGGGAAGGAGCGGTTTTTCTACGAAATGCCCTATGGCGAACGCTACATTTGGGGCATTACGGCGGGCATCGTCAGGACGATTTACGAGAGGTTTTATTCATGAGCAGCCTTGCCGGGCGGGACTGGTTTGAAAAACCGGCGCTGAAGCGCATTTTTACGCTTCTGAATGCCGATGGCGGCGAGGTGCGGATCGTTGGCGGCGCGGTGCGCAATGCGCTGATGGACCTGCCGGTGGTCGATGTCGACATGGCGACGACGCTCACCCCTGACGTGGTTGTTGCGCGGGCCAGGGCGGCAGGCATCAAGGCGGTGCCGACCGGCATCGAACACGGCACGGTGACGCTGGTGATCGATGGCGAAGGTTTCGAGGTGACGACGTTGCGCCGCGATGTCGAAACCAATGGCCGCCACGCACAGGTGGCCTTCGGCACCGACTGGCAGACCGACGCGGAGCGGCGCGACCTCACCATCAATGCCCTCTATGCCGACGAAAAGGGCGAGATCATCGACCTTATCGATGGTCTTCCCGATATCGAGACCGGCACTGTGCGTTTCATCGGCGATGCGGCGATGCGGATTTCGGAAGATTATCTACGGATTCTCCGGTTTTTCCGCTTTTTCGCCCATTATGGTTCTGGCCGCCCGGATGCGGACGGCTTGCGGGCAAGCGCGCGGGCCAAGGACAAGCTGGGCACCCTTTCGGCCGAGCGGGTGTGGAGCGAGCTGAAAAAGCTGCTTTCCGCCCGCGATCCTTCCCGCGCCCTTTTGTGGATGCGGCAATCGGGCGTTCTGGCGGAAATTCTTCCCGAAACAGAAAAATGGGGCATCGACGCCATTCATGGGCTGGTGGCGACGGAGCAGGCTCTCGGCTGGGCGGTGGACCCGATGCTGCGGCTTGCCGCCATCGTGCCGCCGGACAGGGACAGGCTGGCCGCCCTTTCCGCGCGCCTCCGGCTGTCGAAGGCCGAAGCGGCTTATCTTGCCCATTGGGCTTCGGCGCCGGCGGCTGATCCAGAGCTGAAGGAGACGGCGCTCGACCGGTTGCTCTATCGTCAGGGCGTCGAGGGCGTGAAGACGCGGCTGAAACTGGCGCTTGCTTCGGCCCGTGCCGATCTTTCGGCTGGCGACACGGCCATGCAGAAAGTGGCGCGGCTTTCTACTTTGCTGACGCGGGCGGAGAAATTTCACAAACCGGGCTTTCCGCTGAGCGGCGCTGATGTGATGGCGGCGGGCGTCGAGGCGGGCCCGAAGGTGGGCGAAGTGCTGAAAAGCCTCGAGGAAAAGTGGGTCGACGTCAATTTCTCACTCGACCGGGCAGCGTTAACCGCCCGGCTGAAGGATATGCTGGAGAATTGAGGTCAGCGACGGCGGCGTCGCGGCTCAGGCCGCATTTGCCTCGTCGCGAATGCGGGATTTGATATTTTCGATCATGTTCTCGCGGATGACGGTCTCGCCGTGCGCCGATCGCATATGTTCCACGGTGCGCCGCACCACTTCGGCGTCGTCATCTGCGCGCGTGTGCCAGGCACAGCCGGGCACGAGCGTTCCACATTCAAACAGTCTCATGGTCTTGCCTCCCTGTTTTAGAGCGCCATGCGTCCTTTCGGACGCATGAAGGACGCTCTAACATATTGAGTCTGCACATTCTCCCTGTCGAAAAGCGGAATCGATTTTCGACAGGGAGAATGTGCGAGAGTGAGGGACAGCAATTCGATTGCCTGCTGTCCCTCCGACAAGAAACGAATGTTCACCGCTTATGTTCCAGAGCGGCGTCCTTCGACCTTATTCAGGCCCCTATTCGGGCATCGCCCAGCACTGAAAAACAGAGGATGTGCCGGCTGCCGGAATTTTTGTACGAGGCATTTCGTCATTGGCCGCCCGCCGTGCCGTTTTTTGTCCGGCAAGGGAGCGTTTTACCTGTTCGACATAAAAGGAATGCGGCAGTTCGCGATCACCCGTGGCGCGCATTTCCGCTGCCAGGCGGTCGATCAATTCCGGGGTATCGATGGATTGTGGCGCTCCCTCGGGGGAAGCAGAGATAGGCATGCTGTTCGAAGTAATCATGACGATAGCTCCTCCAGTACGTCTGCGGGGAGGAGACTATCATTGCCTTGATTTTTCCATAAGTCCTAATTTGCGCTATTTGCGACAAATTGGCTGATGAGCGTCAAATTTGCGTGAGGTTTTTTAAGGCCAGCGCACCACCGGCGGCAGCGAGGAGAGAATCGATTCGACGTTGCCGCCGGTCTTGAGGCCGAAGATCGTGCCGCGATCGTAAAGCAGGTTGAATTCCACATAGCGGCCGCGGCGGATGAGCTGTTCGTCGCGGTCCTCTTCCGTCCAGTTCTGGTTGAAATTGGCGCGGACGATTTTCGGATAGACCAGATTAAAGGCGCGGCCGACATCCTGCACGAAGGCGAAATTGGCGTCCCAGCCGCCATTTTCCTCCTGCGGGTGCAGCCAGTCGAAAAAGATGCCGCCGATGCCGCGGGCTTCGTTACGGTGCTTGAGGAAGAAATACTCGTCGCACCACGTCTTGTAGCGCGGATAATCGGCAACCGGATGGCGGTTGCAGGTGATTTCGAAGGCACGATGGAAAAGCTGGCTGTCCGGGTCTTCCTGCGTCCGTCTGCGCCCCAGCACCGGCGTCAGATCCGCGCCGCCGCCGAACCAGTGGCTGGTGGTGACGACCATGCGGGTATTCATGTGCACCGCCGGCACATTGGGGTTGACGGGATGGGCGATGAGCGAGAGGCCCGACGCCCAGAAACGCGGGTCTTCTTCCGCACCCGGTATCTGCTTGCGGAATTCCGGCGAGAATTCGCCATAGACGGTGGAGGTGTGGACGCCGACCTTTTCGAAGACGCGGCCTTCCATCATCGACATCTTGCCGCCGCCGCCCTCGCCATTGTCGCGCAGCCAGTCTTTCTGGACAAAACGGCCGGGCTCCTGGTCGGAAAGAGGGCCGGTCAGGTCGTTTTCGAGGGTCTCGAAGGAGTTAACGATGGTGTCGCGCAGATGCTGGAACCAGGCTTGGGCAAGGGCCTTCTTGTCCTCGATGTCGTCGGGCAAGCCCTTCGGCAAGATTGGCCGTTCCATGCGTATTCTCCTTAGGTGAAGTCGATTCCCTGTCGCGTCTAGCAGGTGCAGGCCCCGCGCACAAATTCGACTCGCCAAGTTCACATGCGGGCACTATCTTTATCGATGTAGGTGCCAGAGGTGAATATCATGACGAAATTTACCGGACCGCCGCCCCTCGACGGGCTGAAGCGCAGGATCGCCAATCACCGCAAGGCGCGTGAAGGCTCGGGCGACGACAAGACGCGCAATGGCATGTTCGTGCGGCAGACCTTCTGTCTCGGACGCGAGGAAGCCCGCGCCAAGGCGCGCGAATGGTTCGACAGCTTTCCGAAAGCGGCCTACTGGACGGAAGTGGAAAGCTGGCGGCAACTGGAAGGCGACCGCATCGAATTCACCATGCGGCGGCTTCCTTCGGCCGATTGAAGTTTAGAGCGTTTTCGCATTTCCCCGGAAATGCTTTCAGGCGCGGGGCTCGGCATAACGCAGTCGGCTTTCGATCAGCACACCGCTTTCATCCAGAATGGGATGCGCCACCGTGACGATATGGGCGTTGATGCGTTTAAGGTCGCGCAGCATGTCGAGATGCAGAGAGCTGGTCTGCATGCTTTCCGCCAGCCCGTCGCGCAGCCGCTCCAGATGGCGGTTGGAGGACTGTTTTTCGAGCCGGCGTATATCAACCTTGCTTTCCATCAGCCGGCGGGCGAGTTCGAAATCGCCGGTCACCAGAATGCTCTGGGCGGCGCGCAGGTTCTCGATGGTCATGTCGAACAGGGTTTTCAGCTCCTCATAACCGTCGTCGGAAAACTTGAAGCTGTTCAGCACCTTCTTGCGGATCTGCTCGCAGATGCCCTTTTCGATGATATCGCCGATATGTTCGAGGTTGATCGCGTAATCGATGATGGCGATCGAACGGCGGGCTTCTTCGTCGGAAAGCCCCTTGCGTCCCAGTTGCGACAGATAGACCTTCACCTCCTGCTGGCGGCGGTCGACCTTCTTTTCGAGCAGGGAAACCTCCTGAAGCGGTGCGAGATCATTGTGCTTGAAGGCGTTTTCAGCGCGGATCAGCATGCGCTCGATGCTGTCGCCGACACCCAGCACTTCGCGGGTGGCGTTGGCAAGCGCCACGACCGGCATGTCCAGCGCCTGCTGGTCAAGGAAATTCGGGCCGTCTTCGGCTTTCGGATCGCCTGGCACCAGCCTTGCCATCAGGTCTGACAGCAGGCCGGAGAAGGGCCAGGCCAGCGCCGCCAGAATGACGTTGAAGATCAGATGGGCGTCGACTGGCAATTTTGCCGGCGAAAGCGGCAATTGCTGCAGGAATTCCGCGCCATAGGAGGCGAGCGGCAGGGCGATGAGGCACCCAATGGTGCGCACCAGAAGGTTGCCCATGGTGATGCGCCGCGCCGAGGCAGGGCCGGAAAGCGTGGCGATCACCGGCGGAATGGCGCCGCCGAGATTGGCGCCGAGAATGAGCACGATGATGAGGCCGGTGGAAAGCGTGCCGGTGGCGGCGAGCGACAGGATAAGCACCACGACGGCAAGGCTGGAAGACGAAACGAAGGCGAGCACGGCGGAAAAGATCAGCGCGACGGGCCATGCCCCGTCAAGCAGGCCGATAAAGACGCCGAGAGCCGGCGAGGCGCGCATCGGTTCTGTCGCGCCGCTCAACAGATGCAGCGACAGAAGCATGAGGCCGATGCCGATCAGCGCCGTTCCGCCGCCCTGCCGGGCATTGGAGCTGCCCTTTTTCAAAATAATGCCGGCAAGGATCAGCAGCGGCGACAGCCATTCCACCCCGGCTGCCACGATCCATGCGGTCACGGCGGTGCCGACATTGGCGCCAAGCAGCACCACCTGCGCCATGCGTGGCCTGATGAGGTCTCGTTCAGCAAAGGAGGCGACGGTGAGCGCCGTCGCCGTCGAGCTTTGCAGCGCGACGGTGGCGAAGAAGCCGGAAAAGAACGAACGCGGGCCGTTCTGGGTGCCGGTCGCCAGCACGCTTCGCAGTTTCATGCCGAAGGCACGGGTGACCCCGTCCTTTACCTGGGCAAGGCCGAAGAGCAGCAGCGCGACTGCGCCGAGAAGGTTGACGATGACAATGGTGGATTGCATGCGACGTCTCCTCACACCCGCCGGCGGATGGTTCCGGCGAGCACGATTTTTATTGTCCGGCTAATCAGTATAGGAGCCTCGATGCCCTCGGTACAGGCCGGGTTGCGACAGTTTTGAAGTAAAAACGGTCAAATTTTGTATTTGCCCGAAAAATTGGCGTTAAAAATGACGCCTATGCCCATGCCACCTGACGCAAAGCCTCGCCGGCGATCATCGCCGCCGACATGGCGACGTTGATGGAGCGCTGTCCCGCCACCATGGGGATGATGATTCGCACCTCTGCCTTCTCATGCACATGGTCTGGTACGCCCGCACTTTCGCGGCCGAAAAGCAGGATGTCATCCGTGCGGTAGGCGATCTTCGTATAGGGAAGGGCGGCTTTGGTGGAGGCGAGAACCAGACGGCGGCCGGTGGTTGCCCGCCATTCCTCGAAACGGTCCCAGCTGACATGGCGCGTCAGCGCCGCCGCTGCGATATAATCCATGCCCGCCCGTTTCAGGTTGCGGTCGGAAATATCGAAACCGGCCGGCTCGATGATGTCGACGCCGAGGCCGAGACAGGCGGCCAGCCGCAGGATGGTGCCGGTGTTGCCGGGAATATCGGGCTGGTAAAGGGCGATCCTTATTTCGGGCATGGTATCGGGCATGGACGTCTCACTACGGTTGGCGTGCCCGTCCGATTATCACGGGCAGGGGCCGGGCGACAGCTATGCCGCGAAAAGTCCCCTTGAAGCGTCGTTCCCGGCTGGATGTTCATTCGCGTGACACACAGGGCGGCTACCCGCGGCCGAATAGGGCGACGTGCGCATCGTTTAACGGGCGGAGACCTCGCGGGGTCATCTCCGCCCGTTCGCCTTTGGGCGGCACCTGCATGTTTTCTCGCGTATTCGGTGTCTTTCCGACTGGTCATTGACTAAATTTTGCGCTACAAGGCCATATCTTCAACACCAGCCAAGGGAGGTTCTCATGCCAAATGACATTCGCATCCGCCTCCCGGCCCCAGTCGTGCCGCTGCTGGCTTAGGTGTTATTCCGCGGTTCGCCCGCGTTTCCCATTTTTCGATTCGTCATGTGGCTGTCACGGCCATATCCAAATACTTTTCCGTTCCGTCGTGAGCCATATTTGTGTCCGCTCACCGTGTCACGATGGAGCGATTGATTGCCGGAGCTTGGCCTATGTTTGGCTGGTTTGAAAAACGCCTCGATCCTTTTCCCTCTTCGGCGCCCTCCGTGCCGCCAAAGAAGCTTTTGCCGTTCCTGTGGCACTATGTGAAGCCCGCATGGCCATGGCTCCTGCTGCTCGGCCTGATGTCCATGGGCATCGCGATTGCGGAAGCCATGCTCTACAAATTCCTTGGCAATATCGTCGACTGGCTGTCCACGGCCAACCGCGAGACATTTTTTGCCGATGAGGGCTGGCATCTGATCGGCATGGCGGCGCTGGTGCTCTTCGTGCTGCCGCTGATGGGCGCGATCCACACCATGACGATGCACCAGACGCTTGCCGGCAATTTCGGCATGATTGCGCGCTGGAAGATGCACCGTTTCCTGCTGCGCCATTCCATGAACTTCTTCGCCAACGAGTTTGCCGGCCGCGTTTCCACCAAGGTGATGCAGACGGCGCTGGCGATCCGCGAAGTGGCGCTGAAGGTGATCGACGTCTTCGTCTATGCGATCAGCTTCGTCGTCTCGATGCTGTTCATGGTCGCGGCGGCGGACTGGCGGCTGGTTATTCCGCTGCTGGTCTGGCTCGGTATCTATATGGCCATCCTCGCTTATTTCGTGCCCAAGCTCGGCCGGCTGGCGCAGGAACAGGCGGATGCGCGCTCGATGATGACGGGCCGGATCGTCGACAGTTACACCAACATCTCGACGATCAAGCTGTTTTCCCATGCGGGGCGCGAGGAAAGATATGCGCGTGAGGGCATGAATGTGTTTCTCGGAACCGTTCACCGCCAGATGCGCAAGATTTCCGGCTTCAACATCCTGATTGACCTCAACAACGCCCTGGTGCTGTTTTCCACGGCGGCGCTCGGTCTTTATTTCTGGATGCAGGGTTCGGTCACGGCCGGTTCGGTCGCAATCGCCATCAGCCTTGCCATGCGCGTCAACGGCATGTCGCAGTGGATCATGTGGGAGGTCACCTCGCTGTTCGAAAATATCGGCACGGTCTATGACGGCATGTCGATGATGACGAAGCCGCACGATATCGTCGACGTTCCGAAGGCGCCTCAGCTTGCCGCACCGCAGGGCGCGATCCGTTATGACAATGTCCGTTTCCACTACGGCAAGAACAAGGGCGTGATCGACGGGCTGACGCTCGACATAAAACCGGGCGAAAAGGTCGGTCTGGTCGGGCGTTCGGGTGCGGGCAAGACGACGCTGATGAACCTGCTTCTGCGTTTTTACGATCTGGAAGCGGGCAGGATCACCATCGACGGGCAGGACATCTCCAAGGTGTCGCAGGACAGCCTGCGCGAGCTGATCGGCGTCGTGACGCAGGATACTTCGCTGCTGCACCGGTCGATCCGCGACAATATCGCTTATGGTCACCCCGAAGCTACGGACGAGCAGGTGATCGCGGCGGCGAAGCGGGCGAATGCCTGGGACTTCATCGAAACGCTTGTCGACATGCATGGCCGTCAGGGCCTCGATGCGCAGGTGGGCGAACGCGGCGTGAAGCTCTCCGGCGGCCAGCGCCAGCGTATCGCAATCGCCCGCGTCTTCCTCAAGAACGCGCCGATTCTGGTGCTGGACGAGGCGACTTCCGCGCTCGACTCCGAAGTCGAGGCGGCGATCCAGGAAAACCTGTTCTCGCTGATGGAAGGCAAGACGGTAATCGCGATTGCCCACCGCCTGTCGACACTGACCGAAATGGACCGGCTCATCATTCTCGAGAAGGGCCGGATCGTGGAGGCGGGCAGCCATGCGGAACTGGTGGCGATGGGCGGTATCTATGCCGACCTGTGGCGGCGCCAGTCCGGCGGCTTCATCGCCGACCATGAGGCGGAAGTGGCCGCAGAGTAAGGAAAAGCGAGAGGGCGGCAAGCATGGTTTCCCGCCCTCTCGCCTATGATATGTGTGCCAACCTCTCTTCCGTCATGCCGGACTAGATCCGGCATCCAGCCACGGCGCGTCCGCGCCGTGAGAGGCGTCTTTTGCGATCAAGGACTTGATCGCGCTGGACCCCGGATCAAGTCCGGGGTGACGGTGTGAGGATGCAACCGATGCGCAAAATATCGCTGGGTCGATTTAAGGGCGGGGAACATTCCCCGCCCTTCTTCATTCCCCGAATGTTACCGAAATATAATCTCTTCCCGAAGCCTTCGCGGCTGTTCCCGCTCCGGGAATCCGCCTATATCCGGATCATGGTTATTACCCGCATCTTCGAGTTTTTCGAGAACTGGATAAAGCCCTTCGCCCGCAAGGACGATTTGCGGCCGCCTGAAAGCACGTTCGCCTTTATCTGGTTCTACATCTCGCAGGCCAAGGCGCCGTTTTTAGCCATGCTGGTGCTGGGCGGGCTGACGGCGGCCATCGAGGCGGCGCTGTTCTGGTTCGTCGGGCGGCTGGTGGATATTCTCTCTACCGTGAAGCCGGAAGAGGGCTGGGCGGGGCTGCTTGCGGCCCATGGCGGCGAGCTGGTGGGCATGCTGGTGCTGATCGGCGTGGTGCGTTTTATCGTCACCATGGTAACGGCGCTGGTGGATCAGCAGATCATCACGCCCGGTTTTTACAATCTGGTGCGCTGGCAATCCTATATGCATGTGGCGCGGCAATCGCTGACCTTCTTCCAGAACGATTTTTCCGGCCGCATCGTCACCAAGGTCTGGTCGGGTGGGCAGGCAGCGGGCGATCTCGTCACCTCGCTGATGGAAAGCGTGTGGTTCGTCGGCATTTATTCCGTTTCCATGCTGTTCCTGATTGGCGGGCTGGACTGGCGGCTTGCGGTCGTCGTCGTCGTCTGGGTGGGGATATTCTCGCTGCTGGCGCGCTATTTCGTGCCACGTATCCGCTACCATTCCAAGGAAACGGCGGAAGCCGCCTCAATGCTCTCCGGCCGCATGGTGGATGCCTACAGCAATATCCAGACGCTCCGGCTGTTCGGGCGAGATGATGCCAATGACCGCTACATGCGGCAGGGTTTCGACATTTTCCAGCATGCGACCATGACATTCACCCGGTTCATCACCGGCGTGCGCGCCTCCATGGCGCTGTTGTCCGGCGTGATGATCACGTCCATGGCGGCGCTCTGCATCGATCTGTGGCTTTCCGGCAAGATCAGTTCCGGTGCGGTGGCCTTCACGCTGGCGCTGGTGCTGCGTCTCAACTTCCTGCTCGGCCGGCTGATGACGCAGTTCAACGGCATTATGCGCAATTTCGGCACGGTGCAGAATGCCGCCGAACTGATTTCGCAGCCGATCGGTCTCGTCGATGCGCCGGAGGCGACGGCGCTGGAGGTGAAGAAGCCGGGCATCCGTTTCGAAAATGTCAGCTTCCATTACGGGCGCGCGAACGGCGTCATCGACCATCTCAATCTCGAAATCAGAGCGGGCGAGAAGGTAGGCATCGTCGGACGCTCCGGGGCGGGAAAATCCACCCTCGTCAATCTGCTCCTGCGTTTTTACGATGTCGAAAAAGGCCGCATCCTGATCGACGGGAAGGATATCGCCAGGGTGACGCAGGAATCGCTGCGCGCCCATATCGGCATGGTCACGCAGGATACGTCGCTGCTGCATCGCTCCATTCGCGACAATATCCTGTTCGGCCGCACCGACGCCACCGAAGCGCAATTGCAGGAGGCGACGCGGCGAGCCAAGGCGGATGATTTCATCGCCAGGCTCGAGGATCAGCGCGGTCGCAAGGGGTTCGACGCGCATGTGGGCGAACGCGGCGTGAAATTGTCCGGCGGCCAGCGCCAGCGCATCGCAATCGCCCGCGTGATGCTGAAGGACGCACCGATCCTGGTGCTCGATGAGGCGACGTCGGCGCTCGATTCGGAGGTGGAGGCGGCGATCCAGAGCAATCTGGATGAGTTGATGCAGGGCAAGACAGTGCTGGCCATCGCCCACCGCCTGTCGACGATTGCCGCTCTCGACCGGCTGATCGTGATGGACCAGGGGCGCATCGTCGAACAGGGCAGCCATTCCGATCTGGTCATGCAGGGCGGACTTTATTCGGAACTCTGGGCGCGGCAGTCGGGCGGTTTTCTTGCAGCGGACGAAGCGGCGCAATAAGGCCTTCGGCTATTTCCCGATCATGAAATCCGCCAACAGGCCGTAATGATTGGAACCGAGGCTGTCGGGCAGGCGGGTGGTTTTCATCAGCGTCGCCGGTTCGCGGGCGAAGACGTGGTCGATGGCGATGCCGAAGCGGCCGGCCTCTGTCGGCCATGTGGCGGGTTCGAAGGTCGCTTTTTTTAGATCGTTGGCGGCGAGGAAAGCGCGCATGTCAGGGGCGATGCTGGCCGAATTGAAATCTCCGGCCAGAATGAGCGGCCCGGTGACGCGAAAGAGAATTTCACTGACTTCATCGAGTTCGTCGCGATGATAATCGTCGAAATAGGGCTTGGTGATATGCCCGGCGGCGAGCGTCAGTTCCGTGCCGTCAAGATCGATATGGGCTATGGCGAACCGATCCCGCCGAAGATCGCTGAGACTATGGAAACGGCCTTCCAGCAACGGTCTTTTTGACAGGATCACCAGATCGCATCCGGGCGTTCCGGTGTAACAGCCAAGCCTGTGCGGATAGGTTTGCTGCAGTCGTGGCAGGGCCGATTTCAGCGCCGCCGCCTCGAAGAGATAGATGGCATCCGCACCCGATTCGAGAATCGTGTCGGCAATTGCATCCGCATTGGTGGCATTGTCCATCAGCACGTTGAAGGACAGCAGCCGGAAGGGTTTGGCGCCCGGCGCCGGGTTGGCGGATGAGGAAAATTCCAGAAGCATGGCAATGGCATGGATGGCGAGCGCAAGCGACCAGACGAGGAGGAGCGCGGAAACCGCGTCGCGCGTCAGCCAGAAAACGAGGCATGAAAGCAGGATACAGACGATGGCGATGTGTAGCTGGAAACTGGTGACGAAGGCGAGAAGCCAGAAATCCGTCACATAACGCAGGCTGGCGACGAAAAGAACGGCAGCCACTGCCGTGGAGACCATGCAAGAGAGCTTCGCCGTCATCCGAATCCCTGCTTTCCGCGCTCTCCCTTGAAGTCTCCTAACATGGTGCATGGATGCGCACAATGTTGCCCGCCTGCCAAGGACGGCGAAAAAATGCGAGCCAAATCGGCCCCCTCCGGCAGAATTACGGCAGCTTTGTGTGCTTTGCTCTTGCCAAGTCAGTCAATATTTTGCGATCAAACACATGACGCGGTTTCTCAAATGCCGCGAGAATGACCAGGACGATGGGACGGAGTTTGTCTTGGATCAAATCATAGCGGGAGGACTCATGCGATTTACGGCAAAAACAGCGCAGAGGATGGTGTAGCGGTGAGCGAGCACGTAACCAATCACGACGCTTCGGGTGAACCGACCCGTCGCGATTTTCTTTACCTAGTGACGGGAATGGCGGGCGCTGTCGGTGCCGCCGCCGTCGCATGGCCCTTTATCGACCAGATGCGTCCCGATGCATCGACGCTGGCGCTCGCCTCCATCGAGGTGGATGTCACGGCCGTCGAGCCGGGCATGTCGCTTACCGTGAAGTGGCGCGGCAAGCCGATTTTCATCCGCAACCGCACGGAGAAGGAAATCGAGGAAGCCAAGGCCGTCGCTCTCGGCGATCTGAAGGATCCTGTGGCGCGCAATGCCAACATCGCCGCCGACGCGCAGGCGACGGATATCGACCGCTCCGCTGGCGAGGGCAAGGAAAACTGGATCGTCATGGTCGGTTCCTGCACCCATCTCGGTTGCGTTCCGCTCGGCCAGGCCGGCGATTTCGGCGGGTGGTTCTGTCCCTGCCATGGCTCGCACTACGATACGGCGGGCCGCATACGTAAGGGTCCGGCGCCGGAAAACCTCGCCATCCCGACATTTGCATTCACATCCGATACCGTGATCAAGATCGGATAAGGGGACAGATATTCATGAGTGGTCATTCCAGTTATCAGCCGTCCACCGGCATCGAAAGGTGGATCGATTCGCGGCTTCCCTTGCCGCGCATGATCTATGACAGCTTCGTTGCCTATCCTGTCCCACGTAACCTGAACTACGCCTACACCTTTGGCGCGATGCTTTCCGTCATGCTGCTGGTGCAAATCCTCACCGGCGTCGTGCTGGCCATGCATTATGCGGCCGAAACGACGGTCGCCTTCAATTCCGTCGAAAAGATCATGCGCGACGTCAACCATGGCTGGCTGCTGCGCTACATGCATGCCAATGGTGCGTCGTTCTTCTTCATCGCGGTTTACCTGCATATCGCCCGCGGCCTTTATTACGGCTCCTACAAGGCGCCGCGCGAAATCCTCTGGATTCTCGGCTGCGTGATCTTCCTGCTGATGATGGCGACGGGCTTCATGGGCTACGTTCTGCCCTGGGGCCAAATGTCCTTCTGGGGCGCAACCGTCATCACCGGCTTCTTCACCGCGTTCCCCGCCATCGGCGAATGGATCCAGCAGTTCCTGCTCGGCGGCTTTGCCGTTGATCAGCCGACCCTGAACCGCTTTTTCGCGCTTCATTATCTGCTGCCCTTCATGATCGCAGGCGTCGTGATCCTGCACATCTGGGCGCTGCATGTGACCGGCCAGACCAACCCGACCGGTGTTGAAGTGAAGAGCAAGACCGACACCGTTCCCTTCACACCCTATGCGACGCTGAAGGATGCGCTCGGTGTTTCCGTGTTCCTGATCGGTTATGCCTGGTTCGTGTTCTACATGCCGAACTTCCTTGGCCACCCCGACAACTACATCATGGCCGACCCGCTGAAGACGCCGGCGCATATCGTTCCGGAATGGTACTTCCTGCCGTTCTACGCCATGCTGCGCGCCATCACCTTCAACATCTGGATCATCGATTCCAAGCTGGGCGGCGTTCTCGTGATGTTCGGCGCGATCGTCGTGCTGTTCTTCCTGCCCTGGCTCGATACGTCGAAGGTGCGTTCCGCCGTCTATCGTCCCTGGTACAAGATGTTCTTCTGGCTGTTCGTGGTCAATGCCATCATGCTCGGCTGGCTGGGTTCACGCCCGGCGGAAGGAACTGGCCTGCTCGGCCTGCTCACCGGCGAGCTGAAAGGCAATTATGTCGGCTATTCGCAGCTCGGCACGCTTTATTACTTCGGTTTCTTCCTCGTCATCATGCCGATCCTCGGTCTGGTCGAAACGCCCCGGCGTATTCCGAATTCGATTACCGAGGCCGTTCTCGAAAAGAACGCCGCCAAGACAGGTGCCGCATCTGCGGCTGCCGAAGTCTGAGCGCGAAGGAAGGATGACGACAATGAAGACGCTTCTCACGAGCATCGCGCTTTTCGCCGCCATTGGCTGTTCCGCCGCCGCTTTTGCGGCGGAGGAGAGCCATGATCTCGCCGCCCAGGCCACGCATGCGATCGCCGGCAATCACTTCCCGGTCATCAAGCCCGAGGAGCAGAGCTGGTCCTTTGCCGGACCCTTCGGCAAATACGACAAGGGCCAGCTGCAACGCGGCCTGAAGGTCTATAAGGAAGTCTGCTCCGCCTGCCATTCCATGAGCCTCGTTTCCTTCCGCACGCTGGAGGATCTCGGCTATTCGGAGGAGCAGGTGAAGGCTTTCGCCGCGGAATATGAGGTACAGGACGGGCCGAACGCCGATGGTGAAATGTACAATCGCAAGGCCGTGCCTTCCGATCATTTCCCTTCGCCTTTCCCCAACCATGAGGCGGCCGCTGCCGCCAACGGCGGAGCGGCCCCGCCCGACATGTCGCTGCTCGCCAAGGCGCGTGGCGTGGAGCGCGGTTTTCCGCAATTCATCATCGACATGATCCCGATCGTCGGTGGTTACCAGGAGGGCGGCCCGGATTATATCCATGCGCTGCTGACCGGATATCAGGATCCGCCGGCTGGCATAAAAAACCCGGATGGTTCGGAGTACAAGGTGTCGGAAGGCACGCACTTCAATCCGTACTTCGTCAGCGCCACTTCCTTAAAGATGGCGCCGCCGATCAGTGCCGATCAGGTGACCTATGATGACGGCGCGCCGCAGACCGTGGACCAATATTCCAAGGACGTTGCTGCGTTCCTGATGTGGGCGGCAGAACCGCATCTGGAAGAGCGCAAGCGCACCGGCTTCATGGTCATGGTGTTCCTGTTCATCTTCACGGCGCTGATCTATCTCACCAAGAAATCGGTCTACGCCAACAAGGAACATTGATCGGCATCCAGAAGATGCCCGTCAGCCATTGGCCCCCACGGTCTTCCGTGGGGGCCTTTTCATGTGCCGGGAGGGATGGTGGAAATGACGACAATTCGTAACGGCGGCTGCCTGTGCGGCTCCATCCGCTTTGAAGCGAAGGGCGAGCCAGGTAATCCACACACTTGCTCCTGCGATATCTGCCAGCGGCATTCCGGTGCGCCCAGCCTTGCCTGGGTGGAGTTCGAGAAGGATGCGGTGACATGGACGGGAGAGGGCGGCGCGCCTTCGACTTTCCGATCCTCCGATTACTCCAGCCGGGCCTTCTGCCCGATCTGCGGCAGCACGCTTGGCGCCATCGACGACGCGCCGACGGTTGCGCTGGTCTTTGGAAGTTTCGATGACAGGGACGATGAGGCGCTGCGGCCCCTGTCGCATTCCTTCGAGGATGTCTGCCCGGTCTGGGCGCGGATCGAGGGAATGTCGCCGGCGGAATGAGCGCCGGCCCTTTTTAGTTGGTCCGCAGCCGTCAAGTTGATAGGGTGGTCCGAACCTTCTGATCCATTTCCCTTATCTCAACTGGAAATACCATGACCGTTATCGCTTCGGAGCTTTCCGCTGCCATCCGTTCCATTCCCGACTATCCGAAGCCGGGCATCATCTTCCGAGATATCACGACACTGCTCGGCAACCCCCGCGCTTTTCGCCGTGCCGTGGACGAACTCGTGCAGCCCTATGCTGGAACGAAGATCGACAAGATCGCCGGCATGGAAGCACGCGGCTTCATTCTGGGCGGTGCGGTGGCGCATCAGCTATCTGCCGGTTTCGTGCCGATCCGCAAGAAGGGCAAGCTGCCGCACACCACCGTCCGTGTCGCCTACAGCCTTGAATACGGCGTCGACGAAATGGAAATGCATGTGGATGCGGTCCAGCCGGGCGAAAAGGTCATTCTGGTCGATGATCTGATCGCCACCGGCGGCACTGCCGAAGGTGCGGTCAAGCTGCTGCGGCAGATGGGTGCGGAAATCGTTTCCGCCTGTTTCGTTATCGACCTGCCCGATCTCGGTGGCCGCAAGAAGCTGGAAGACCTCGGTGTCGAGGTGCGCACGCTGGTGGAATTTTCCGGCCACTGAGATGGTAACGGGGCAATGGTGACGCTATTGCCCCGACGCTTTGCTATTCGAATTCCAGAACCCCACTCTGGAAGGTCAGCACCGTTTCTCCCGACTGGTTGACGCCCTCGTTGAATGTGGTGTTCAGCCAGACGCCGGCTCTGGATTCCAGCGCTCGGGTGTCGAGCAGGGTCACGAAATAGGTGACATCGTCTCCGGCAAAGACGGGCTTTTTCCATTTGAGTTCGCGAAAACCGGGGGAGGGGCCGAGTTTGGGCGGCTCAAGGCCCCGTAGCTTCAACCTTTTTACCTCTTTGGCCCAGTGAGAGAGGAAGCATTTCATCCAGCCTGCGCCGGTGTGCCAGCCGGAAGCGCAGAGAGCGCCGAAAACGCTGTTCTTTGCGGCTTCCGCGTCGAGATGAAAGGGCTGCGGATCGAAATCGCGCGCGAAACGGATGATGTCTTCGGCGGAAAAATGCAGCGTGTCGAGGGTGACGCGTTCGCCGATGGGAGAAAGTTCTGCCAGTTTCATGCTGCAACGCCTCCATTGCCGCGCATCAGGAACATCACGGTGTTTTCCCCGTGCGACACCAGAACGCCGTGCTGGTTATAAAGCTCGTGGCGTAATTTCACGAGGCCGATGCCGGGGCGCGACGCGGAGGGCCGCTGTTCCAGCACGATGGATTTTCCGACAAGCGTATCGCCCGCCAGAACCGGCTTTTTCCAGTCGACGAAATCGATGCCGGGGCTGCCCTGCGAGGTCGAGTTCGAGATGTAGCTGTCCGCCATCATCCGCATCAGCAGGCTGCAGGTGTGCCAGCCGGAAGCCGCCAGGCCGCCGAGAATGCTCTGGCGGCCAGCCTCTTCGGAAAGATGCATCGGCTGTGGGTCGAATTCGCTGGCGAAGGCGATGATCTGCTCTGCGGAGATCGATTGCGGGCCCAAAGGAAATTCCCGACCGACGGAAAAATCCTCATAGGCATATGTCGCGACCGGCGTCATGGTTTCCTCCCTTCGCACAGTCAATATCGACGGCATCTAAAATGATTTTTCCCTTTACGTAAAGGTCAAATCGAGGATGCAATGCAGAGGAATGGGGCGAGCGGGGAGCCACGTGTTTCTTCTCCCCGAGGGGGAGAAGGTCGCGGCAGCGGGATGAGGGGGCGAGGGTAGAGATAAACCCAGAGCTAGCCCCCTCATCCGACCCTTCGGGCCACCTTCTCCCCGGCGGGGAGAAGAAACCGTGCCGCAATGTTCGGCTACCCCTCTCAGCGACCCTATCGAGGTCGCCAAAGGCCGGATCAGGTATTGAAGCGGAAGTGGATGACGTCGCCGTCCTGAACCACATATTCCTTGCCTTCGTCGCGAGCCTTGCCGGCTTCCTTCGCGCCGACTTCGCCCTTGAAGGCGACATAGTCGTTGTAAGCGATGGTGTTGGCACGGATGAAGCCGCGTTCGAAATCGGAGTGGATGACGCCGGCGGCCTGCGGGGCCTTGGTGCCGCGCTCGATGGTCCAGGCGCGGCATTCCTTCGGGCCGACGGTGAAATAGGTGATGAGATCGAGCAGCTTGTAGCCGGCGCGGATCAGGCGGTCGAGGCCTGCTTCCTCGAGCCCGAGGGCGGAGAGGAATTCCTTCGCCTCTTCATCGGGAAGCTGTGCGACTTCGGATTCGATCGCCGCGGAGATGACGACGGATTCCGCACCCTGGGCGTTCGCCATTTCGGCAACGGCCTTGGTATGTTCGTTGCCGTCGACGGCGTCGCCTTCGGCGACGTTGCAGACGTAGAGGACCGGATGCGCGGTCAGGAGGTTGAGGCCCTGAAGGATGCGCAGTTCTTCGGCATCCAGCGTGGAGAGCAGGGTGCGGACCGGCTTGCCTTCGTTCAGGAGCTTCAGCGAGGCTTCCATCAGCGGCAACTGCGCCAGCGATTCCTTATCCTTGCCGGTGGCGCGCTTGCGGGTCTGTTCCGTGCGGCGCTCAAGGCTTTCGAGATCGGAAAGCATCAGCTCGGTCTCGATGGTTTCGGCATCGGCCACGGGGTTGATGCGGCCTTCGACGTGGGTGATGTCGTCATCTTCGAAGCAGCGCAGAACGTGAACCACGGCGTCCACTTCGCGGATATTGGCGAGGAACTGGTTGCCGAGGCCTTCGCCCTTCGATGCGCCGCGCACCAGGCCGGCAATATCCACGAAGGAGATGCGGGTGGGGATGATTTCCTTCGAGCCGGCAATGTCGGCGAGGATTTTCATGCGCGCATCCGGAACCGCCACTTCGCCGGTGTTCGGCTCGATGGTGCAGAAGGGATAGTTGGCCGCCTGCGCCGCTGCCGTTTTCGTCAGCGCGTTGAAGAGAGTGGACTTGCCGACATTTGGCAATCCAACGATACCGCATTTGAAGCCCATGGCTTGAAACCTGTCCGTTTGAAAGAATTCGTTGAGGAGCCTTTTGCGGAAAGGGCAGGGCAAGGTCAAGCCCGCGGGCCGATTTGTGCGGGCAAAGCCCCTTTAATGGTGCTGAATTTCGGGCAGGGTTGCCGATGCTGCGGTTGCGGCGCAATATAAGCCGGTCAAGCGATCGATCTTTCGTCATCAACGGGGTTTTCCCATGAACTACCGCGATGAGCGACAGGCACGAGCGACCATGATGAGTGACAGTCCTGTCGATCTCAAGCCGAAACCGAAAGTCAAACCGAAGCTGGAGCGGCCGAAGCTCTACAAGGTCATTCTGCTGAATGACGACTATACGCCGCGTGAGTTCGTTACGATGGTGTTGAAAGCCGTCTTCCGCATGAGCGAGGAAACCGGCCACCGGGTGATGATGACGGCGCACCGCTTCGGCAGCGCGGTCGTCGTTGTCTGCGAGCGCGATATTGCCGAGACCAAGGCCAAGGAAGCGACCGATCTCGGCAAGGAAGCGGGTTTTCCGCTGATGTTCACCACCGAGCCGGAGGAGTAAGCGTTAATCCTGCCGGATCTGAAAGCCCGTCTTGTTCTGCACGAAACCGCAGCTTTCATAAAAGGCGTGGACCTCCGGGCGTTGTCGCCCGGTCAGTAGCATCACCTTGTAGCAGTTCGCCGCAAAAGCCGCCTCGACGGCATGGCGCACCACCGCGCGGCCATATCCGCGGCCGCGACGGTTTTCCAGCGTCACCACGTTTTCGATAAGGGCATAGGGGCGGGCGGCGCGCGTCAGGTTCGGAACGATCTGTAGCGTGGCGGTGGCGACCGCTTCTTCGCCTTCGGTCGCAAGAAACACGGTCAGGCCCGGCTGGGCGAGCATGGCTGCGAAAGCCGTGTTCGCTTCTTCTGCCATCATTTCAGGGTCGGACGGATTGAGCGCCCGGTAAAGGTGAAGCAATCCGGCCAGGTCGCCGGCTCCGGCTGCCCGCAGGACGATGGGCTCGGAAGACATCCGCGATCTAGTCCTTCTTGCTGAACATGCGTTTCAGCATTTCGGCCATCGGGCCGGTTTCCGGCAGCTTTTTCGGCTGGGCGCTGTTGCGTGCCTGATGGATATGGGACTGTGCGGCGGGTTTGGCTGCCTTGGCCGGCTTTTCGGCTTCCGGGTTGGTGCCCGCGGTGAGCGCCAGCTTGTTCATCAGCTGCGAATCCTCGGCTTTCACCAGCATGGCGGCATTGTCGGCAATGGCGTCCAGAAGCGGATCGAGCCAGACCCGGTCTGCCTTGGCGAAATCGCCGAGCACGTGGCCGTGCACCCGCTCCTTGTCACCGGGATGGCCGATGCCGAGACGCAGGCGGCGATAGTCCTTGCCGCAATGGGCGTCGAGCGATTTCAGGCCGTTGTGACCGCCATGGCCGCCGCCGATCTTGATGCGGGCGCGGCCGGCCGGCAAATCCAGTTCGTCGTGGATGGCGATGATGTCTGCCGGCGCAAGCTTGAAGAAGCGCATGGCTTCGCCGACGGACTCACCCGAAAGGTTCATATAGGTCAGCGGCTTCATCAGCAGGACCTTTTCGCCGCCGATCTCGCCTTCGGAAATCTCCGCCTTGAATTTTCTCGACCAGGGCGCAAAGGACGGCAGGCGCTGCAGCGCATCGACGGCCATGAAGCCGATATTGTGACGGTTTCCCGCATATTGCGCGCCGGGATTACCAAGTCCTGCGATGATCTTCATGGGGCATGTCCGCGTTTTGCCTGATGATGCTGTTGTCACCACCCCGAAAACCGCCGGCTGTCAATCTTTTTATGGAGTTTCGGATGGGCTCAGGGGCTGACGAGATTGTAGCGGTCGAATATTCGCTGCTGCGTTCCATCGGCGATCAGCCTGTCCAGCCGGGCCTGTAATTTCGCGATGACCTCGTCGGGCACGCTTTTGTTGCAGGCAAGCCCAAGCTGCTGCCGCGAGAGAGTTATCACTTCGCTGAACGTGTCGGCGGGCAGGCTTTTGAAGGTGCTTTCAGACATGGGCATCAGGTCGATGCGGCCGGCCTTGAGCTTGTGAAGCGTGATCTCGAAATCTGCGCCGACATCCACCTGCGGGAAACCGAGCTTTTCCAGAAGCGCTTCGGTGTAATCTCCACGCTGGGTTCCCACCCGATATTTCTTGGCTTCCTCAAGGCTGGAGGCTTCGATATTCGCGTTGCGGCGCGCCACGAGAATGTTGCGGTCGATATGGATCGGCGTGACCCATTTGAACTGTTTTTCCCGCTCCGGTGTTCTCGCGGCGGCGAAGACGCAGTGCATGGCCTGCGTTCTGGCCAGTGCGATCGCCCGCGCCCAGGGCATGACGGCGACCTCGTAACTGGTGCCGGTGTCTTCGAGCACGGTTCTGAGCTGTTCGAAATAGACACCCCGCACGCTGCCGTCGCTGGCCTGCAGATTATAGGGCGGATAGACCTCGGTGGTCAGGAAGAGCTTGGCCGCGCTGGCCGGAGCGGCGAGTGCAAGAAAGATCAGGCAAAAGCGGATCAATCCCATGGCTGCCCCCTGCCGGTTCATGCTTGCCGCGCAGCGGCGCGGTTTTGCCCGGACGCCGTGTCGAGTGAGGAGATAAGCCTTTCGACCGGCTGCGGACGCGCGAAGAAATAACCCTGCCCGAAATCCGCGCCTATATCGCTTAGAAGCGCCTTCTGTTCTTCCGTCTCGACGCCCTCGGCAATGACGGCGCAGTTCATCTTGTGCGAGATGGCCGCGATGCCTTCGACCAGCATGCGATTGCGCTGCCTGATGTCCATCCTATCGTCGCAGATCGAGCGGGTGAAGGACTGGTCGATCTTGACGATATCGACCGGAAAACGGCTGAGATAGCTAAGCGAGGAATAACCCGTGCCGAAATCATCCAGCGCGATGCGGCAGCCGAGCTGGTGGATGGCATTGAGGATCGCCCGGACCTGCGGATCGTCCTTCATGATAACGGCTTCGGTGATCTCGATGACCAGCCGTCTGGGAAGAATGCCATGGCGGTGCAGAACGCCGGCGATGCGCGTCGGCAATCCCGGTTCGAATTGCAGGGGCGAGAAATTCACCGCCACATAGGTCTGTTCCATGCCCGGCAGGCGCGACAGCCGGGCGAGATTGGCGATCGACTGATCGAGAATGACATTGCCGATGCGGTGGATAGTGCCGTTTTCTTCCGCAAGGCTGACGATTGTGGCCGGGGAAAGCAGGCCCTTGTCCGGGTGGTTGAGACGCAGCAGCGCCTCGAAACCCGCCGTCTGGCCGGTGGCGAGGTCTTGAATCGGCTGGAAATAGGCCTCGAACCAGTCTTCGGAAAGCGCCTGCGCGATATCCCGTTCCAGCTCCGCATGTTCGCGCGCACGGTCCATGATCGAACTGTCGAAAACCTGCGAGCCGTTCTTGCCCGTGCGCTTGCGGGTATACATGGCCATGTCGGCATTCTGCAAAAGCTCGGAGGCGCTGGCGGCGTGCAGGGGATAGACCGCCATGCCGATGCTGGCGCTGAGGCGGATGCTGTTGCTTTCGATGTCGAAGGGCGTGTCGAGCATGGCGCAGATGCGCTCGCAGAATTGCAGGGCGCGCTCTTCCACCTTGTCACCGGCCAGAAGGATGGCGAATTCGTCGCCGCCCAGCCGCGATGCGCTGTCCAGCGGTGTCAGCAGCGGTTCGAGCTTCAACGTGAACTGTTTGAGAACGGCGTCGCCCGCAGCATGGCCGAGATTGTCGTTGATCGCCTTGAACCGGTCGAGGTCGATGAACAGACAGGCCAGCTCGCTGCCGTTGCGGTCCGCATCGCGGATTTGCAGGTCGAGAATGGCCTCGAAGCCCTGGCGGTTGAAAAGGCCGGTCAGGTGGTCGGAAATGGCCTGCTGGCGGTTGCGCTTTTCCGACTGGCGCAGTTCGGTCACGTCCGTCATGACGCAGAGGCAGGTGCTCTGATGGGCCGCATCGCCGGAATCAAGGGCCTTTTCGAGGATGAGCGCATCCATGACGCTGCCATCCATACAATGGAAGCGGACCGTAATGCCGCTATGTGAGGCATCGGGCAGGGGATGAGCCGTCTTGCGCTGCTGGAACAGAAGCCGGTCATCGGGATGGATGAGGTCGGCGAAATTCAGGCCGAGTATCCGGGTGCGGTCGTAACCGGTCGCCTGCACCCAATAGTCACTGACGGCGGCAATGCGGTCGTGCCTGTCGAGCGAAAACAGCATGGCGGGCGTGCGGTTGTAGATTTCCGTCTTGCGCTCATGCGCATTCTTGATCTCCAGCTCTTCCTTTTCGAGCTGGGTCTGCATTTCGTTGAAGCTTTTCGCCAGCCGGCCGATTTCGTCCTTCGAGCGCCAGTCGACGTGGTGGCGCGAGCCGAGACGCCGCGTCGCCTCGATGGCGGCCGCGAGCCGCATCAGCGGGCGGATGACCATGAAACGGTTGCCGGCGATGGCGGCAAGAACGATGGTGAGGACGGCGAGTATGAAAATCGTGATGAAGGCCAGTTCGGTGCGGCTCAAAGAGGTCAGAAGGCTGACATTGTCGTAATAGATCGTCAGTTGCCCGACCGTGACGGAGCCCTTCGTGGTCTTGTAGGTCACTTCGCGCGTCGTCGAGGCGGCATCCTGAATGATGTCGCTGCCGGCCGTCTGGACGATATCGAGCTGGCCGGAGGTATCCCTGACCTCGACCATCCTGATCACGGGGTCGGAAATGAGGGTGCCGGTAATCTGGTTTATGGTGTCGTCATCAAGGTCCCACAGGGGCCGGGCAAGCGCCTGCGCATTGGTCGACAGCAGAATCTCAAGGTGGTTACGCTGGCTGCGAATGGCTTCGTGGTAGGAGAGCGTCAGCAAAAGCGTGAAGAGCGGGGCGACCACTGTAAGAAGTGCGCCGGAAACAATCGCGATAAAGCGACTTTCGACGGAATGAGCCATGTTCGATTGCAGCTACCCTTTGCCCCAGACTTGCTGCGCCCGTTTCCTCCGCCCGGAGGGTTTTGCGAGGGTTTTCGGCAAAAGCCTGTTTTCCCACGCATTTCCTCAGCCCGGCCGGTGTTCCGCGACAGCGCGAGGGTATCGTTTCATGGAAGTGTTAATCGACACTGAAACGGGTTGCGTATCAGGTGAGGATGGCAAGCTTTCTGGTTTTAAAGTTCATAAAAACTAAAAGGCCCGTTCCGAAAACGGAACGGGCCTTATTGTTCAAAGCTGTCGGCCTTGCGGCCGCCGATTATTCCTCGGAAGCTTCTTCGGTCGTTTCTTCTGCAACGCCAGCGGCCGGAGCAACGATCGTCGCGATCGTGAAGTCACGGTCGGCGATAACCGGCGTGATGTTCTTCGGCAGCTTCACATTCGAAATGTGAACGTTGTCGCCGATCTTCAGACCAGCGAGATCGACCGTGATGAATTCCGGAATGTCGTTGGCCGGGCAGTGGAATTCCACCGTGTGGCGAACGATGTTCAGAACGCCGCCGATCTTGATGTCCGACTTTTCTTCGTTGACGAAGTGAACCGGAACTTCGACGTTGACGAGCGTGTTGCCCGAAACGCGCAGGAAGTCGACGTGCATGGTGAAGTCGCGGACCGGATCAAGCTGGTAGTCCTTCGGGAGAACCTTGATCTTCTTGCCGTCGACGTCGATGGTCGCAACCGTCGTCATGAAACCGCCAGCGTGGATACGCTTGGTGACTTCGTTGGTCGAGAGCGCGATGGAAATGGGGGCCTGCTTGTCACCATAGATGACAGCGGGAATCAAACCGTTGCGGCGAAGTTCACGAGAGGACCCCTTACCAACTCGTTCGCGCGCCTCGGCCTTGAGCTCATACGATTCTTTGCTCATGGCAATTCCTTTCGAGGTTATATGGAGAGTTCACGCCGAATGAAGCGGCCTGAACCGGAGAGGCCAGAGGCCATCCCGCCCGCGTTGCCTCCAAGGGTGTCTACACGGGTGCGGGCGCTATAATACAAACGGTGCATAAAGACAAGAGCGGCCCGTTTTTGACGGGTGCCGCTTTGTAATTTTATTAGTTCTCGCTAATTCACTCGGTTGTTGCAACCTTTAATATATGCTTATCCATGCACATAAACCGGGTGAAAACTTGGCGAATGATAAGGCTATGCAAAATTCCAATTGCGTAGATGACAATGCTCAAAGTTCTCCAGTGCCTCACCATCGATCACGACTATCGATACACCGCCGCAGCGGTCTTCGTCTGCATGCTGGGCAGTTTCGTGTCGATGCGCCTTTTTTCGAAAGCACGTCTGGCGACGGGCGTGCAGAAGGTCAACTGGCTGTTTCTGGCGGGCGTCAATGGCGGGGCGGCGATATGGACCACCCATTTCGTGGCGATGCTGGGCTATGTCGCGGCGGGCGATGTGGGATACGATCCCTATCTGACCGGGCTGTCGCTTCTGATTGCCATTACCACAACGACTGCCGGCCTCGGCATTTCCGCCTATGGCGGGCGCAGCGTGCTGGTGGAAGCCGGTGGCGTGGTCCTCGGCCTCGGCATTGCGGCAATGCATTATACGGGTATGGCCGCCTATAATGTTCAGGGCATGATTTTCTGGGATCAGGCCTATGTCATCGCCTCGCTGATATTGGGAGCTGTGCTGGGCGCCATTGCGGTCAATCGCGTTGCCCGGCCTGTTAACCGTTTCTGCCAGTATAGCGCGGTGGCGTTTCTCATCCTCGCCATTGCCTCGATGCATTATACCGGCATGGCGTCGATGTCCTTCGCCTTCGACCCGCGCATCGTCATTCCGGAAAACCTGCTGCCGCCGGCCATCATGGGCGGAGGCGCCATTGCGGTGACGCTTCTGCTTCTGGCGCTCGGGCTCTCCACTTATGTCATCGATGCGCAGTCCACTCAGCAGGCGGTTGCCCGCTATCGCCATCTTTCGTTGCACGATCCGCTGACTGGTATTCCCAACCGGGCGGCATTCATCGAGCATCTCAATCGCCGCACACGCCATGTCTCGCTGGGCGCACACACCGCGCTCCTTTCCATTGATCTCGACCGTTTCAAGGAAATCAATGACGTGCATGGCCATGCGGCAGGCGACGCCGTGCTGCGCGCCATCGCCGACCGCGCGAGTTCCGTGCTGAAGACCGGAGAGTTTCTGGCCCGCATGGGAGGTGATGAATTCGTGGCGATGACCCATTCCTATTACACCCGCGCCGACGGCGCGGAATTCGCCCAGCGATTGATCGAGCACATCAGCAAGCCGGTGGAATGGAACGGGCAGACATTTTCGGTTGGCGCAAGCGTCGGCATATCGGTTCGCAATACCGGCTCCATCGATGCCGATACTCTGATGGCCCAGGCGGATGTCGCCATGTACCGGGCAAAAAGCGGTACTTCGGACACCATATGCTTTTACGACAAATCCATGGACGAGGCCGCGCGTGAGCGCAACGTGCTGGCCGTCGCCATGCGCAGCGGCCTCGCCAATAACGAGTTCGAGCTTTATTACCAGCAGCAGAACGACACCAAAAGCGGCAGCATCGTCGGTTTCGAAGCGCTTTTGCGCTGGAACCATCCCGAACGGGGCATGGTCTCGCCGACCGAATTCATTCCGATCGCCGAACAGACCGGCTTTATCGTCGAACTGGGCGAATGGGTTCTGAGAGAAGCCTGCGCGCAGGCTGCGCGGTGGAAAAAGTCACTCGCCATTGCCGTTAACGTCGCGCCGCAGCAGCTTGCGGATAATGATTTCCCCGACAAGGTTGAGAGAATTCTTGCCGAAACGGGACTTGCGCCGGAGAGGCTCGAGCTGGAAATTACCGAAGGCAGCATCATCGCCGACCATCGCCACGCCCTCGTCACCATCCGCAAACTCAAGTCGCTCGGCGTCAAGATCGCCATGGACGACTACGGCACGGGCTATTCCTCGCTTTCGACGCTGCAGAGCTTCCCCTTCGACAAGATCAAGATCGACCGCGCCTTCATCGATGGCCTGTCGACCAACGTGCAGTCGGAGGCGATCGTTCGCTCGACGCTCATTCTGGCGCACAGCCTCAATATTCCGGTGCTTGCGGAAGGCGTTGAAACCAAGGCCCATATCGAGTTCCTGCGGCGTGAAGGTTGCCTGCAGGTGCAGGGCTTCTTTTTCGGCAAGCCCGGTCCGCTGACCTCCATCGCCAATCTCGTGGACGATACGTTCCTTTCGGCCGAGGATGAAACGGACGTGACCGCCGGCCGGCGTTATTTCAAGGCGGTCCGATAGTCCGGCGGCACCTGCGGCTGCGCCCGGCAAGGCCGGTCGCGAAATTTTTTGTTGAAACATGGCCGCTTCCAGCGCACCATCGCCGAAAAGCTTTGGGAGGAGCGTATGCCGACAGACATCGCCCATGCGGAACGCGTGTATGAAACCGCGCGCCATCGTTCCGCAGCCGCAAGTTCTCCGATTGTCGCTTCCTGGCGTCGCTGCATGGTCAAACATCATCTTGCACCGGAGGAAAACCGCAAGCCGATCTTTCTCAGCGAGTATGAGTTCCGCCGCGCCCGCGAAAGTGCGGCCGGCCTGATTGCCGAAAGCACGGATGAACTCGACCGCATTTTCCAAAGCGTCGGCAGATCCGGCTGCTGCCTGCTTTTGACCGACGCGCAGGGCGTTGCGCTGGAGCGGCGCGGCGCCTCTGGCGATGATCGTGATTTCCGGGCGCTTGGCCTCTGGTCCGGGGCGGTCTGGAGCGAAGAAAGCGTGGGCACCAACGGTATCGGCACGGCGCTGGTGGATGAGCGCTCGGTGGTGGTCTACCGCGATCAGCATTTCTTCACGTCGAATACCGAACTCTGCTGCACCACGGCTCCCATTCGCGATCATACCGGCCGGGTGACCGGCGCGCTCGATATTTCCACCTGCCGCGACGACATCAACGAGATGACTTTCTCCTTCGTCACCCAGGCGGTGAAGGATGCGGCACAGCGCATCGAGGGTAATCTGTTCCGCCGTGCCTTTCCGGGTGCGCGCATCGTCGTCGTGCCGAGCGGGTTCGGAGCGGCGCTGTCGCTGCTCGCCGTGGATCAGGACGATCTCGTGCTGGGCGCGACCCGTGCCGCACGCCTTGCGCTGAAGCTGGACGATGCCCGCATCGCGCAGGGTCTGCCCGCCGCCGATGTTCTTCAGGAGCAGCGCCACGATGGCGGCTCCGACCTCGCCGAAGCGGAACGTTCAGCACTTCGCCGCGTATTGTCGCGCACCAACGGCAATGTCACGCAAGCCGCTTCGCTGCTCGGCATCAGCCGCGCCACGCTTCACCGCAAGATGAAGAAATTCGACGTGCATTGAGGTGCGTGCGGGGGCGACCCGGACAATCATGCCGGATCGAGGCGCCTTTGTCGCAGATGTGAGACAATGTGCGCTGCGGAACCGCGTCGCCCCTCTACCGAACCGCGCCATCTAGGCCCACCTTCCTCCCATGCGGTCCGATGCGGATCGTTTTCATCAGGGAGGATGAAATCATGAACATTCAGGTTCAGCAGAAAGCGGGCGAAGCGCCCTTCAAGCTGAAATACGGCAATTACATCGGCGGCAAATGGGTGGAGCCGAAATCCGGCCGCTACATGGACAATCTCTCGCCGGTGACCGGCCACAAGATCTGCGAAGTGCCGCGTTCGGATGCAGCCGACATCGAGTTCGCGCTCGACGCGGCCCACAAGGCCCGCGACAAATGGGGCAAGACGAGCGTGACGGAGCGCTCCAACATCCTGCTCAAGATCGCCCAGCGGATCGAGGACAATCTCGATCTCATCGCCCGTGCCGAAACCTGGGATAACGGCAAGCCGCTGCGCGAAACCACCAATGCGGATATTCCGCTCGCCATCGACCATTTCCGTTATTTCGCGGGCTGCATCCGCGCCCAGGAAGGCACGATCGGCGAAATCGACAACGATACGGTCGCCTATCACTTCCATGAGCCGCTCGGCGTCGTCGGCCAGATCATTCCGTGGAACTTCCCGATCCTGATGGCCGCGTGGAAGCTTGCACCGGCGCTTGCCGCCGGCAATTGCGTGGTGCTGAAACCTGCCGAACAGACACCGGCCTCGATTCTCATCGTCATGGAACTGATCGAAGACCTGCTGCCGCCCGGCGTCCTCAACATCGTCAACGGCACGGGCCTCGAAGCCGGCAAGCCGCTGGCGCAGAGCAACCGCATCGCCAAGATCGCCTTTACCGGCTCCACCTCGGTCGGCAAGGAAATCATGCGTTATGCGGCCGACAACGTCACCAACATCACGCTGGAGCTGGGCGGCAAGTCGCCGAACATCTTTTTCGCCGATGTGATGAACGAGGACGATGCCTTCCTCGACAAGGCGCTCGAAGGTTTCGCCTTCTTCGCGCTCAATCAGGGTGAGGTCTGCACATGCCCGTCGCGTGCGCTGGTGCATGAATCGATCTATGACCGCTTCATGGAAAAGGCGATCAAGCGCGTTCAGGCGATCAGCCAGGACGATCCGCTCAATCCGTCGACCATGCTGGGCGCGCAGGCCTCGCAGGAACAGTTCGACAAGATCATGGGCTATCTGGAGATCGGCAAGAAGGAAGGCGCCAAGGTTCTGACCGGCGGCGACCGCAAGACGCTGACGGGCGATCTGAAGGATGGCTATTACATCCAGCCGACCGTCTTCGAAGGCAACAACAAGATGCGGATTTTCCAGGAGGAAATCTTCGGCCCGGTCGTTTCCGTCACAACCTTCAAGACGTTGGAAGAGGCGCTCGAAATCGCCAATGACACGGTTTACGGTCTGGGCGCAGGCGTCTGGAGCCGCGATACCAACATTGCCTATCGGGCCGGCCGGGGCATCGAAGCGGGCCGCGTGTGGACGAATTGCTATCACGTCTATCCGGCAGGCGCTGCCTTTGGCGGCTACAAGCAGTCGGGCATCGGTCGCGAGACCCACAAGATGATGCTCGATCATTACCAGCAGACCAAGAACCTGCTCGTGTCCTACAGCCCGAACAAGGTCGGTTTCTTCTGAGGTCCTCCCCGGAAGCCGGCGAGGGGCTGCGGTGCCAGATCGCCGGCGTGTTCCCAGGGGCTTCGGCTCCTGGGAGCCCGGCTTCAAACAGAAAGGCCGGAGGTTTCGCCTCCGGCCTTTTTTCGTTGCGGTTTATGCCGCGTAACGCTGGTCCCGTTGGCGGAGGCCGCCGACCGAGAACTGCCCCACCTGTTCGGTCAGGCCGTCCGCCTCGCTGGATAGCGAGAAAGCGGCGGCCGTCGTTTCCTCCACCATGGCCGCGTTCTGCTGCGTTACATGGTCGAGTTCGTTGACGGAGGCATTGATTTCGCTGAGGCGGCCGGACTGTTCGCGTGATGCGGTGGCGATCTCGCCGATCTGGTCGTTGACTGACTGGATGCGTTTCTGGATCTGCTCGAGGCTTTCACCCGTCTTCAGCACCAGCGCCACGCCGCTTTCCACATCGCCCGCCGAGGTGGCGATCAGCGTCGTGATGTCCCGGGCGGCGGCTGCCGATTTCTGGGCAAGCTCGCGAACTTCCTGCGCCACAACGGCAAAGCCCTTGCCGGCTTCGCCGGCGCGGGCGGCTTCCACACCGGCATTCAGCGCCAGCAGATTGGTCTGGAAGGCGATCTGGTCGATGACATCTATGATCTGGCGGATCTTGGCGGACGAGGTTTCGATGCGTTCCATCGCCACGATCGCTTCTTTAACGACAGCCGTGGACTTGTGCGCATCCTGCATCGTGCCCGCCGTCGCCTCGACCGCGACATTGCAGCGCGACAGCGAGAGATTGACGGCCTGCGTCATGTCTCCGAGTGCCGCTGCCGCTTCCTCAAGGGCTGCGGCCTGGCGTTCGGTGCGCCGCGACAGGTCTTCCGATGCGCTTTTCAGTTCGCCGGAGCCGGAGCGGATGGCATTGGCGCTTTCGCCGATGTTGGAGATGGTCGCTTCCAGGCCCGCCATGGAGTTGTTGAAGTCGATGCGCAGATGATCGAGCGACGGCACGAAGGACTTGTCGATGCGGAGATCGAGCCTGCCGGCCGCGAGATTGGCAAGACCGGTGGCGAGTGCGTCGACAGCCTCTTCCAGTTCTTTCGCGCTTCTTGCCTTTTCCATTTCCCGCTGGGCGCGTTCTTCGTCCAGTTCTTCGCTCTTGCGATGGGATTCGGCTTCCATGCGCTGCTTGTCCAGAATGCCCTGACGGAAGGATTCCAGCGCGCGCGCCATGGTGCCGATCTCGTCGCCACGGGAAACGGCCTTGATCTCGATGTTGTTTTCACCGCCGTTCAGGCGCTCCATCAGCCCCGCAAGGCCGGTCAGCGGCTTGGTGAGGCTTGCGGAAACGAAAATGCCGATCAGCGTCATGATCGCAAGCACAGCCAGCGTCGCAACCGTTGCCCAGAAGGCGAGATCGTTGGCGGCGGCGAGAACCTTGCTTTCCTGCTGGCCGATGGCCAAAAGATGTTTCTGGCCGAAGACGGAGACCGGACGATAGGCATAGAAGATGTTGCCCGCAGGTGTCTGCGCCATCACCGTTCCGGCGTTGTTTGCGTTGGAAAGGGCGGCGAGGCTTTCGGAAACCGCAGCGTCAGCACCGCCCGACAGTACGCCGGCCCGACGTTTGCCGTCGGCGCTCAGGAGAACGGCGTCATCGATGGTCTTGCCGGTTTCCTCGGGCGTCACCACCGCGCCGATGCGATCAGCGGCGATGCGCATGATGACGGCGCCCTTGCGCTGGAGCTGGCCCCAGTTGGAGACGGCGAGCGGCATGCCGATCATGGCCGAATCATTTTCGCCGCCAGTGAAACCTGTGGTGCTGACGACGCCGTCCTTGCCGGCTTCGATGCGGTCGAACAGGTCCTTGATCGCGGCGTTCTGCGGTTCCGTCACGCTGGTGAGGAAGTTCTTCCCCTTGGTTACGGTGTAAATAATGAGGCCGGTCTTGTCGATCACATAGATGTCGCTGACACGGGTGTTGCGCCAGACGCTGGCGATGGCGGCGTTGATGGTGGCGTGGCGAATGGCGTAAAGCAGTCGCAGGCCTTCGCCATTGAAGGAGGCGCGCTCCTCTTCGGAGACGCCCTCGCGCCGGAAAGCCTGGATGATCGCATCCCTTTCCGTCGGCACAACGGTGGTCATCGTTTCCAGCGCCTGTGCGACCGCGGCGTTCTGCGACAGTTCGGAAATGCTCTGTTCGACGCGCAAAGTATAGGCATCAAGCTGCTTGGACTGGTTGCCTGCAACCGTTTCGAGCCTGATTTCGCTGGCGTCGATCAGTCCAGACTTCCCCATCTCATAGGACAACAGCCCCACGGAAAGACATGAAACCAGCGTTGCGCCCGTGACGAGCGCTGCAAATTTGGCCTTTATCGACAATGATTTAGCTTTGACAGCAGTCGGATTTACACCCGGCATCCTGTTTCCTCCCCCCAAAAAACGTGGCCATACCGTGGCAAAAATTGTTTACGGCCGCGTTAAAAGTGCTGGGAATTGTACGATTGTTTCCCGCATGCCGTGAAAAAATAGCCGGCCGCCACTGACGCGTTTCCCGTAATAAAACTGCAATAGAACGGGCGCATATCGAGTGAAGTTCAACGGCTGTTCATGTTCATGCAAGCTTTCCGCGCTCCTTCTCTCGCCACTATCAATGATGTCTGCGGACTGAGTGCGGACGGATATGACGGAGCCAGCGTGAAACCGAGGCCGGATTTCGCCGTTGTCGTGCCCATGCACAATGAGCAAGCGAGTGTGGAAACGCTCGTGGCGGAGATTTTTGCCGCCTGCCTGCCTGTCGGCGCCTTCGAGATCGTGGTGGTGGACGATGCATCTTCCGACGGCACGGTCGATGCGGTGCTGGCGCTTGGCGATCGTTACCCGATGCTGCGGCTCGTCCGGCATGATCGTCAGGGCGGACAGTCTGCGGCGATCCACAGCGGTGTGCAGGCGGCGCGTGCGCCTGTCATCTGCATGCTGGATGGAGATGGGCAGAACCCGCCGGACAATCTGCCGGCTCTTCTCGCGCCGCTTCTCTCCGCCAGCGCTCCCAGCCGGCTCGGTCTTGTGGCCGGCCAGCGTGTCGGTCGGCGCGATACGCTTGGAAAACGTCTTTCCTCCCGCTTCGCCAATGGGCTTCGGGCGCGGATCTTAAAGGACGGCACGCGCGACACCGGCTGCGGGCTCAAGGCCTTCCGCCGCGACGCCTATCTCGCCTTGCCCTATTTCGATCATCACCACCGCTATTTCCCGGCGCTGTTCAATCGCGACGGCTGGCAGGTCACCCATGTCGACGTCACGCACCGGGCGCGGCTGCACGGGAATTCCCATTACACCAATATCGGCCGCGCGCTTGTCGGCATCCACGACCTGATCGGCGTCGCCTGGCTGCTGCGCCGGCGCAAGCGCTCAAGCTGGGCTGAAACTTTCAAAACGGAGACATCGCCGTGAATGCACCGGCTTTATGGTCCATGCTGCATGTGAACAGCTGGAAGGAATTTCTGTGGGTCTGCACCGGCTTCATGGGCCAGATGCTGTTTACCATGCGTTTTCTGGTTCAATGGATTTCTTCGGAACGGGCGAACCGCTCGGTCATTCCGGTGGCCTTCTGGTATTTTTCCGTTCTCGGCGGTCTGGTGTTGCTTTCCTACGCCATCTGGCGGCGCGATCCGGTCTTCATTCTGGGCCAGGCGTCCGGCCTTTTCATCTATGCCCGAAATCTCTGGTTGATTCATGCAGAACGCCGCCAGCATGCATGAGGCGGCGACCCTGCCTTACGAGCAGGCAGGCGATGAGCGCCGGTGGCTGACATTTTCATTCGCGGCGATCGTCCTCGTGACGGCGCTGCGCGTCCTTGGGCTGGCCTTCAATCGCACCGACCTTTTCGTCGATGAGGCGCAATATTGGCTATGGGGCAGGGAGATGGCGCTCGGCGCCTATTCCAAGCCGCCCCTGATCGGCTGGCTCATTCGCGCGGCAACCATTCTGGGTGGCGGCGAGGGCACGTTTCAGGTGCGGCTGGCCGCGCCCGTGGTGCATGGCGTCGCGGCGGCGGCCATTCTTGCGCTCGGCCGCATGATCTATGATGTCAGGCTGGCATCCCTGGCCGCCCTTATCTATTTGACCCTGCCGGCCGTAACGCTCGGCAGCCTGTTGATCTCGACCGATACGCCGATGATGCTGTTCATCGTGCTGTCGATGATCTCCGTGCGGAAGCTTGCGCTGGCCCGCCGCGAGGGCAGGGCGGCGCTGGGCTGGAGCATCGCGCTCGGTCTCTGCTTCGGCCTCGGGCTGATGTCGAAATATGCGATGATCTATTTTCTGCCCTGCTTCATCGCTGCCGGCTGGCTTTGTGAGGCATGGCGCATCCGGCTGCGTGACGCGGTCATTGCTGCGCTCGTCTGCGTCGCCGTCATCGCGCCCAATCTGTGGTGGAACGCGGCGCATGATTTCATGACCGCACGCCATACGGCGGATAATGCGAACTGGCATGGCGTCCAGCTGAAGATCGGTTCCGCGCTGGAATTCTTCTTCTCCCAGGCGGGTGTGGTCGGACCATTCGTTTTCGTCGGCATGATCGTTGCAACAATTCGTGCGAAAAATGCCGAAACCCGGGCGCTGGTCGCTCTTTCGGTGCCGATCATTCTTCTGATTACCGCGCAGGGTTTGATGTCACGGGCGCTCGCCAATTGGGCAGTCGGGGCCTATGCGGCCGGCGTGCTGCTGGCGGTGCCGGTCCTGGCATCGCGGTGTTGGCTCATCGTGTCCACGCTTGTGCTCGGCGGCATCGTGGCCGTCGCGCTGCCGCTGATGACCATTGCCGGAACGCAATTGCGCCTGCCGAAAGGTGAACTGGCGATGGCGCGGTATCTCGGGCGCGCCGAGCTGGTGTCGACCGGTCTGTTACGGGCGCGCGAGGCGGGTGCGGACGCCATCGTCGCTACCGACCGTTCGATACTTGCCGAGCTTTTTTATCAGCTTCGGGATGAGAAACAGGTGATGACGCGCGCGCTGCCCGAGACCGGCGTGCCTTCCAGTCACTATGCGCTTCTTTACCCGCTGAAACCGGGCGAGGCGAAAAATCCCCTGTTCCTGGCAAGTGCGGATGGCCTGCCGGCCTGCCTTGCCGGCGAGGCGCCGGTCGCCCGCTGGACCGCCGGGCCGGGTTTCCTTGAGGGCAGGGAAATCGGTCTCTGGCGCCTGCTGCCGCGATGCATGCCGGAGGGCAGCAATGGACAATGATCTTTCGCATATGCGGATCACGATCTGGGTGACACTCGCCACATTGGCGCTCGTCATCCTGTTCGCGACCTTTCCCTCCATCGATCTGAGATTCTCCGCCTTGTTTTTCTCGCCCGTCGAGCAGCCATGGTCCGGCCGTGAGCCGTTTCCCGAATGGTTGCGGGATACGCTGCGCGAAGGTACGGAGCTTGCCACCCTTCTGGCGTTCACGATCCTTGTCGGCAATCTTCGGCTGGGCACGCTGCAGAGAACCGGCTGGCGGGTGTGGGCCTTTCTGTGCGGGCCGGTGATCCTCTGTGCCGGGCTTCTGGTCAACGGTGTGCTGAAGGCGACTATCGGTCGCGCGCGCCCGTTCAGCGTCACCGAATTCGGCGGGCAGCAGCTTTTCACGCCGCCTTTCCAGTACAGTGCGCAATGTTATTCGAACTGCTCGTTTTCTTCCGGCGAAACCGCGCTGATCGCCAGTTTCTTCCTGCCGCTCTGCGTGCTCGTCTGGCCCCGGCTGCAACGGCGCGGACGGTTGGCGATGGGAAGCATCGCTGCCGGCATGATCGTCCTCATGTCCGGCTTGCGCATCGCGGCCGGCGGGCATTTCCTCAGCGATGTGGTGATGTCCATCCTGTTTTCCGCCCTCACAACCCTGTTTCTCTACCGGGCGCTGGTGATCGGACGTCACCGCCATCTGTTTACCGGCGATGCGGTTACAGCCGATACGGTCAGCATCTGGCGTAACGGTCGCCATGCTGTTCTGGTCAGGGTTCGGCGCTCGTGGAAGGCCGCAGCCTCACGTCTGCAACGGCCGCCGGATGCGGGTGCGGCATCGTCTTAAAGGGAACTTCGGAGTTCGCTTCAATGAGTGAATGGCCAAGCGTGCCAGACACTCCTGCGTCATCCTCGGGTCTCCGAGGATCTGCGACCTGTTGATTTCATTCAACATGGCTGGATCCTCGGCGCAGGGCCGAGGACGACGTCGAGGCAATCAGCGATTTCAACATGGAACGCAACCTGCCCGGGAATCTAAACCGGGCGGCAATTCGCCAAGCGGCAGAACGGTTGTCGAGGTTTGCCGCAGCTCTTCAGTCGAACAGGCCGGAAACCGACTGTTCCTGTGCGGTGCGGTTGATCGCTTCGCCGAGCAGGCCTGCGGTGCTGACCACGCGGATATTATGCGCGGACTGGACACCGGTGGTCGGCTGGATGCTGTCAGTGATGACGAGTTCGCGCAGCTTCGAGGACGCAACACGGGCAACCGCGCCACCGGAAAGCACGCCGTGGGTGATATAGGCGGTAACGCTGGTGGCGCCCTTTTTCAGCAGCGCTTCGGCGGCGTTGCAGAGCGTGCCGCCGGAATCGACGATGTCGTCGATGAGGATGCAGTCCTTGCCGGAGACATCGCCGATGACGTTCATGACTTCGGATTCGCCCGGACGGTCACGACGCTTGTCGACGATGGCCAGAAGACAGTCGAGACGCTTGGCGAGTGCACGGGCGCGAACCACGCCGCCAACATCGGGCGAAACCACCATGACATTGTTGGTGTCGTAATGGTCCTTCACGTCGCGGGCGAGAATGGGCGCTGCGAAGAGATTGTCGGTGGGGATATCGAAGAAGCCCTGGATCTGGCCGGCATGGAGATCGAGGGTGAGAACGCGGTCGGCGCCGGCTTCGGTGATCAGATTGGCGACGAGCTTGGCGGAAATCGGGGTGCGGGGGCCGGCCTTGCGGTCCTGGCGGGCGTAACCGAAATAAGGCAGCACCGCGGTGATGCGCTTGGCAGAGGAGCGGCGCATGGCGTCGATCATGATGAGCAGTTCCATCAGATGATCATTTGCCGGGAAGGAGGTGGACTGGACGATGAAAACGTCTTCGCCGCGCACGTTCTCGCTGATTTCTACGAATATTTCCTGGTCAGCAAACCGCTTTACAGTGGCATTTCCGAGAGGAACGTTAAGATACTTGCAGATCGCTTCGGCAAGGTGCCGGTTCGAATTGCCTGCGAAAACCTTCATTGCGGCCGCCTGTTTCCATGCCATCGCCTTGCATCACGGGGCTCAATCCACCGTAACCAAGCGTCGTTCAAGGGGAGGAACATCCGGCTGAAAAGCCTTTGCCGGATACGCCTTGTTGCCATGCGCGCCTTAATAGCGCTGTTGCTTCCGATTGCAAGAGGACTCCGCGCTTTCGCAATGATTTTCGTGAAATCTCTGTGACTTCTCCCGCCGTTTTCACCTCATCCCTGTTGAGACTGCTTCCATGACGAATAGTCGTTGAGCGTTTTTGCAGCGATATCCTGCATGACCCTGTCGGTCACGGCGGCCCATGGATCGCTGCCTTTTGCCGCCACCGTTTCCTGCCCCTGCAGGCGGTGAAGCCGCACGCCATTGGCGTCCAGAATGTCCCAGACGTAGACGACATTGACCTTGGCGCCATCGGCAAAGGCGGAGAAATATCCCTTCAGGATGTTTTCGGCCGAATTGTCGTTTGAGGCCCGGATGGTCAGACCCTTCGCCCGCGCTTCGGCCCCGAGCTGGCGCGACAGCGGCGTCACCGCCTGAACCGGCGCTCCGATGATCGGCAGAAAGCGGATGGAGTTTGCGGAAGAGGCGGGCGCAAGCGATGCCGTCTGCTGCGCGGGGGCGGGCTGAGCGGCGGCGGGTGGCTGGGCTGCGGTCTGGTTCTGGCGAAGCGGCTCGCCATACTGGCTGCCGTTGGATAGCGCCTGTGCCTGCGCCTGCAACGAGTTTTGCGGTGCATAGGCGGGAACGGATGTTGCGGTTGCCGGAGCGCCCGTTGGCGCGCGGTCGGCGGCGGCGGCCATCTGGTCGAGATCGCCCTGGGTCACGGGTGTCGACTGCGAGGCATTGTGGCCGACATCCACCTGCGGTGTAAGCGCTTCCGTCGTGTTGCAGCCTGACAGGGCCAGCATCATCGCTGGAACAATGATGGCCGGAAAAAGGGGGGTGAACCCCGTCCGGCTCATGCGATTTTCCCTCTCATGTTCCGCTCCTTCTTGCCCAAGGTGGCGCAATGTAAGGGCGGTTTTCCCGCTCTGTCAAACCCGGCAGCGATTTAAGCTGTGAGAAGATCGAGGTTGTGGCGCGAGAGCGGCTCCGGTGCGCCGTCGGTGGTCAGATAGGTCTGGCCGAGCGTCATGGCCGTGCCGGAATCGGAATCCATCACGATCATATGCACGAAAAGCGTCATGTCGGCGGTAATCTCCTGCGGATTGCCGGCGTGGAACATCTGATGCTCCATCCAGGACGGCGAGAAGCGCGCGCCCAGCGAATAACCGCAGGAGTTCAGCCGGTGGCGGGTCAAGCCGCGTTCGTCCATCACGCGGGCATGCACGTCGAAGACATCGCCAAAGGTCTTGCCCGGTCGCAGCACCTCTTCGATGGCGGTGAGGTTTTGCAGGCAGGCGCTGTAAAGCTCCTTCTGGCGGAAGTCCTGTTCGCCGATCACCACCGTGCGCATCATGGCGGCATGGTAATGCGCGCTGACGCCGGCCCATTCCAGCGTCAGCTGATCCTTGTCGTCGAGTCTGCGGCGGCCGGCCTTGTAACGGCACAGCAGCGCATCCGCGCCGGAACCGACGATGAATTCATTGGCGGGGTAATCGCCGCCGCCGGCCAGAACCGCTCCCTGCATCGCCGCGAGGATCGCGGCCTCGTCCGCGCCGGGCCGGATGAGCGGCAACGCTGCGTCCAGCGCCGCATCGGCCAATTGGCCCGCCTTGCGCGCATAGGCGATCTCGGCCGGGCTTTTGACGAGCCTGAGGGTGCTGACCAGATAGGAAGCGTCGCTCATCTGGCAGAAGCTGGCAAGCTGGTTGTCCAGCAGGCGGGCGACGCGGCCGGTCATGCCGTGCGTGTCGTATTCGACGCCGACCTTCGCGCCGAGCAGGTCGAGATCGCTCAGCAGGTTCTTCAGATCGAGCGTCGGGTCGGCATTGGGCCGGTCGACCCAGATCAGGATATTCTCGATGATGGAGGTATTGCGGGCCTGGCGCAGATCCGCCGAGCGGGTCAGAAGCGTCATGGAGCCGTCCGATTTGACCACCAGGGTCTGGAAGAAGCAGTAGCCGAACGTGTCATAGCCGGTCAGCCAATACATGCTTTCCTGCGCGAAAAGCAGAAGGGCGTCCAGCTTCTCCTCGGCCATTTTCGCGAGCAGACGCTCGCGGCGGGCATCGAATTCCGAAAGCTCGAAATGCAGGGCCATGTCAGTCCTCCAGAATTGCGATTGCGGAAATCTGCCGGCCATAATCGGGTTCGGCGCGGTGGGTGGTGCGGCGGTAGGAATAGAAGCGATGTTCGTCGGGATAGGTGCAGAGGCCGAGATTTTCCGCTTTCACACCGGCTTTCGTCAGCCGGTCGATGGTGAATTGCTTGAGGTCGAACAATGCGTGGCCTTCCTTCTCCGTCCCGGCGAAATAATTCGCATAGGCCGGATCGACATCGGTGAAACGCGCCACATATTCCGGACCGACCTCATAATTGTTCTGGCTGATCGAAGGGCCGAGCGAGGCGGCGATGCGTTCCCGGCTGGCGCCGAGCGTCGTCATGGTCTCGATGGTGTTTTCGAGCACGCCGAACAGCGCGCCTTTCCAGCCGGCATGGGCGGCACCCACGACGCCGGCTTCCGCATCGGCAAACAGGATCGGGCCGCAATCGGCGCTCAGCACGCCAAGCACGAAACCCGGTGTCGCGGTTACCATGGCGTCGGCCTGCGGGCGGCTGCCGTCATAGGTTTCATCGACCACGAGGACATCGGGGGAATGGATCTGGTGCACGGTGGCGAGGCGCTCCGCCGACAGGCCGAACCATTGCGTCACGCGCCGACGGTTTTCCTGCACCCGTTCCGGTTCGTCATGCGAGCCGAGGCCGACATTGAGGCCCTGATAAAGCCCTTCCGACACCCCGCCCTGCCGGGTGAAAAAACCGTGACGGATACGGTTTTTGCTATAGTCGGCGAGCAGGGGACTCTGGATGGGGAGCGGCAGCGTTGCGTTCTGCATGGTGTGGGAGTTCCTTGGAGAATATCGCTGTTGGCCAGTGAGGTACGGTTAAGCGAGATGTTTCCGGTTGCCGCGGCGTTGCGCGGCGTGTGTGATGCAGTGTGCCTGCTTCGTGTGTCGCTGCGATGTTGGCCCAGAGGTGATTGCGCTGTCAATCCACCGCGCGAAACGGCAGGAGATGAAGCGCGGGACTTGAAACGGCGATGACCTTGAAAAGTTCCCCCATCTTGCCGGCGCCTTCGCCGGCGAGGCGGTTGACCGCTTCGGCGATTTCCAGCGTCTGGTCCGGCGTGGCTTTGGCGGCAAGTGCGGCCGCGCGTTCCTTGAGACCGAGGCCATAGAGAAAGTCGCCCTGTCTCAAAGTGCCGTTGACGTGTACGCCGGTTGCTTCGGCTGTTTTCACGAGGCTCTCGAAATCGACATGGCTGGTGAGATCGGCTTCGCCGGGATGCGCAAGCGCCGGGTCGAAGGCATGGTTGCGCATGGCCTGCAACGTATCGCCATAACCGGCGACCAGATGGCCGTAATCGATGGCGAGCGCCGTGCCGCCATGGACGGAGAGGCGCTGGCAGATCGCGGTCATCACGGCTTCGCGGGCAGGCGAAATCTCGACTATGGCTCCAATCGGCTGCCGTTCCGGCTGCGGCGGCAGCAAAGCCGGGTCTATGCCGGCAAGCCCGGTCGAGAACACAAGTTCGTCATTGGCGTCGAGGCTGACGACCCTTTCGCGGAAACCCTGCGGCGTCTTTATGAATTGCCGGATCGGAATGGCGTCGAAAAGCTCGTTGGCGACGAGGAGCAGGAAACCTTCCGGCACGTCGTCGAAACTGTCATGGCAGGTCAGTCTGCCCGCATGTGCGGCCAGTGTTTCCTTCTGGATGGCGGAAAGGCGGGGGCTGGTTTCGACCAGATGCACCCGCATCGTCTCGTAAAGCGGCGGTGCGATGCGGCGGATGACGCGCAGCATGTCCGACATCATGGTGCCGCGGCCGGGGCCGATTTCCACCAGCTGGGTTTCCATGGGCGCGCCGTGCCTCTGCCAGGCATGGACCACGAAAACGCCGAGCATTTCGCCGAAAAGCTGGCTGACTTCAGGTGCGGTGATGAAATCGCCCGAACGGCCGAAGGGCTCGCGGCTCCTGTAATAACCGTGCTCCGGGTCGGCGAGGCAGAGCGAGAAGAAGTCGGTAACGCTAAGCGGACCGTTGAGCCGGATAAGTGATTTGATGCGTTGCGCGAGCGGTGTCGTCATGGCGGGTCATACCGTTCAGGCGCTTTTTGCCGCGCTGCGCGCCCGCAGAACCGCCCAGAGGCCGAGGGCGAACATCGGCGTGGAGAGCACCATGCCCATGGTCAGCCAGTTGCCGGCGAGATAACCGATCTGGGCGTCCGGCTCGCGGAAGAACTCCACGAAGATGCGCGACAGCGCGTAACCGCAGACGAAGATACCGGTGACGACGCCGGGCGTCTTCAGCGCCCTGAAGGCATAGATGGCGATTGCCAGAACGATGACGAGCACGAGGCCTTCAAGGCCGGCTTCATAAAGCTGGCTCGGGTGCCGCGCGAAGGGGCCGCCGGTCGGGAAGACGACCGCCCATGGCACGTCGGCGATGCGCCCCCACAATTCGCCGTTGATAAAATTGGCGATGCGCCCGAACAGCAGGCCGATGGGTGCTACGGCCGCGACGATGTCGAACATGCTCCAGACCGGAATGCCGTTCTTGCGGGCGAAGAGGATCATGGCGATGGTGGTGCCGATCAGGCCGCCATGGAACGACATGCCGCCGTTCCATATCTCGATTGCCCTGATGGGATTGGCGGCGACGGCGGCGAGATCGTAAAACAGGATGTAGCCGATGCGCCCGCCGAGTACGATGCCGCCGGCTGCCCAGAGGATGAAATCGTCAAGATGCTGCGCCGAGATCGGCGACGTCTCGTTCGGCCACAGGCGATCCGTGCGGGCGAGGCGACGGGCATAAAACCAGCCGAGCATGATGCCGGCGACATAGGCGATACCGTACCAGTGGATCGAGAGCGGGCCGAGGGACAGCGCTACCGGATCGATATTGGGGAAGGGCATGATGGCGAGTTGGGTGGGAGCGGCTAACAATCCGTATATTCCGTCATCGTTGCGGGGCGGACAACGGAACGAGCCATTGCCTCAAGGGGCCGGGCGATGATGCTCACCGGTCTCCCTGACGCCAAGGAAAATGGCGATTGCGATGGCGGCGGTCAAGGTTATTCTTCAAGCTGCGGCTTAAGATAGCAAAGGCCATGCAAGCTCTTGCGATTTTTCGATTTCGCTTGCAAGGCGGCGATGGAGTGCCTACCTGAAGGCTAGCAACAGCGGGCAAGACGATGCCCCTGAACCGACGAAGGATGAGCGCCATGAGCACGACAGGCACCAACCGTTTTCTGGATGAATTTGCCAAGCTGATGACCGATGCGGCCGGCGCGGCGCAGGGTGTGCGCAAGGAAGCCGAAGCCGCTTTTCACGCCCAGGCGGATCGCTGGCTGAACAGTCTGGACGTCGTCCGGCGCGAGGAATTCGATGCCGTTCGCGAAATGGCCATTCAGGCGCGTGATGAAAACGACGCGCTGCGCGCGCGTATCGAGGCTCTGGAAGCGAAGCTTTCCGCCGCCAAGGACTGATTTTTTAACGCTTTTTTCGATGGGTCCCGGATCGCTTGCGATTCCGGGACTTTTTGTTTTCGGCCCATTCCGCCCGAAATGACTCCCGGTTGTTAAAAACATCCCTCCTGCGCGAATTTTTTGGGGCCTGTGGACACTTCCAAAAAACGCAATCGGCAGAGTCGCTTATGTATCTCGCCTGAGGTGATGGGGGAGGAGATATCCACTGTTCAAAAAGCAAAAATGGCGGGGAAGGGGTGGCAGCAGGACTCGGCCATTATACACTGATTTTAAATGATGATTCGAAAAGACCTGGTAAGCTCCAGACAGGGTGAATGCGTAATTCTGGTGGTGTCGGGCAATCGTCTCAAATGTTTATCCCGGTTTGTATGTGCGTTTTGTGCCCGGCGTTCAAAACAGGACATTCCTACCGGCTGAGAAGGTGCCGCATGAGTCTGATAGAATTTGAAATTGAGCGTCAGTCCAATCCCGTGGACATGATCGAGATCGTCGCGGCCTCGAACGACTGGTCGTTCGAACGTTCGGGCGAAGACGAGATCGCCATGACCGTCGCCGGTCACTGGGCCGACTATCACGTTTCCTTTTCATGGATGGAAGAGTTCGAGGCGCTGCATCTTGCCTGCGCCTTCGACATCAAGGTGCCGGACCAGCGCGTCAACGAAGTCATTCGTCTGCTCTCCCAGGTCAACGGTCAGGTGCTGATGGGGCATTTCGATCTGTGGCGGCAGGAAGATGTGGTTATCTTCCGCCAGTCCCTGCTTCTGGCGGGCGGCGCCGAGCCGAACAACCAGCAGGTGGAAGTGCTGCTTTCCAGCGCGCTGGAGGCCTGCGAACAATATTATCAGGCATTCCAGTTCGTCGTCTGGTCGGGGCTGGATGCGAAAAGTGCAATCGAAGCGGTCATGTTCGAGACCGTCGGAGAAGCGTAAGATGGTATATAAGGCTTCCGGGCCGCTCGTCCTGGTGGGCGCCGGCAATATGGGCGGCGCTCTGCTTTCAGGCTGGCTGAAAAAGGGCGTGCCGGGATCGCAGGTCATCGTGATCGATCCGCGCCCTTCCGACGCGATGCGGACGACGATTGCGGAAGCCGGAGCCACCCATAGCGAAAGCGTGCCCGAGGGTGTGAAGGCCGGTATTCTTTTCGTGGCGGTGAAGCCGCAGATGATGGAAGCCGTACTGCCCTCACTGAAACCCCTGCTGGGCCCGAATACGGTCGTCGTTTCGATTGCCGCGGGCACCACCATCGGCACGTTCGTTTCGCATTTCGGCAAGGTTGCGGCCGTGCGGGCCATGCCCAACACACCGGCCATGGTCGGCCGTGGCGTCACGGGGGCCTATGCCAACGAGCTGTTGACGCCGGAGCTTAAAACGGTGGTGGACGGGCTGCTGAAAGTCAGCGGCCCGGTCGAATGGGTGGATGCCGAAAGCGATATCGACGCGGTAACCGCCGTTTCGGGAAGCGGCCCGGCCTATGTCTTCTATCTGGTGGAATGCATGGCCGAAGCCGGCCGCAAGGCCGGTCTGCCGGCGGATGTGGCCATGCGTCTGGCGCGCGAGACCGTGGCCGGCGCCGGTGAGCTGCTGCATCAATCCTCCGACGAAGCGGCGCGCCTGCGCCAGAATGTCACCTCGCCGGGCGGCACCACGGCTGCGGCGCTGTCCGTTTTGATGGCGGAAGACGGCATGCAGCCCCTGTTCGACAGGGCGGTCGCTGCCGCAAAAACCCGCGCTGAAGAGCTGGCGGGCTGAAGGGACGGGCGATGAGCGGTGAAATTTCCTATGCCGATTTCGAGAAGGTCGATATCCGCGTCGGCACCGTCATCGAAGCCGAGCCTTTTCCCGAGGCGCGCAAGCCTGCCTTCAAGGTGAAGATCGATTTCGGGCCGGAGATCGGCGTTAAGAAATCCTCGGCGCAGATCACGGTGCATTATACGCTGGAAAGCCTTGTCGGCCGGCAGGTTCTGGGCGTGGTGAATTTTCCGCCGCGCCAGATCGGCCCTTTCCGGTCCGAGGTTCTGACGCTCGGTTTTGCCGATGCCAATGGCGATATCGTGCTTGCCGCCGTTGAACGGCCAGTACCGAACGGCGAGAAAATGTGCTGATGGAACACGACGGCTCAGTGCCGGAGCGGGTCCGTGACACACTTTTCGATCCGGTGCTTTAAGCCGGAATTTTGACGATTACCCGCAATCCACCCATCGGGCTTTCATCGAGCGTCACATCGCCGCCGTGGCTGCGGGCGATATCGCGAACGATGGAAAGGCCAAGGCCGGTGCCCGAAGCATTGAGGTTGCGCGCCTCGTCCAGCCGGAAGAACGGCTTGAACACGTCCTCGCGTGAGTTCTCCGGAATGCCCGGCCCGTCATCGTCAAAGGTCATGATGATGGAACGCGGCGCCTTGCGGATATCGATGTGGAGATTGCCGGCGTAGCGCCGTGCATTTTCGGCCAGATTGGCGACGAGCCGGGACAGCGCGTTCGGCCGCGCGATGATCCGCTCGATATTATAAAGCTCGTAGCTGAATTTCTTGCCGTGCAGCTCGAAATCATGGCCGATTTTTTCGAGAAGGGCTGGAAGCTCCAGCGTGCCGACATCCTCTTCGACATCGGTACGGGCAAAGGTCAGATAGGCCTCCAGCATCGACTGCATGTCCTCGACATCCTTGTCGAGCCCCTCGAGGTCGGGATTGTCGCCTGCGAGCGCCAGTTGCAGCTTGAAGCGGGTGAGAATGGTGCGCAGGTCGTGGCTGACGCCGTTCAGCATGGCGGTGCGCTGCTCCATCTGCCGCTCGATACGCTCGCGCATCAGGATGAAGGCGAGGCCGGCGCGCCGCACCTCATCCGCACCGCGTGGGGAATAGCCGCTGATCTTCTGGCCCTTGCCGAAGTTTTCCGCCGCCTTGGCGAGCGCTTCGATGGGTTTGATCTGCCCGCGCAGGAAGAGGATGGAGATGGCGATCAGCACCAGCGATGCCCCGACCATCCAGACAAGGAAGATATGGGTGTTGGAGGCATAGGCCGAACTGCGGCGGGTGAAGACGCGCAGGGTCTTGTCTTCGAGCTGGATGCGGATTTCCACCAACGAGCCGTTGCCATAGGTATCGATCCAGAACGGCCTGCCGATCTGTTGTGTCAGCTGATCCGCGAGGATCCTGTCGAGGATCGAAAACAGCGGCTCCGGTCTCGGGGCCGGCAGGTCTGTCTTCGGTTCGATATAGACGCTGAGATCCAGCTTGTCGCGGGCGATGCGGATGACGCGCTGATAGTCGTCTTCCTCCGGGTCCGTCTGCAGCAGCTCGATGATCGCGGCGATATCGCGCGTTACGGCGGCGGAGAGGCGTTCCGTCACGAGCTGCCAGTGGCGTTCCATGAAGACGGCCGCGACCACGCCCTGAAGCAGGATCATCGGCAGGATGATGATGAGCAGCGAGCGTGTGTAGAGGCCGGTGGGCAGCCAGTGGCGCAGCCATCTGCCCGACATGCGCCACGCTTTGGCCGCGCCGCTGTTTCTGACCGTGCTGAGAAAATCGAGGCTCGCCATGGCCGTGCGTTCGCCCTTCGTTGGGTGCTCGTCAGTCCACGCTCAGGCGGTAACCGATGCCGCGCACCGTTTGCAGATAGACAGGATTGGCAGGGTCGTCCTCGATCTTGCGGCGAAGACGGTTGATCTGCACGTCGATGGTTCTTTCGCCCACTTCCGATTCCGCTTCCACCAGCTCGTGGCGGGGAATGGTATCGCCGGCGCGCAGCGCAAAAAGCAGCATGATCTCCTGCTCGCGATCCGTCAGGCGGATCGTTTCGGGGCCGCGCCGCAATTCCTTTTTGGGGATGGAGAAGCTGTAGGGGCCGAACATGATCTGTTCGATCTTCGGCGTATCGGGCGAGGTATTGCGCCGCAGGATATTGTTGATGCGAAGGACGAGCTCGCGCGGGTCGAAAGGTTTGGCGAGATAATCGTCCGCTCCCGCTTCCAGCCCGGCGATGCGCGAATCCGCTTCCGACCGGGCGGTCAGAAGGATGACCGGCACGGATTTGTCCTCGTTCAGCGAGCGGGTCAGCGAAAGTCCGTTTTCACCCGGCATCATCACGTCGAGGATGAGCAGATCGAAACGGATGCCCACCATTTTGCGCCGTGCTTCGGCCGCATCGGCCGCCACGGAGATGCGATAGCCCTTGTCGCCCAGAAAGCGCTGCAGGAGATCGCGGATGCGGGCATCGTCGTCGACGATCAGGAGATGGGCCGCATCGTCATCCGCCGGTGGACGTTTTGTCGGTGCTGTCGCCATCGTCACTCGTCCTCCACGGTTGTCGTCGTCGTCGGGCTGCGCATCTGCGCCAGGAATTTGCGCACGCAGGCGCGGGCGTCCGGCCCGAGACCTTCCAGCGCGCGGTCGATGCGGCGCGACTGCGGCTCGCTCAGCGCCAGCGCCAGTTCGCGACCCGTGAGCGTGGGGTAAAGCCTGCGCTGGCGGCGGTCTTCCGGGCCTGCCATCTGGCGGATGTAACCGTCGTCGATCAATTGCTTCAGCACACGGGCAAGGCTCTGCTTTGTAATCTGCAGCGTATCAAGCAGATCCGCCACCGTCATGCCCGGCTGCCGGCTGACGAAATAGACCACCCGGTGATGCGCCCGCCCATATTCCAGTTTCGACAGAATGACATCGGGATCGGAGACGAAATCGCGATAGGCGAAAAACAGCGCCTCGATCGTGTCGAAGTCGATCTTGCCGTCGTCAACCTTCGGGAGTGCCGGTGTCTGCCTGGCGGCTGCGGTTTTGAGCGATTGCGGTGGCACTGCGGTTCCTTCATATTCTGCGGCTGTCTGATCATAGGCTGACAGGCGTCGATGCGCCAATATTCTGTAAACATAGCCGAAAATGCGTCCGCTCGGGAGAATGCCGCGATCATTTTCTGTTGCGGTGGATAATATGGCGCGGGTGCGGGTGCAACTGGAATCCTGAGTGACCTTTACCGGAAATAGAAAAGAGCGCGGAAACTCCGCGCTCTTCATCCGTCTCTTGATGTCCGCCGTGCGTTTACTGATAGACGTAAACGATCCGTCGCGTCGAAGGTTCGACCAGAACCGGCACGTCGTTCACCCGGACATAACGATATTGATAGTCCGGAATTTCGACGAGACGCGTATCCGACGGCAACACACTACCGACGGCTATGTCGCCGTCATAGGTGACGGTGTCTGCGGGATGTTCGTCAATGTAGGTGATCACCGATTGCGGCGGATCGACCTCACCGACGCGGCCGAGGTTCGGATCGCCGGGATTGGGCTCTGCCTGCACGCTCGAGGTCGTTTCGTAGGTCACGACCGGCACGCTGAGTTCCGAGCGGCGCTGTTCGAGAATGACCGGAGAGCCCTCATACATGACATTCAGATAATCGGCGTGGGCCCAGCCGCGCAGACCGTTGACTTCGATCCGGCACCAGCTGCTGCCTTCCATGCAGCCATCCAGAACCGCATTGCTGCCGCGGGTGGCCAGTCCCACTTCGGGATAGTCTTCACCCGGGCCTGAGCGAACGGAGATATCCGATGCGGTGGTGGCGACCATGGCGGCGTTCGCGAAACCGGCCATCAAGGCGAAGGCGCCGCCAGCCATGAGCATTTTAAGCGTCTTGTCCATGTGTCTCACTCCTTTCAAGACTGGAGCTACAACGTCGCAACCATCGGGGCGTTCCACATTTTTTGCCGGCAATTCCCGCCATCAGCCTAGGATTTATTGCTATCTCACTGTTTCCAATTATATTTTAGACTGCTTCAGTTGCTGAAAGCCGGCGTTTTTTCCGCCGCCATTGTGCCGCACCCGGTCGCGGGCTATAGGAGGCTGGAGCTTTCAGACAGGAGATACAGGATATGGGAAAATTGCAGGCGGGCATTATTCCGGTCACGCCATTCGAGCAGAATTGCACCATCCTGTTCGATCAGGACACAAAGGAAGGCGTCGTCGTCGATCCCGGTGGGGATGTTGACGTCATTCTCCAGGTCGTGTCTGAAAACGGCATCACGCTGAAGGAAATCTGGCTGACGCACGGGCATCTCGATCATGCCGGCGGTGCCGATGAACTGCGTGAAAAGCTGTCGCTGCCGGTCATCGGGCCGCATGAGGACGACCGGCCTCTGCTGGAGAGGATCGAGGTGCAGGCGGAGAAATACGGCATCAGCGGTCTGAAGAATGTGGTGCCTGATACATGGTTGAAGGAAGGCGATAAGGTCTCATTTGGAGACCACGTCTTCGAGGTCTATCATTGCCCAGGTCATGCGCCCGGCCACGTCATATATTACAACCGCGACCAGAACTTCGCCCATGTCGGCGACGTGCTGTTTTCGGGATCGGTGGGGCGCACGGACCTGCCGGGCGGAAACCACGAGCAATTGATGGCGTCCATCCGCGACAAGCTTTTGCCGCTGGGTGACGATGTCGGTTTCATCTGCGGCCATGGTCCGGGTGGACGGCTGGGCGAGGAACGGCTCACCAACCCTTATCTCAAGGGGCTCTGAGCGCCGGCCCATTAGAGTTTTTACGCATTCCCAGACGGAAAACCGGATTCCACTTTTCTTGGAAATGCTCTAAGGCCTGCGGGACCGCACAAAAAAACCCGGCATTCCTGCCGGGCTTCAACTAGAAAAGAAAGCCGTTTTAGGGTCAGCCAGCAATCTGCAGATTGACTGCCTTCGGCCCCTTGCCGCGACGATCCGGTTCCGTGTCGAAGCTCACTTTCTGATTTTCTGAAAGTCCGGACAGGCCAGAAGCCTGTACGGCAGAGATGTGAACAAAGATATCAGCGCCACCATTGTCTGGCTTGATGAAGCCGAAGCCTTTGTCTGTATTGAAGAATTTTACGGTGCCAGTTTCGGCCATGCATCAGGTCCTTTTCGCTCTGCCCGCGTTCAGCTACAGGCAGCATTACAGTTTTGCCCCGCGTGGGCGTTGGCAGGCAGTTTTTGACTATTGAGAAAATGGACCTTCGCAGCGGGAAGTAATGGCGTTCTCATCCAACGTTTTTCGTCCCACCGCCCGAGGTTTATAGCGTCCCCAGTGCGCAAAATTATAGGCCTTCCCATGCTCGCAAATTGCCCGAACCGCGGTAGAGTGATGCGTTTATCGAAAATTGGCAAGCAAAAGTTTTCACGGGCTTTTTGTCAGATAAAAAACCTGCGGTAGAATAAGATTGCGCAATCGCATATTTTTTCCGCAGAAGCGACAATTGATGAAATAATTGCCGTTTACCGCACGATTTCACGGCAAAATTTGAATGCCCTATCTGGATTTACGGCGGAACGAGAAAAATAAGTTCTTTTTGCGTCAGGCCGCTCCAGCCATGGATTTTTGCCGTTTGCGCGTCAATTCCGGCACCAGTTCCACGATCAGGATCGCGACGAATATGATCAGGCAGCCGATATAGCCGGCGCTTGAAATGGTTTCCTTCAGGAACACCGAAGCCAGCAAAGCGCCGAAAAGCGCTTCCGAGGACAGGAATATCGCGGCCTGCGGGGCGGTGGTGTAACGCTGGCCGATGACCTGCAAAACGAAGGCGAGGCCGGAGGAGACGAGGCCGACATAGAGGATTTCCGCCAGCGACGCCTCGATGGAGGCCATGCTGATCGGTTCGAACACGACGCCGATCATGCAACTAAGAAGGGAGCAAACGGCGAACTGGGTGCAGGAAAGCGCCAGCGGCCTTCCGCTTTCGGAGACGAAGCGCCCGGCAAGCGTGATCTGGATCGCCCAGAAGAAGGCGCAGATGATGCTGAGAATATCGCCGGTGGTCAGCGCCTCGAATGCGCCTCCGGAGAGCAGGAATATGCCGCCCAGCATCATCAGCGCGCATGGCCAGACGATCCAGTGGGGATGACGGCGGTAAAGCACGACGGCGATCACCGGTACGAAGATGACGTAGAGCCCGGTCAGGAAGCTGGAATTGGTGACGGTCGTGGTCAGGAGCCCGACCTGCTGGGTGGTGGCGCCGCCGAACAGGGCCAGACCCACGAGGATGAAGCTGCCGATTTCGCGCCGGCGCGGCGGCGATTTCAGCGACCGTGTTTCCATGAACGCGAAGGGCAGCACGGCGATGGCGGCAATGGCGAAACGCAGGCCGACGAACCAGAATGGGCCAATAGACGCCATGGCGGAGGATTGCGCGACGAAGCCGCCTCCCCAGATTGCTGCGGCGAGCAGAAGCAGCATATTGGCCTGAATACGCGTCATTGTTGGCACCAGCACGGCAGGGCCGGAAGATCATTCAGTCGCGGCCGTGGCAATTCGGGGATTTTTGAAATATCGATCCGCGATGCGGATGACTGTTTCCGGGTGCTTTAGCAGCAAGCTGCCGATGCCGCAAGTCGAGGGGAGGGCCGCTTATTTGTAGCGGCGGGCCTCGTCCTTCAGGCTGCGCCGGGTGAGCGTCAGGCCGCCAATGCCGAGGCCAATGAAGGCCGCGGCCGAAAGGACGATGAGCAGGATGTGGGGACTCGCTTTCGTCGTCGCTGCCACCTGCGGAATGGCGGAAGTATGCAGGGTATCGACCGCCTGGGCAGCCGCATTGGCCGAGGTTGCGATGCCGGCGGCCATGGTGACGATGACAAGAAACGCCGCAACGGCCATCCAGAGGGAAAACAGCGTTCTCTGCGCCCTTAACCTTTCAACGGAAGTCCGATCGTTGGTAAACATGGCTGTCGCCTCTTGTCCCTGTTCTTAAAGGATAAAAGAGGCTTCGAAATGGACGGCTTGGAGACCGAATTCTGGCGTTCCGCGGCATTTATTGCGGCAATATTGTGGCAAAGCCGGTTAGGAGAGCCGTTTGGGCGGATTTGGCGTCAGAGGCCGCGTTTTCCGAAGGTCCGGGTCTGGCGCAGCGGGTGCGGATCGGCGGGGCGTTCTTCCCGGAAAAATGCCGGTGGCGCAGGGCCTCTTTCCGTCCTTGAGGGGGCGAAATATTCACTGCCGAGTTCCGGGAAACGTGTGTCGAAACTGGTCGGGGCAAGTTCTGGCTTTGCCAGCACGTAGCCCTGCATCAAGAAGACGCCGAGTTCTTCGCACAGATCGACCTGCCATGCAGCTTCCAGTCCTTCGAAGACCGGCTCTATGCCATCGGCGCGAAACTGGCTGACGATGACGCGCAGAAGGGCAGCGCCCGCCGAATTCTGCATGAAATCGCGCACCCAGCCGGCTTCGAATTTCACATAGTCCGGCTTGATGAGCTTCACCCGGTCGATGTCGGAATCGCCCGCGCCATAATCATCGAGCGCCACGCGAAAGCCGATATCATGCATGTGGTACGCGAAGTCGGCGACCATCTGCGTATCGGAGGCTTTTTTCTCGGATATTTCGCAGACGATGCGATCCGCCGTCATGCCGGCTTCGTGGGCGGCAAGACGCATGCGCTCCACTTCCTGGCGCATCTTGGCCGGAGTCTGGAACAGCCCCGGATGGAAATTGACGAAGATGCGGGCGCGGGACCGGTTGAGCCGGCCGGTGTTGAGAATGTGGATCGTGCGCAGGATGCTGTCGATATTTTCGATATCTTCCGGCGCGACCAGCGAGAAGAATTCGCCCGGCGTCACCGGCTCGCCATTGCGATGGGGACGCACCAGACCCTCAAAGGAATCGATGTCGAGAATACCGCTCGCCGTGCGGCGGAAAATGGGCTGCAGGGCCGATTTCAGGTTGAAGGTGCTATAGGCCGTGGACCATGTGCCATCGACCTCGCGGACAAGACTGGAAAAGATGCTTTTGAGCGCCATTTTTCAACCAGCTATAGAGACACGACCTCTAGGCTCGCGAATGTAGCGTATCAAGCGTTACTTCCGGGTTAAGGAAGGTTTAAATTCTGCGATGCAGCACATAAGCCGGCTTTTGACCTTGAAAGAAGGCCTGTCTTTCGACATAGAAAATGCCGCAGATGACAAGTTTTCCAACCTCTGCCGATGTCAACCCCAATAGGACCGATTAAAAATGGCCTTCCTTGCCGACATTCTCTCCCGCGTAAAGCCATCCGCCACTATCGCCGTTACCCAGAAAGCCCGTGAGCTGAAAGCGAAGGGCCGCGATGTGATCAGCCTTGGCGCCGGCGAGCCGGATTTCGATACGCCCGAAAATATCAAGGAAGCGGCCATCGACGCCATCAAGCGCGGCGAAACGAAATACACGCCGGTTTCGGGTATTCCGGAACTGCGCAAGGCGATTGCCGACAAGTTCAAGCGTGAAAACGGGCTGGACTACAAGCCGGAGCAGACGATTGTCGGCACGGGCGGCAAGCAGATCCTCTTCAACGCCTTCATGGCCACGCTGAACCCGGGCGATGAAGTCATCATTCCGGCGCCCTACTGGGTCAGCTATCCGGAAATGGTGGCGATCTGCGGCGGCACGCCGGTTTTCGTCGACGCCACGCTGGAAGACAATTTCAAGCTGAAGCCGGAAGCGCTGGAAAAGGCGATCACGCCGAAGACCAAGTGGTTCGTGTTCAACTCGCCGTCCAACCCGTCGGGCGCCGCCTATTCGCACGACGAGCTGAAGGCGCTGACCGATGTGCTGGTCAAGCATCCGCATGTCTGGGTGCTGACGGACGACATGTATGAGCACCTGACCTATGGCGATTTCAAATTCGTCACGCCGGTCGAAGTGGAGCCTTCGCTCTATGACCGCACGCTGACGATGAACGGCGTCTCCAAGGCCTATGCCATGACCGGCTGGCGTATCGGTTACGCTGCCGGCCCGCTGCCGCTGATCAAGGCCATGGACATGATCCAGGGCCAGCAGACCTCGGGCGCAAGCTCGATTGCGCAATGGGCCGCTGTCGAAGCCTTGAACGGCACGCAGGATTTCATTCCGGCCAACAAGAAAATCTTCGAAGGCCGTCGTGACCTCGTCGTCTCCATGCTCAACCAGGCGAAGGGCATCAGCTGCCCGGCTCCGGAAGGCGCATTCTACGTTTATCCGTCCTGCGCCGGCCTGATCGGCAAGACCGCTCCCTCGGGCAAGGTCATCGAGACGGATACGGATTTCGTTTCCGAGCTTCTCGAAGCCGAAGGCGTCGCCGTCGTGCAGGGATCGGCTTTCGGCCTCGGCCCGAACTTCCGCATTTCCTACGCCACGTCGGAAGCGCTGCTGGAAGAGGCCTGCAAGCGCATCCAGCGCTTCTGCGCCGATTGCCGCTGATCGGTTGTGATCTCAAATGAAGAAGCCCGGCAGCGATGCCGGGCTTTTTTCGTTTTGGTCAAAGCCCCAGAAACAGCAGCATGATGAAGGTGGCGAAGAGAATGAAATGCGTCATTCCTTCAATCGCGTTGGTCTCGCCGTCATTGAGATTGATGGCGGCGGCGATGAGGGTGATGAAGACCATGACGGTCTGAACCGGCGTCATCGCCATGATGAAGGGCTGGCCGGTATAGAGTGCAATGCCCTCCATGACGGGCACGGTGAGGATGACCGTCGACAGCGATGCGCCCATGGCGATATTGACCACCGCCTGCATGCGGTTTCGCAAGGCGGACCGAAGCGCGGTGAGGATTTCCGGCGATGCCGAGATCGTCGCCACCACCACCGCCATCAGCGCTGGCGGCGCGCTGGTGCCCTCGAGGCTTTCGCTTAAGAAGGCCGACATGAATTCCGCCAGCACGCCGATCAGCACCACGCCGGCGATGATGAGGCCGATGGAGAGCGGTACGCTGCCTTCGTCCTCCTCTTCCGCATGGCCGTCCGATGCCTGTCCGGCCGGATGCGCCTTGCGGGGATAGGCATAGCTGAAGAAATAGCTGTGCGGGCCGACCTGCATTTTGAGGAACAGGGCGTAAAGCGCGATCATCGCGACGATGGTGAAGGCGGAGTAGACATGCCAGCTTTCATTGGGGATGAATTCCGGCACGATCATCGAAATACCCATGGCGGTGAGGATCATCACGCCATAGGTCTTGCCGGAATCGTCGTTATAGGGCTGCTCGCCGTGGCGAAGACCGCCGAGCAGCGCCGCGAGACCGAGAATGCCGTTGATGTCGATCATCACGGCGGAATAGATCGTATCGCGCACCAGAGTGGGCGAACTGGATTCGCTCATGATGATGGCGAGGATCAGCACTTCCACCGCGACGGCCGACAGCGTCAGGATCATGGTGCCGTAAGGGTCGCCGACCTTGGTGGCGAGGATTTCGGCGTGATGGGCAACCCGCATCGAGACCAGGACGATGAGTCCGATCAGCGCGACCGCGGCGATGAGCGCCGCCGTTTTTCCGGCTTCGAATATTGCATGTTCGGCCAGATAGGCGACGATTGCCGCCGGTATTGCCAGCAGCAGCATGCGCTCCTGTTTCAGAATAGAACCCGCCATCGATTTCCCTTCCCCCTGATCGGCTCAGGCTGTGACGTATCGTCCCCCAGATCAAGCAGGATTTGCGCTTGAATGCTTTTGGTAGGATAGTGGTGTTGCAGGACATGCTGCTCATGCCGCGGTGTCCCATCGGGTGCAATGCTTGAAACGCGGTTGTGGTTGCCATGTCGCCTACCGAAGCAGGAGGACCATGCATGACCAAAGTGGTATATGAAATTGTCGAACATGACGGAGGCTTTGCCTACCGCATGAACGGCGCTTATTCCGAAACATTCCCTTCTTATGCGGATGCCGTCGAGGCTGCGCGCATCGTTGCCGCCGAACAGCAGGTGGGGGGCGATGACGAGGAAATCAGCTATCAGGATGAGAGCGGCCACTGGCATGAAGAATACAGCCAGGGCGGCGACCGGCCGGAAGCCGAGGTGGTCGACAAGACGACGCAGCAGGCCAGACCGTTTTGATCAGCGATCCGTGGATTTCCAGCAAAGCCGGGATCACTTTGCCGGGAGTTGTTCGGCATTAGCGCCGTTTCGGCGGTGCGCTCGGATCGGTTTCTTTAAGATGCCCCTTGAGGCCTTCGACGAGGGCGCTGAACACGGCACGACATCGCGGCGAGGTCTTGAGATTTTCATGCATCGCGACCCAGGTGTGGAGCGGGATGTCGATTTTCGGAAGAACCTGAACGAGCCGGGGGTCCTTGCGCGCCAGGCCGATCTGACAGACGCCGATGCCTGCGCTGGCGCGGATCATGGCAAGCTGGGCGAGATTGCTGTCGGCGCGGATTTCAAAGGAAATTTCCTCAATATCGGGTATGTCCGGATCGAGCGAGCGCATGCGCTGGATGGCCGCCCGGATGAAAGGCGTCTTGCGGTCGAAGCCGACCATCCGGTGATGGTTCAGATCTTCCATGCTCTTCGGGGTGCCGGCTCTTGCCAGATAGTCGCGCGTTGCATGAAATCCCAGACGGAAATTGCCGATATAACGCATGACGATCGCATCCTGCTGCGGTTCGGTCATGCGAATGGCGATATCCGCCTCGCGCCTTAAAAGGTCTTCCAGCGTATCGGAAAGCGAAAGCTCGATTTCAAGCCGCGGGTGAACCTCCTGCATGGCCGTGATGATCGGCGGCAGCATTTCCACGCCGATGATATCACTTGCGCTGATGCGCACCGTGCCTTCGATCTTACCGACTTCGCCGGAGGCCGCGCGCATGAGGGCGGCGGTCGTCGCCGCGAGATTTTCCGCATAGGGGCGGAGCGCAAGGGCTGCTTCCGTCGGCATCAGCCCGTGCGGCGAGCGGATGAACAGCGGAAAGCCGACGGCCTCTTCCAGCGCGCCGATATGACGTCCCGCCGTCGGCTGGGTGATGCCAAGCTCGCGGGCGGCGGCGGAAAGCGAACCGTCGCTCAGCACGCTGAGGAAGGTGCGATAGAAATCCCAGCTGATGTCGCGGTTTCTCGTCATAAGATTTTGTATAGCTGCTCCACTCATTTCGATAATTTCGTATATCGCGGAACGGGACGATACTCCAGCCCACAACAAGGAGTACGGCGATGATATATGAAAACAACGCAAATACAGCGCAGAATGGACGGCCTCTGGCCCTGATTTTGGGGGTGAATGGCGGTGTCGGCAGTCAGGTCTCCAGAATGCTGCAGCAACGGGGATGGCGGGTGAGGGCGATGACGCGCCAGGGGACGTCAACGGGCGCCACGGACGGCGTCGAACGGGTGGCCGGGGACGCCATGAACCGGCAGGATGTGATGGATGCGGCAAAAGGCGTGAGCCTCATCGTCCATGCGGTCAATCCTCCCGGATATCGCAACTGGGAAAGCCAGGTACTGCCGATGCTCGACAATAGCATCGCCGCTGCCGAGGCCAGCGGGGCGAGGATCGTCTTTCCGGGCAGCGTCTATAATTTCGGCCCGGACGCCTTTCCGCTTCTGACGGAAGACAGCCCGCAAAAGCCGTTCACCCGCAAGGGCGCATTACGTGTGGAGATGGAGCGTCGGCTGAAAATGGCGTCGATGCGTGGCGTGCCGGTGCTGATCGTCCGCGCCGGGGATTTCTTTGGGCCGGACGCGAGAAACAACTGGTTTTCGCAGATGCTGGTGAAACCCGGAAAGCCGGTCCGGAGTGTCCGGAATCCCGCCGCGCCCCATGCCGGGCATCAATGGGCCTATCTGCCGGATGTCGCCGAGACCATTGGCCGGCTGCTGGACCGCGCAGACGAGCTTCCGGCTTTCGCCGTCTATCACATGGAAGGTTTCTGGGATTTCGACGGGCTGCAACTGGTTGAAGCCATCGAGCGGGTTGTCGGGCATCCGGTCAGGAGGCGGCAGCTGTCCTGGTCGGGCATCAAATTGGCCGCTCCCTTCGTTCTCCTGTTCCGCGAAGTGCTGGAAATGCAATATCTCTGGCAGATGCCGATCCGGATGAGCAATCGCAGGCTGACGGATTTCCTCGGAACGGAACCCAGGACACCGATCGACATTGCGGTAGCGACGACACTGGCGAGCCTCGGCTGCCTTGAGCAGAGGCCGCAGCCGTCGAGCCTTCCTCGTCCGGCCGATGCCGGGGGCAGGGTGTGATGGCCACGATTGCTAATGGGATGTCGGCCCGGCGTCGCGTGTTTGCCGTGATTTCGGCAAGCGTGCCGGTGCTGATCTTCGCGCAGGTGCTGCTGGCCGGGCTGTCGATCTATTACGATGGATCGCTGCTTTCGCTGCACAAGGGGCTCGGCTTTCTGATTGCCGTTCCGATTTTGTCGCTGGCGGTTCTCGCTTCTCTATATGACGATCTGCGGCCGAACCTTGCCCGCACGCTGGTCCTGCTTGGTCTTTACTGTCTTCAGGTGGCCCTGATGAGCATCGGCCGGGAAACGGGCAATGGCTTCCTGCAGGCGTTGCATGTGCCCAACGCCTTCGTCATGGGCGCGTTTTCCGATTTTGCCGCGCGGCAGGCGCGAAGCCTGCGCTGAAAGAAAACGCCGCACTGCTTTCGGGCAGTGCGGCGTCTTTGCTTTATCCCTTATCAGGCAAGCGCCGGATAGTCGGTGTAACCTTCGGCTCCGCCGCCATAGAAGGTCGGCTGGTTCGGCTCGTTGAGCGGCGCGTCATTTTTCAGGCGGCGCACCAGATCCGGATTGGCGATGAAGGCCTTGCCGAAGGCCACGGCATCCACCTTGCCGCTTTCGACGGCCTCGATGGCGCTCTCACGGTCGTAGCCATTATTGGCGATCCACAGACCCTTGCCGCCGGCATTGCGATAAGCGGCCTTGAAGGCGGCATAATCGAAAGGCTTGTCGCCCTGCTTGAAATCGCGCGGGCCGCCGGTTGCACCTTCAACGACATGGATAAAGGCGAGATTGCGCTTGCCGAGCTGTTCCACCACGTAATTATAAAGCGGCTGCGGATCGGCTTCGAAAATGTCGTTGGCGGGCGTGACGGGCGAGAGGCGGATACCGGTACGGCCTGCGCCGATCTCTTCCGCCACGGCATCGACAACTTCGAGCAGGAAGCGGGCGCGGTTTTCAATCGAGCCGCCATAATCATCCGTGCGCTGGTTGGTGCTGGATTTCAGGAACTGCTCGATCAGGTAGCCATTGGCGGCATGGATTTCGACACCGTCGAAACCGGCTTCCAGTGCTGCGCGCGCGCCGCTGCGGTAATCCTCGAGAATGAGGCCGATATCGTCGATGGTGAGCGCGCGGGGCTCGGAGGTTTCGGCAAAGGCGCCGGTGCCGTCATCATTGATGATATAGGTCTTCGACTTGGCCGGAATGGCGGAAGGCGCGACCGGCTGGCCGCCATGTGGCTGCAGCGAGGTGTGGGAAATGCGGCCCACATGCCAGATCTGCGCGACGATCTTGCCACCGGCAGAATGCACGCTATCCGTCACCTGTTTCCAGCCCGCGATTGCTTCCCGCTTGTAGAGGCCGGGAACGTCAGCGTAACCCTGACCCTGCTGGGAAATCGGCGTGCCTTCCGTGACGATCAGCCCGGCCGTGGCGCGCTGCTCGTAATAGGTGGCGTTGAGGTTGTTGGGAATGGCGCCCGGCGAACGGTTGCGGGTGAGGGGGGCCATGACGATACGGTTGGCGAGTGCGATATCGCCGGCCTGTGCCGGTTCGAAAAGACTGGTCATGCGACTTCACTTTCTGGTCGGTTGGCGAAATTGCGCGGGGGACGCGCTGTCTTTCTGTCTGGGTGCCGGAATGAAAACCGCCTTGCGGTTTCCGGTCCGACACCCCGAGGCTCAAAGCTTGGGAGGCTCAGAGATTGGCTTGCAGATAATTGCGGAAGGCGTCGATGGTTTCTTCGTTGCGTTCGAAAAACACCCATTGCCCGACCTTTTTCGACCTTATCAGGCCGGCTGCCTGCAACACCGCCAGATGCGACGAGACGGTGGATTGCGACAGGCCGCTGATCTGAAACTGGTTGGCGCATACACCCATGCTGAGGGGATGCTCCTGACAGAAGTGACTTTCCGGAGACTTCAGCCATTCCAGGAATTTCAGCCTTGCGGGGTGCGAAAGGGCTTTGAGGATTTCCTCCGGGTTCATCGGTGCTTCTTCAATATCTGGCATGTCCGATATTTATATCGGTCATCATCGATATACAAGTCACGTCTCTGTGAGGATCGTCTGTGAGGATCAAGGGGGCGGGCAGGCATTTCCAAAAAAGAAGGCCGCTGGATATCTCCGCGGCCTGATAAGTTTGAAGGTCAAAACCTCCAGAGGGGAACAGCTGTCGCGTGCCTTGAGCGAGCGTGACAGCTGACTAAAATATGGGTGTGGGAATAATGCAAAACAAGGTTGCATCATGCGATATTTCGCCAATTCGGAGAAAATTCTTGCGGGTAAAAAAAGAGGGCCGCCGGATGGATCCAGGGCCCTTTAAGTGTGAAGGTCAAAAACCTCCAGAGGGGAACAGCTGATGCGGTGGAACTGGGAGGAAAAGCCACCGTGTGCATCAGCTGAGAGCGATATGGTGCTTTTTTGTGCACGAAACAACTCTTTTTTGTGCAGGTCAGGCATGCGCACCACGCAGCCCTCGATATTTCCGGTATATTTTATGTGCAATGCTCCTGCGCGGCGCAGGTGCGCCGCTCAGGTATCGTGTCAGATAAGCTATTGAAATTTAATAGCTATAACCGAGTGTCGATTATTTTAACGTCAGAAGTTCCAGTTCCGCGCCTTTGCCACGATGAAGTCGCGGAAGGCTTTCAGCTTTGCAGCGTTTTTCATCTCATCCGGATAGCAGAAATAGGTATCGAAGGACGGAATATCGGCGGCGAGCGATAGCTGGATAAGGCCCGGATCGCGGCCGACGATATAATCCGGCAGGCAGGCAATACCGATTCCCAGCAGGCAGGCGCGCTTGATCGAGGTCTGGCTGTTGATCTGTAGGTGTGGTGTACGCGTGTTGTCGGATGAGCGTCCGGCGTTCTCCAGCCAGTTGACGTCCAGCAGATAGTTGGGCGCCGGTTCGCCGAAGGAGATGATGCGGTGATTGTCGAGATCCTCGATCGACTGCGGCTCACCATGGCGGTTGATATAGGACGGCGCGGCGTAGACGTGCATGTGCACCGTGAACAGCTTGCGCTGAATGAGGTCCGACTGCTGCGGCTGGCGCAGGCGGATGGCGCAATCGGCGTGACGCATGTTCACGTCCAGCTCCTCATTGTCGAGGATGAGCTGGATCGACATTTCCGGATAGAGCTGCAAAAATTCCTGCACCTTGTCCGTCAGCCAGCCCTGGCCGAGGCCGACGGTCGTCGTCACGCGCAGCTTGCCGCTCGGCTTCTCCGTCGTTTCGGTGAGCTGCATCTTCACCGTTTCGAGCTTCAGAAGCACGTCATGGGCGGTGCGGTACAGCAACTCGCCCTGTTCGGTGAGGATGAGACCGCGGGCGTGGCGATGGAACAGCTTGACGCCGACATCCTGCTCCAGCGCGCTGACCTGACGGCTGATGGCCGACTGGGACAAATGCAGCTTGTCGGCAGCATGGGTGAAAGACCCTGCTTCGGCTGCGGCATGAAAAATGCGCAGTTTATCCCAGTCCAATGGCATTGCCATGCCTATCCTGCCTTTCGGTTATTCGGCTGCGACCGCAAGCGGCTGCTGTGCGGTGAGGTACCGTTCTGCTTCAAGGGCGGCCATACAGCCCATACCGGCGGCGGTGATAGCCTGGCGGTAAATGTCGTCGGTGACGTCGCCGGCGGCGAAAATACCTTCCACGTCGGTTGCCGTGGAATCGGGAGCGGTCCACATGTAACCATTGTCCTTGAGCTTCACCTTGCCCTTGAACAGTTCGACTGCCGGCGCGTGGCCGATGGCGACGAAGACGCCGTCGATCGGCGTGTCGCTGATGACCCCGGTCTTGGTATCACGCAGCCGCACACCCGAGACGGAGGGCGGCATCGGCGGCTTTGCGGGAGCGCCGGTGATTTCGGCAATTTCCGTGTTCCACAGGATCTTGACGTTTTCCTTGGCGAACAGCCGTTCCTGCAGGATTTTTTCCGAGCGGAAGCTGTCGCGGCGGTGCACGACGGTCACGGATTTGGCGATATGGGCGAGATAGAGCGCTTCCTCCACGGCGGAGTTACCGCCGCCGACCACGATCACGTCCTTATTGCGATAGAAGAAACCATCGCATGTGGCGCAGGCGGAGACGCCGAAGCCCTGGAAGTGCTGTTCGCTCTCGATACCCAGCCACTTGGCCTTGGCACCGGTGGCGATGATCAGCGTGTCGGCGGTCCAGACCTGACCGGAATCGGTCTTGACCACGAAAGGCCGCACGTTGGTCTCAACTTCGGTGACGAGGTCGCTGACGATTTCCGCGCCCACATGCGTCGCCTGCTTCAGCATCTGGTCCATCAGCCACGGACCCTGGATCGGATCGGCAAAGCCCGGATAGTTCTCGACATCGGTGGTGATCATCAACTGGCCGCCCTGTTCCATGCCGGCAATCAGCACGGGTTTCAGCATGGCGCGGGCCGCATAGATCGCCGCGGTATAACCGGCGGGACCGGAGCCGATGATCAATACCTTCGTGTGGCGGGCAGACATGGAAACGTTCCTTTCAATAGCGGGGCCTCTCGGTAGCAGTGCCCTTCGACACCAGAACCCTCCGGCCGCAAGACGGCGGACAGGCCGCAACCCCTTCGTTGCCCGGTATTTAAGGTTGTCTAGTGTCTTTATTCAAGGGCAGCCTTGCGTTACCAACAAGGCAGTTGTGGATGCGCGCGCAATTTTGTGACCGGGCGGTGGCATAATGTTGCGAATCCTGCGCCGAATAGTACAAGGAAGTTCTCCAGCTTAACGAGGTACTTCTCCGTGACCAGCGTCGAACTCGATGCCATCGATCTGAAAATCCTGCGCGAATTGCAGCGCGACGGGCGCATGACCAATGTGGAGCTGGCCGAAAGGGTCGGAATTTCTGCGCCGCCATGCCTCAGACGCGTCCGCAAGCTGGAAGAAGCCGGTGTGATCGAGGGTTATCACGCCATGTTGAACGCGCCGAAGCTCGGTTTCGACCTCGTCGCCTTCTGCATGATCGGTCTCAAGCGCCAGTCGGACAGCAATCTGAAGGCCTTTGCGGCGGCAACCGCCGGCTGGTCGCTGGTGCGGCAGGCGTGGATGGTGTCGGGCGAAAGCGACTTCCTGCTGCATTGCGTCGCCAGAAACCTGACGGAATTTCAGGATTTCGTCATCGAGGTTCTGACGGCGGACGAAAATGTCGATACCGTGCGCACCATGCTCACCATCCGTCAGGTCAAGCGCGTCGGTCTGGTGGAAATCTGATCGGCCGGCTTTTTGTCGGCTTCGGGGGGCATTACCCCCGCCGCAACGCCTCATAGACTTCGCCGAGACTTGTCGCTTCTTTTTCCAGCGGAAACGTGCTGCGCACATGCGCAAGTCCGGCACTTGCGTGGGCTTTGGCCAGAGCAGGATCGGCGAGATAGGTCTTTATCGCGTCTCTCAGCGAGGCATAGTCACCCGCATCGACAACCGCCCCGGTCTCGCCCTTGACGATCATTTCCTCGTAGGCGCCGGCATTGCTGGCGACAACGGCCGTCTGCGAGGCCATGGCTTCGAGCGGGGTCAGGCCGAAACCTTCATTGCGGGACGGGGCGACATAGAGCGTCAGCCGCCGGTACCAGGGCTTGATGTCGTCAACCTCGCCCTGAAATACGATGCGGTCGGCAAGGCCGGCTGCGGCGACATCGGCCTTGAGCGCATCACCGAAAGCCTTGTGTTCCGCCGTCACACGGCCGGACACCACGGCTGTCCAGTCCGGATAGGCGGGTAGAAGCTCGATCATGGCGCGCACGAAGAGATCGGTGCCCTTCTGGTGGCGCACTCGCCCGAAACAGCCGATCAGATATTGGCCCGGCAGGCCGGTTGCCGCGATTGTATCTTCGGGACCGGTGCCGGGGTGGAACAGCTCGGTATCGACGCCATGCATGACGACGCGGTGGGGCACTTCCAGAAACGAGCCGGAGCGGGCGTTGGTCGCAACCACGGCATCCATCTTCGAAATCAGAAAACGGGTATAGGCGGAATGCCGCCTCTGTGCCGCGGAGGTAAAGAGCAGCTTCACCTTCATGCGCAGAACGTCACGCATGACAATGCCGGGCAACATTTCCAGATTGCGGCGCGCATGCCAGACGCGCGGGCCGCCGAAGGGGCCGTTTTGCCAAAGTTGCCACAGATCGCGGAAGCGCGAATGCGGCAGATGCGGCGGCAGGCCGGGGCCGATGGTGGCCACCTTCTGTCCCAGCCGGTTCTGCACCGGAATGAGCTGAACGATGGTGGAGGTGACGCCGGAAAGCCTGCGCTTGAAGTTAGGCGCGAGTACCTGCACATCTTTCAGACTGACGTGGGACAAGATGGGCTTCCGTCTTTGCGGCTGAGGATTTATTCGTCAGGAAATGATGCGCCCGCTCGGGGCGCATCACATCGGGGCAATCAGCCCCACTGAACCGCTAGGATCTCGTAACCCTTGGCGCCGCCAGGCGCGTTGACTTCGATGCTGTCGCCGACTTCCTTGCCGATGAGCGCGCGGGCGATGGGCGAGGAAATGGAGATGCGGCCCGCCTTCACATCGGCTTCCTGATCGCCGACGATCTGATAGGTCTTTTCCTCGTCGCTATCCTCATCCACCAGCTTGACGGTGGCGCCGAACTTGATCTTCGAGCCCGACATCTTGGAGAGATCGATGACTTCCGCACGTGCGGTCAGGTCTTCGAGTTCGGTGATGCGGCCTTCATTGTGGCTCTGTGCTTCCTTGGCAGCATGGTACTCGGCGTTTTCCGAAAGGTCGCCATGGGCGCGCGCTTCCGCAATCGCCTCGATGATACGGGGGCGTTCCTCCTGCTGGCGCCAGCGCAGCTCCTCCTGCAGCTTGACGAATCCACCCTGAGTCATCGGTACTTTTTCTACCATTTTTTTATCCTTCGCATTCCGGTCGCTTTACTTGCAGACACAAAAAGAAACAGGTTCCGGAGGGGAACTCCGGAACCATGCCAAAATCATAACTGAGCCGACTATATCAGAAGACGACAGCGAAATGCCAGCAAATTTGAGGCGTACATATTTTCTCACGTAATCAATGCGTTACCTTATGTCATTGACATTTGTCTGTGGAACATATAGTGAACATACCCATGAAGAAGTCCATCAGGCAACGGCTGGCCATTCTCTCCGACGCGGCGAAATACGATGCTTCCTGCGCATCCAGCGGCACGACAAAACGCAACTCCGCAGCATCGGGCGGTCTGGGCTCCACGGAAGGGTCGGGCATCTGCCATGCCTATGCGCCGGACGGGCGATGCATTTCGCTTTTGAAAATCCTGCTCACCAATTTCTGTATCTATGATTGCGCCTATTGCATCAACCGCTCCTCCAGCAATGTCGAGCGGGCACGGTTCACGCCGGAAGAGGTGGTTTGGCTGACGCTGGAGTTTTACAGGCGCAACTATATCGAGGGGCTGTTCCTGTCCTCCGGCATCATCCGCTCTTCCGATCATACGATGGAGGAGATGGTGCGCGTGGCGCGGGAGTTGCGGGTTACCCATGGTTTTCGTGGGTATATTCACCTGAAATCCATTCCCGAAGCATCGCCCAGGCTCATTGAGGAGGCAGGGCTTTATGCGGATCGGCTCTCGATCAATATCGAATTGCCGACCGATAGCGGCATTGGCCGTTTCGCGCCGGAAAAGCAGCCCGTCAATATTCGCCGCTCCATGGCCGATATCCGCCTGAAGATCGAAGAGGCCGGAGAGCCTACCGTCCGGACACGCAAGACCAGGCGCTTTGCACCGGCCGGGCAGAGCACGCAGATGATCGTGGGAGCGGATGGCGCTGACGATAGCACCATTCTCTCCACCAGCGCCCGGCTTTATGGCAGCTACGGTTTGCGGCGCGTCTATTATTCGGCCTTTAGCCCCATTCCCGATTCGTCGAAAAGCCTGCCGCTCATCAAGCCGCCGCTGATGCGGGAGCACCGGCTTTATCAGGCCGACTGGCTGTATCGCTTTTATGGCTTCGATATCAGCGAGATAACGGCGATCGGGGGTGACGGCATGCTCGATCTCGATATCGACCCGAAACTCGCCTGGGCGCTGAAACATCGCGACCGTTTCCCGGTGGACGTCAATGCGGCGGATCGGGAAATGCTGCTGCGTGTGCCCGGTTTCGGCACCAAGACGGTTGCTTCCATCCTCTCGTCGCGGCGGTTCCGGCGGCTGCGGCTGGAGGATATCGCCCGTTTTGGTGTTTCCCTGAAAAAGGTGAAGGCTTTCATCGTCGCCGAGGGCTGGACGCCGGGCAAGCTGACCGAGCGGCCGGATTTGCGGGCGATGTTTGCGCCGCAGCCCGAACAATTGTCGTTGTTGTGATGTATGGCCCGGTTCTCGAAGGGCGGGGCGATTTCGGCGAGTGGCGCGATGCCGCGCGTGCGGCCCTTGCCGCCGATATTCCGCCGGAGACGATTGACTGGCGGTTGCGGGACGACGGGGCAGGGCTGCTGGATTTCGCCGGTGAGCCTTTGCCGACCGTCGATGCCGGCAATGGGCAGGTTTCCGTTTCGGCCTCGTTCCTGGCGCTGGCGCAGGCCGTCATCTGCCATGGCGATCCCGGCCGGTTTGCGTTGCTTTACCGATTATTGTGGCGGCTGAAGCGGGATCGCGCCCTGTTGCAGTTCAAGTCCGATCCGGATGTTGCAGAGGCCCGCTTGCTCGAGAAATCGGTGCGCCGGGATTGTCACAAGATGACGGCCTTCGTCCGTTTCAAGGAATTGCCCTGGCCGCAGGGGCAGGGCGGGCGACGGCGGTTCGTGGCCTGGTTCGAGCCGGATCATTTCATCGTCGAGCGGACGGCAGCGTTTTTCCAGCGACGGTTTACCGATATGGACTGGCTGATCGCCACGCCGAAAGGGTCCGCCCGATGGGACGGAAGCGAGCTGCAAACCTCACGGGAGGCGGCGGCGAAGCCTGATCTGAAGGACGAGACGGATGAACTCTGGCGGACCTATTATGCCAATATATTCAATCCGGCGCGCCTCAAGATCAAAGCCATGACGGCGGAGATGCCGAAGAAATACTGGAAGAACCTGCCGGAAGCCGATCTCATTCCCGGTCTCGTTCTCGGTGCCGAGGCGCGGGTGCTGGAGATGGCCGCCAGGGCGGCAAGCCAGCCGCAGCCCTTTCACCATCGCCTGCAGGCTGCGGCCGCTGCCCGGGAGACGACGCAACCCGTGCCGGAGGGCACGCTCGCGTCGCTGGCGCGGGAGGCTGCCCACTGTACCCGCTGTCCCCTGCATTGCAGCGCCACGCAAACGGTTTTCGGTTCGGGGCCGGAGGATGCGGAAATCATGATCGTTGGCGAACAGCCCGGCGATCACGAGGATCTCGCCGGCAAGCCTTTTGTCGGTCCGGCCGGCCAGCTTTTCGACCGGACTCTTGCCGATGCCGGTATCGAGCGCAAAAAGCTTTATGTCACCAATGCCGTCAAACACTTCAAATATGAAACGCGCGGCAAACGGCGCATCCATCAGCGGCCGAATGCGGGCGAAGTGGAGCAATGCCGCTGGTGGCTCAATCAGGAAATCGCGCTTATTCGGCCGAAGCTGATCGTTGCCATGGGCGCAACGGCGCTTTATGCGCTGACCGGCGGTAAGGAAAAGCTCTCGGAGATTCGGAGCCGTCCTCTGCCGATGGAGGAAGGCCGAACGCTTTTTGTCACCATGCATCCGTCCTACCTCCTGCGCCTTGCCGATGCGCAGGTGAAAGAGGCGGAAACCATGCGGTTCAAGAAGGATATAAGTTTTATTAGAACATTCGAATAAATTTCCATTTGCGCGCTGGAGATTTATTCAATATTTGAGCCATAACTTGCAGTAGTATCATTTACTGATTATTTATCTGTTATTTTTATTGAAACTTTATACTTAATACTATAATTAAGTCCTCCGAATTTATTTACCGTATGGACAAATCATGTTGGGTGAACTCGACCTTGCGACAGTCATACTGATGCAGAAGTGTTCTTATATCGTTGGGCTTTTGAGTTTTATCTATCTGAAAATGACCAATCGCGGCTTGCGCGGTCCCATCCCCCTTGCGGCGGGTTTCGCCTCGATGACGATTGGTTCCACGCTTGCTGGTTATGGCGAATGGGGAATATTGTCGCCGGCCCTGTGGCGGCTCGGCAGTGTCGCTTTCGGTATTGTGGGTTACGCGCTGATCTGGCTCGGCTTGAAGGCGTTGAGCGATGGGCGTTCCGTCGACCGACGGACCGTATCCATTGTCTGCGTCATCTCCGTGCTGGCGATGGTTGTCGCCCAGCAGGTGGCGGAAAATAATGCGTATCGCGCGGCGCTCTTCAATGGCTGCGCATCGCTTGCCTATCTCGCCGGGGCATCGGTGCTTTTGGCCAGATGGCGCAGGGAGCCGCTGCTGTCTCGCCTGGCGCTGGGTGGCATCACCGGCGTCTCCGGTCTCATTTCGCTATCGGTGGTGAAAAGCGTGCTTTTGCCCGATTATGCCACTATCAATCTGGTCAATGCGTTTTTCTTGATCATCATGCTGAACTTCGCCATTGCCCTGTTCGTGATGATGTTCGTGGCCGAGCGGTCGGAGCGAAAACTGCTTGTTCTTGCGAATACCGACCCGCTGACGGGCGTCAAGAACCGGCGCTTCTTTTTCCAGACCATGCCTGCGACGCCCGATCCCACCGATGCGGCCATGTTGCTGGATATCGATCACTTCAAGTCGATCAACGACCGTTTCGGCCACGCCGTCGGCGATAGCGTGCTGCAGGAAGTGGCGAAGCGTATCGGCGGCAGCATCCGCAGCGGGGACGTGCTGGCGCGTTACGGCGGAGAGGAATTCATCATCTACCTGCCGGGCGCCGGCGTTCGCAAGGCCTGCATGATCGGCGAGCGCATTCGCGATGCGATTGCGGTAACCGAGGTCGATTGCGGCGGTTTGCGTGTCGGCGTCACAATCAGCATCGGCGTTGCCGCCACTGGCGAGATGCGCTGCGATCTCCAGACGCTCGCGGAAATGGCGGACCGCGCACTTTACCGCGCGAAGATGGAAGGGCGCAATTGCGTCCGGGAGGCGCAGGCGGCATAGGCGGGGCTGCGGGCCGTCGATCTTTCCGCAGGGCGGCACCGCATCGTCGTGTCGTGTAGCGTCGTTGTTGCCCTTCGGTCTAGAAGGGCGGCTTGTCTGCTTCATCCGCCGTGGCGCGGCGGGACAGAGCCTCTTTCAGAAGAACCTCGATCTGGGCATTAACGCTGCGCAATTCGCCGCCCGCGGTGTGCCGGATCATGTTCAATATTGCGGGTTCGATCCGCAGCGGAAAAGCCACCCGCTCCGGTCCCGGTGGACGTCCAGCCATGGTCAGTCCCTCAAGGCGCTTTGGCTTATCGGGGCCAGGTGTCCCCATCGCTGGGATACTATGGCGGGGTACCTCAGCATCTTCATGGAGCGTTTGACCGGAGCGTTGGCAACGGCGCGGCGAATGGCTGCGGGCGATCCGTCATTGAGCAATAGGGACATCATGGGCCTCGTTCGAACCTGATGTTTTGATACCGGCAATGAATTGCCGCAGGATTACGCGATGCAAAACGCCGCGGACATGGTGACCCGCGGCGTCTTGTTTTCATTCAACGCTGGAACCTGCGGTAACCGCAGCTTACTGGAAGTAGCTCTGCAGCGGCTTCACTTCCAGATTGCCGGCCTTCAGCGCCTTGATGGCAAGCGCTGCCGCTTCCGCGCCGGCCATCGTCGTGTAGTAAGGCACCTTCTGCATCAGCGTCGCGCGGCGCAGTGACTTCGAGTCAGAAATCGCCTTGGTGCTGTCGGTGGTGTTGATGACGAGCTGGACCTGACGGTTGCGGATGGCGTCTTCGATATGCGGACGGCCTTCCTGCACCTTGTTGATCTTTTCGGCGTTGATTCCCTTTTCGGCGAGGAAGCGCTGCGTGCCGCCGGTGGCCAGCACCTTGAAGCCGCTTTCCACGAGAATGCGGATGGCGGGCAGAACGCCTTCCTTGTCCTCGTCACGCACCGAGACGAAGACCGCACCGGAGCGGGGCAGGTCGACGCCGGCGCCGAGCTGGCTCTTGGCGAAGGCCAGCGCGAAATCGGTGTCGAGGCCGATGACTTCGCCGGTCGAGCGCATTTCCGGTCCGAGCAGAATGTCGACGCCGGGGAAGCGGGCGAAGGGGAAGACGGCTTCCTTGACGGCAATGTGCTTCAGGTTGCGCGGATCGGGCTTTTCGCCGTAAGCGGCAATCGCCGGATCGAGCTTCTCGCCGGCCATGACGCGGGCGGCGATCTTGGCGATCGGCGCGCCGATGGTCTTGGCGACGAAAGGCACGGTGCGCGAGGCGCGCGGATTGACTTCGAGAACGTAGATCGTGCCGTCCTTGATGGCATATTGCACGTTCATCAGGCCGCCGACATTGAGCGCCTTGGCAAGCGCCGTCGTCTGGCGTTCCAACTCGTCGACGATTTCCTTCGACAACGAACGGACCGGCAGCGAGCAGGCCGAGTCGCCCGAATGGATGCCGGCTTCTTCGATGTGCTCCATGATGCCCGAGACGAAGACGCTTTCGCCGTCGCACAGCGCATCGACGTCCACTTCCACGGCGTTGGTCAGGTAGCTGTCGAACAGCAGCGGGTTCTTGCCGAGCAGGGTGTTGATCTGGCCGGTCTTGTCGTTCGGGTAACGCTGCTTGATGTCCTCGGGTACGAGGCCCGGAACCGTGTCGAGCAGATAGGTCTGGAGCTGGCCTTCCGAATGGATGATCTGCATGGCGCGGCCACCCAGAACGTAGGACGGGCGAACGACCAGCGGAAAGCCGATTTCCGAAGCGACGAGGCGGGCCTGCTCGACCGAATAGGCAATGCCGTTGTTCGGCTGGGCAAGATCGAGCTTCATCAGCAGCTTCTGGAAGCGGTCGCGGTCTTCCGCAAGGTCGATCATGTCGGGCGCGGTGCCGAGGATCGGGATACCGTTCTTTTCCAGGGCTTCTGCGAGCTTCAGCGGGGTCTGGCCGCCGAACTGCACGATGACGCCGACCAGCTCGCCCTTTTCCTGTTCGGCGCGCATGATCTCGATCACGTCTTCGGCCGTCAGCGGCTCGAAATAGAGGCGGTCGGAGGTGTCGTAGTCGGTGGAAACCGTTTCCGGGTTGCAGTTGATCATGATCGCTTCGAAACCGGCATCCTTCAGCGCGAAGGCGGCGTGGCAGCAGCAATAATCGAACTCGATGCCCTGGCCGATACGGTTCGGGCCGCCACCGAGGATGACGACCTTCTTGCGGTCGGAGACCTGCGCTTCCGAACGGGCGGCGCCGACGAACGGGATTTCATAGGTCGAATACATGTAAGCGGTCGGCGAGGCGAATTCGGCGGCGCAGGTGTCGATGCGCTTGAAGACCGGACGAACATTCAGGCTGTTGCGCAGTTCGGCCACTTCCTTCGGACGCTTGGACGTCAGGCTGGCGAGGCGGGCGTCGGAGAAGCCCATGGCCTTCAGCATGCGCAGGTTTTCCGCATCCTGCGGCAGGCCGTGCTCGCGAATGCGGGCTTCCATGTCGACGATGGCCTTGAACTGGGCGATGAACCACGGGTCGATCTTTGAGTTCTCGTGGACTTCCTCTTCGCTCATGCCCATGCGCAGCGCTTGGGCGACCATGCGCAGGCGGTCCGGCGTCGGCGTGCCGATGGCGGCGCGGATGGCGTTCTTGGAGCCTTCGCCTTCCTCGTAACCGGGGATTTCGATTTCATCGAGACCGGTGAGGCCGGTTTCCATGCCGCGCAGCGCCTTCTGCAGCGATTCTGCGAAGGTGCGGCCGATGGCCATGACTTCGCCGACCGACTTCATGGCGGTGGTGAGGATCGGCGAAGCGCCGGGGAATTTCTCGAAGGCGAAACGCGGGATCTTGGTGACGACATAGTCGATGGAAGGTTCGAACGAAGCAGGGGTCGCGCCGCCGGTGATGTCGTTTTCCAGCTCATCCAGCGTATAACCGATGGCGAGCTTGGCGGCGATCTTGGCGATGGGGAAGCCGGTTGCCTTGGAAGCCAGCGCAGAGGAGCGCGACACGCGCGGGTTCATTTCGATGACGACCAGGCGGCCGTCCTTCGGGTTGACGGCGAACTGCACGTTCGAACCGCCGGTTTCCACGCCGATCTCGCGCAGCACCGCAATCGAGGCGTTGCGCATGATCTGGTATTCCTTGTCGGTCAAGGTCAGCGCCGGCGCAACGGTGATCGAGTCACCCGTGTGGACGCCCATCGGATCGATGTTTTCGATGGAGCAGATGATGATGCAATTGTCCGCCTTGTCGCGGACGACTTCCATCTCATATTCCTTCCAGCCGAGAACCGATTCTTCGACCAGAACTTCCGTCGTCGGCGAGGCGTCGAGACCGCCCGAGACGATGTCGAAGAATTCCGAGCGGTTATAGGCAATGCCGCCGCCGGTGCCGCCAAGCGTAAACGACGGGCGGATGATGGCCGGCAGGCCGACATGATCGATGGCCTGAGCGGCAATCGCCATGGCATGGGCCATATAGCGCTGCTTGCGGTCGGTCTCGCCAAGGTTCCACTGGTTTTCGAGATCGTCCAGCGCCTTGTCGAGATCGGGACCGGAAAGCTTGCCCTTCAGCTCGGTGCGGGCTGCCTCGTGCTTCTTGCGGTCGGCATCCTTGATTTCGGTGGCGTTGGCCAGCATGGAGCGCGGGGTTTCAAGGCCGATGCGGGCCATGGCTTCGCGGAAGAGAGCGCGGTCTTCGGCCATGTCGATGGCTTCCGGCTTTGCGCCGATCATTTCCACATTGTAACGGTCGAGAACGCCCATGCGCTTGAGAGAGAGCGCGGTGTTGAGCGCGGTCTGACCGCCCATGGTCGGAAGAAGCGCATCCGGACGTTCCTTGGCGATGATCTTTGCCACGACTTCGGGCGTGATCGGCTCGACGTAAGTGGCGTCGGCAAGGCCCGGATCGGTCATGATCGTCGCCGGGTTGGAGTTGACCAGGATGACCCGGTAACCCTCTTCCTTCAGCGCCTTGCAGGCCTGGGTGCCGGAATAGTCGAATTCACATGCCTGACCGATGACGATCGGTCCCGCGCCGATGATGAGGATGGACTTGATATCTTGGCGCTTCGGCATGGCTCTCTCGTTCCGCTTTTCGGTTGCGCAAAACACCGGCCAGGGTGAAGGATCACCGGTCGGGGGGCGCAATTCAAATGTTTTCAGGCTAGAAGCGGCTTATAGGCAAATGTTTTTGAGAACGGAACCCCATAAATTCCGGAATCGACAGAAACTCTTAACCGGCAGGGACAAGCGTGGCGAAACGAGCCTGTACCGCGGCACTGTAAGAGCGGCTGACGGGGATTTCACTGCCGTCTCTGGTCATGACATGCAGACGGCCGGCCTGTTTGCGCAGGGAGACAAAGTCGGCATCGGCAATCCAGTGGGAACGATGCACCTGTAAACCCGCCGTCTGGCCGAGTTCTTTCAGCGCATCGGCAAAACGTAGCAGAACCAGCTGCTGCCCGCGCGTGGTGACGATTTGCGTGTAATGATCCTGCACCGACAGCCGCAGCAATTCTCCGCGCTTTTGCGGCGGCAATCGTTCCAGCAAGGGGATGATGCTTTTCACGTCCCTATCTGCATTTGCCTTTGTGTCCGTTTCGGCGTCCGCCACCTTTTCGAAGGACTGGCGGGTCGTAAGGTAACTCAACAGGCAGAAGATCGCGCAGAGCGGCAGGGATGAGAGGCTGCTCTTCAGAACCGGCGTGAGACCCATCTCCTTGCCGTAGAAAATCTGATTGGTGATGGTGAGCAGCAGCCCGATCGGCAGTGCCGCCGTCAGCGAGCCGATCATCATGCGTGTCAGCATGTTGTCGATGTGGCCTGAAAGGATCGTATTGGCGATGACCGAAAAGGTGATGGCGAGCATCCAGGCACCCGCCTGAATGATAGTCCAGTAAAGCAACCGGTCGGCGAAGCTCATGGTTTCGCTCGTTCCGAAAGGCCCGGTCAAGATGAAGATCGCCAGCACGGCAAGAAATGTCAGCCATAGCCTGCGCGATTGCAGCATGGCGTGCATTTCACGAAGCGTGAATTGCAGAGACGGGTGATCCACGAAGTTTTCCTGCTGATGGCGCCAATCCGTTTTTCTTCTCCGCATGTTTTGCCGAAATTGGCTTCGATTTCAACCGAACCGAAACAGCGCCCATGTCATTCCAGCCTTTGTTAGATGCATCGCTTGCCGTGCAGTTCCATGTTGCCACCGTCGTGCCCGCAGCCCTTCTTGGGGCCTTCATTTTTCTGCGCCCAAAGGGCACCGCCATTCACCGGCTGCTCGGCAAGATCTGGGTGGTGCTGATGGTCGCGACTGCGGCGTCTACCTTCTTCATCCATGAATTGAAGGTGTTTTATGGTTTCAGCCCGATCCATCTGCTTTCCATCTTCACCATCTACGGGTGTCTGCAATCGATCTATTTCGCCCGCCGCGGTGATATCAGACGCCATATGCGGATCATGCAGAGCGTTTATCTCGGCGGCATCGTGATTGCCGGAGGTTTCACCTTCGTTCCCGGCCGCATCATGCATGAGGTTGCTTTTGGTGATGGCAGAGCCGGATTTTTGGTTCTTTCCGCCGGCGCTCTCCTGTTTGTCGTCCTGTTTCTGACCGTGCTGAAACAAAGACGCAGAGCCGCATGACGCTCTCCGTTTGCCACCTCTGCTTTCTTCCGGAACAAGATGTATTATAGTGCCGTTATAAGGCAGCTTGTTGAGGCGGAACCGCCGGGAGAAGAGCATGGAATGGAGAGGGCGTCGCCAGTCGGACAATATCGAGGATCGGCGCGGCATGTCGGCGGGATCGGGTGATCCTTTTTCCCGCGGCGGTATGCGGGTGCCGATCGGACGTCGCGGCGGCGGCATCGGCATTGGCGGTCTTCTGGTCATTCTGTTGATCAGCTGGGTGCTCGGCATCAACCCGCTAACGCTGCTGACCGGCGGCGATCTGTCGATGGATGGCGGCGGTACGACGCAATCGGGGACCCAGCAGTCCGGCACGCGACCACAGGGACAATCGTCCGACGAGACGACCGCCTTCGTCCGCACCGTCCTTGCCGAGACGGAAGATACGTGGAGCGGCATTTTCCAGTCGGCCGGGGAGACCTATCAGAAGCCGACGCTGGTTCTGTTCTCCGGACAGGTGTCTTCCGCCTGTGGTTATGCTTCCGCTGCCAGCGGCCCGTTCTATTGCCCGGGCGACCGCAAGGTCTATCTCGACACCAGCTTCTTCAAGGAACTCGACCAGCGTTTCGGCGCGGCCGGCGATTTCGCGCAAGCTTACGTGATTGCGCATGAGGTCGGCCACCACATCCAGAACCTGACCGGCGTTCTGCCGGAGTTCAACCGCCGCCGTCAGTCGATGAGCCAGACGGACGCCAACAAGATGTCGGTGCGCGTCGAGCTCCAGGCGGATTGTTATGCCGGCATCTGGGGCAAGTTCACCGAGCAGAAGGGTATTCTCGAAACCGGCGACCTCGAGGAAGCGCTGAACGCCGCCCACCAGATCGGCGACGATACGCTGCAGAAGCAGACCCAGGGCTATGTGGTGCCTGACAGTTTCAACCACGGCACCTCGGCACAGCGCGCGGAGTGGTTCAAGCGCGGTTTCCAGAGCGGCCGTGTCGAAGATTGCGATACGTTCTCGGCGAATATCTGAGAGCCGGACAGGAGAGGGGGCTTTTCAGCCCCCTTTTCATTTAGCGCATCAAAAGCGCCACGGCATACATGCCGAGGGCGAAAACCGTATGGGCCACGAGGTTGAGAAAGCGGACCTTGTTCGGGTTGGGGGTCTTCGACGCTGCCCAGCCAATGCCGAGCCCCGGCTGCAACAGGAACCAGCCCGCGCCAACCGTTACGATGCCGACGATCCACGGCTCAATGAACGAAGGATTGGCAAACCACGCGGCCGGGACTACCAGCGCTAGAACGATGCCATAAAGAATGCCGACGGCGTAATGTGAAATCCAGCCGAGCGCCAGTTCATGTTCATAGGGTTCAGCCGTGGCGATACTGTCGTGAAATATCGTACCTTTCGGCACATGCCAGAACCAGCGGCCGACCGGCGCCCAGTTCGGCGCGGACTGGCCGAAGAACCGGTGCAGCACGATTGCCCATATATCCATAAACACGGTGCCGCTGATGCCCATGGCAATGCCGCGCCAAATCAGTTCCAGCATAGATCCCTCCGCATGATCATGATCGATCAAGCTCTAGCGGATCACGCCGGTGGCGGAAACCGGCTATTGCCGGAGCGGACAAGAAAAATGGCCGGATCGCTCCGGCCATCAGAGTGGTGAGAAAGGCGCAAGACCTCGCCCCCGTCATGCTCGTGCTTGTCCCACTGCTGTCCGGTTTAAATTTGGTGGACATGGCGCACGGTGTTGATTCTACTCGTATTCGAGCGTTTGGCGACGATCTCGGACACGAAAGAGGAGC
>NZ_JBNWBW010000009.1:0-145463 GCF_053522725.1 Agrobacterium sp. 16-172Ci
GATCGGCTTCTCGACCCGCCACCGGACAAACCCAGAAACCAAAACCAGATGGCCTTCCAATGGCCGCAAATTTAAACCGGACAGTAGTGGGACAAGCCCGAGGATGACGTCGAGAGTAGGTAGCGCCTGGCAGCGATCTGGTGACGATAGCGCTCCGGCCACGGTCTTTTCCCCCTCAAGCAGCCCGCCCATATTCCGCCTGCCGCCGGCTGGCCGTGGCGAGCTGGAACTGCGCGAGCAGCTCGTTGAGCGCCGCCGCTTCCGAGGCGAGGCCATGACTTGCTGCCGTCTGTTCCTCGACCATGGCGGCATTCTGCTGCGTGCCCTGATCGATGGTGTTGATGGCGGTGTTGATTTCCTGAAGGCCGGTGGACTGTTCGCGCGACGACGTCACGATCGCGTCGATATGGCGGTTGATCTCCTGCACTTCGCGGACGATGGTTTCCAGCGCCTTGCCGGCATTGCCGACAAGTTCAACGCCGGACTGCACCTGCGATGTCGAGGCGTTGATCAGCGTCTTGATCTCCTTTGCCGCATTGGCTGAGCGCTGGGCAAGCTCGCGCACTTCCTGGGCGACGACGGCAAAACCCTTGCCGGCCTCACCGGCGCGGGCAGCTTCAACACCGGCATTCAGAGCGAGCAGGTTGGTCTGGAAGGCGATTTCGTCGATCACGCCGATGATGTTGCTGATCTCGGACGATGATTTTTCGATACCTTCCATGGCGCGCACGGCATCTTCCACAATGACGCCGGACTGTTCGGCATTGCCGCGGGCGCGGTCGACCAGACGGCCGACTTCTTCCGCACGGCGCGCGGAATCCTTGACCGTCGTGGTGATTTCCTCAAGAGCGGCCGCTGTTTCCTCGACGGAAGCCGCCTGCTGTTCGGTGCGTCGCGCCAGATCATCGGCCGACTGGCGGATTTCACCGGCACCCGCATCGATTGCGAGGGCGTTCTGGCCGACGGTGCTGAGGGCTGCGTTCAGCTTGGCGACGGAATTGTTGAAATCATCGCGCAGACGGTCGATGCGGGTCACGAAGGGCGTGTCGATGCGGTAATTGAGGTCGCCATCGGAAAGATGCGCCAGTCCCCGGGCAAGCGAATCGACCGCGAACTGGATGTCGGCGGCGTCCTTTGCCGCCAGTCTTTCACGCTCGTTGCGCTCCCGTTCGGAGAGCGTACGGTTCTGTTCGGCGTCGCCTTCAAGGCGCAGTCGTTCCATGGCGTTCGAACGGAACACGGCAACGGCTGCGGCCATGGAGCCGATCTGGTCGGTGCGCTCCTGACCGGGAATGGCGACATCGAGGTTGCCGGCGGCAAGGCCTTCCATGGCGGACGTCATCTGCGTGACGGGGCGGACGATGAAGCGGGAAAGGACGGTTGCGAGAAGTCCGATCATGATCGTCGCTGCGAGGATCGTGGCGATGGTTGCCGCGAGCCGGAACTGGCCGATTGCGCTGTAGGCAACATCGGAATCGACGACAAAGCCGAGATACCAGTCGACCGAGGGCAGGCCGGCGACCGGAATGAAGCTGGTGATCTTGCCCTTGCCGTCGATCTCGGTCTGGGAGATCGCGGAGGAAATCGCTGGCGTATTGACCTTGAAGAGATCGGCCATCGGCTTGTCGACGAATTTTGGGTCGGGATGGATGAGTATCTTGCCATCCTTGCTGACGAGGAATGCATATCCATCCGCGCCGGCATCCACCGACTTGATCATCTTCACCAGCGAGTCCAGCGAGAAGTCACTGCCTGTCACGCCAGCAAGCTTGCCATCGATGGAAACGGGAATGGCGGCGGTGATGATGAGGCCGCCGGTCGATGCATCATTGTAAGGTTCGGTCAGAACCGTCTTGCCGGCTTTCACCGCATCCAGATACCATGGGCGCTTGCGCGGATCATAACCCTCAGGCAGCGGCGTTTTCGGGAAGGTGGTGAAGCTGCCGGTGTCGGCATTGCCGAAATAGGTCGACATGAATTGTGCCGTCAGCACGTCGTTTTCCAGAAAATGCAGCTTTGCTTCGTTATCCGGAAGCTTGGCCAGCGTCTTTGCCACCGTTTCGGTCAGCATGATGCGGCCATTCAGCCAGTTGGCGATGCTTTGCGCCGCCTGTTTGCCGGATGAATCGATGTTTTCCGCCACCGCTTCCGTCGTGACGCGATGCTGAAGGCTGTCGATGTAAAAAGAGAAGCCGGCAAAGGCGGCGACGACAAGTGATGACGCAGCAACGAGAATGCGCGTCATGAGATTGGTTTTTTTAGGCAAGCTACACGTCCTTGAAACCGGGTGAATCCGTTCGGCTCATCTAGGGGAATGGTGGGGAGAGACATGCCTTAAAGGCGGGAATATTCTGCGTCATGCAGCTTTTGGTTTAGAAGAACTACGCAATATTCTAATAAGTAAATTGAAATGGTAAAATTCGGCTAAATTTGTCTTTTGTTATCAAGGTTCGCCGATGGGGGGCCCAGATTGCCGTTTTGCGTAAATTTTGATCATCGATCCGCAAAGGTTGCGTGCAGGAAGGGAATATTTTATTCATCACCGTGCTGCCGTTGCGCAATTCGCGGGCAATGGCCAAAGTTCAGGTGAATTACAATGTCTTCGTCGGTTGTTGCAGGAACCGTTCCGTCCGGATCGGGGTCGTGGTTTTCGCATTTCAAGGCTACGCTTGTGCTGGGAATTCCGCTTATCGGTGCACAGCTCGCGCAGCTTGGCATCCATACCACTGATATGGTCATCGTCGGCCAGCTTGGCGCCGAAAAGCTGGCGGCCATGGTGCTGGCCGGACAGTTCTTTTTCGTCGTCTTCATTTTCGGCTCCGGCTTTTCCGTCGCTGTTGTACCAATGGTAGCGCAGGCTTACGGGCAGGGTGATGCGACATCCGCGCGCCGCTCGCTGCGCATGGGCATGTGGGTGGCAATCGCCTATTGGCTGCTTGCATTGCCGATTTTCTTCAATGCCGAGCGCATTCTCATTTCTCTTGGGCAGAACCCCAATGTGGCGGCGCTGACCGGCCATTATCTCGCCATCGCGAAATTCGGCCTTTTGCCGGCGCTGCTATTTTACGTGCTGCGCGGGCTTGTCAGCGCCATCGGGCGCGCCGGCATCATTCTTTATGTCACCATCATCATGCTGGTGATGAATGGTGTGCTGGCCTATGCATTGGTGTTCGGCCATTTCGGATTGCCCGCCATGGGCATGAATGGTGCGGCCGTCGTTGCCGTCATCGTCAACGCCTTCAGCTTCATTTTCATTGTCGCCTATGTGCAGACGCGTGAGGAAACGAAGAGATACGAGCTGTTCGTGCGCTTCTGGCGGCCTGATTGGCACGCGCTTTTCGAAGTGCTGCGTCTTGGTCTGCCGATTAGCATCACCATTCTTGCCGAAGTGACGCTGTTCGCCGCCGCTTCGATCCTGATGGGGCAGATCGGCACCGTCCAGCTTGCGGCGCACGGCATTGCCCTGCAGCTCGCCTCCATCGCCTTCATGATTCCGCTTGGTCTTTCCCAGGCGGCGACGGTTCGTGTGGGCGTGGCGCGGGGGCAGGGGGATTTCAAGAACCTCATCCGCGCTTCGATCATGATTTACGCCATCGCCTGCGGCATCGCGATTTGCGGCGGCATCCTGTTTGCGGCGGTGCCGGAATTTCTGGCGAAGTGGTTCCTCGATCCCAAACTACCGGAAGCTGCGGAAGTGCTCGCTTATGCCAGCAGCCTCGTGGTGATTGCCGGCATCTTCCAGCTTGTCGATGGCATTCAGGCGGTCACGGCAGGCCTGCTGCGCGGGTTGAAGGATGCGCGCATTCCGGCGATGCTGGCGCTGATTTCCTATTGGCCAATCGGCCTGGCGCTTGCCTGGACCATGGCCTTTCCGCTCGGTTTCGGCGGGCGCGGTGTCTGGTTCGGCTTTGTGATCGGTCTTTCGACAGCCGCCGTTCTTCTCACCATCCGCTTCGTGCTGCTTGTGAAGCGTGAAATGAAAGCGGCCCGCTGAGAAGCGGGCCGCATGTAACGTCCGGATTGGAAAAGTATCAGCGCTCGGCGAGCGCTGCCTCGCCCTTCTTTTCACGCAGCAGGTTGACGAAGCGGCGGAAGAGATAGTGGCTGTCCTGCGGGCCGGGCGATGCTTCCGGATGGTGCTGGACAGAGAAGACCGGCTTGCCGGTGATGCGCAGGCCGCAATTGGTGCCATCGAACAGCGAGATATGGGTCTCTTCCACGCCCTCGGGCAGCGACTTGGTATCCACCGCAAAGCCGTGGTTCATCGAGACGATTTCCACCTTGCCGGTCGTGAAGTCCTTGACCGGATGGTTCGCGCCATGATGACCCTGATGCATCTTCTCCGTCTTTGCGCCAACGGCAAGGCCGAGCATCTGGTGACCGAGGCAGATGCCGAAGATCGGCAGCTCGCTCTTGATGAGGTTCTGGATAACCGGCACGGCATATTCGCCCGTCGCGGCCGGGTCTCCCGGGCCGTTGGACAGGAACACGCCATCCGGCTTCAGCGCCAGAATGTCTTCGGCCGACGTTTGGGCCGGAACGACCGTGACCTTGCAATCCAGACCGGCAAAGAGGCGCAGGATGTTGCGCTTCACACCGAAATCCACGCAGACGACGTGATATTTCGCATCGGCTTCACCGAGCGTGCCATAACCCTTGTTCCAGACCCACGGCGTTTCCGTCCAGGTGGAGGACTGGCCGGAGGTGGCTTCGATGGCAAGGTCGAGGCCGACGAGGCCGCTCCATGCCTTGGCTTCCGCCTTCAGCGCTTCGATGTCGAAGACGCCGTTCGGATCGTGGGCGATCACCGCGTTCGGCGCGCCGTTTTCGCGGATCCATGCGGTGAGCGCGCGGGTGTCGATGCCGCAGAGGCCGATGACGCCGCGGGCCTTCAGCCAGGCATCAAGGTGCTTGACGGCGCGAAAGTTCGAGGGATCGGTGATATCGGCCTTGAAGATGACGCCGACAGCGCCGCGACGGGCGGCGGGCGTCAGGTCTTCAATGTCTTCCTCATTGGTGCCGACATTGCCGATATGCGGGAAGGTGAAGGTGACGATCTGGCCGAGATAGGAAGGATCGGTCAGGATTTCCTCGTAACCCGTCAGCGCCGTGTTGAAGCAGACTTCGGCCTGAACCTTGCCGGTTGCGCCGATGCCCGTTCCTTCAATCACCGTGCCATCGGCAAGAACAAGCATTGCGGTCGGTTTGCGGGTAGTCCAGGGCGCTGTCTCGGTCATCTCGTTCCGTTTCTGCCGCTTCGCACCCCGCCTCTTGAAAGGCAGGGGGTAAGGGGCCATTTTTGTCGCAGGCTTCGTGACATAAAGGGGCGCGCGATAAAGCTCGCGTTCCGACCCTTCGTTAAAATCTCGTGCAGGTGCCGGAAAATAACGAAAGCAGCCCAAGCGGTCAACCGCAGGGCCAAGATTTACGTGGAATTAAACCACCGTATTTTCAAGGTCTTATGCATTTGATTTGCTTGAGCGTGTCTGCTCGTTTATGTCGTTTCGCAAAATGAGGTGGAAAGTTTCCGTATCGAGAAGCTGCGGAAAGCGCTTTCCCAAGGAGAAGAAAAATGATGCGCGACACGTTCGCAAACGCTTTGAAGGACGCATTGAAGGCTCGTGATGCACGCCGCACCTCGACCGTGCGCCTCATCCAGACCGCCATCAAGGATCGCGATATCGCCAATCGCGGCGTGGGCAAGGACCCCGTCAGCGATGAGGACATCATGCAGATTCTGACCAAGATGGTGAAGCAGCGGGAAGAATCCGCCAATATCTATGAAGGCGCCGGCCGCCCCGAGCTTGCGGCTCAGGAGCGCGAGGAAATCGTCATCATCAAGGAATTCATGCCGGAAGAAATCCCGGCCGAGAAGGTGCGCGAACTCTGCCAGGCCGTCATCACTGAGACCGGCGCGTCCGGCCTGCGCGACATGGGCAAGTGCATGAATGCGCTGAAGGAGCGTTATCCCGGCCAGATCGACTTCGCCAAGGCTTCCGGCGTCGTCAAGGATTTGCTGAAGTAAGTTCGGGCATCCTTAAAAAGTAAAGGCAGGGCAGATGTGGGCTGCCCTGCCTTTTTTCTGTCGACGAAAACGCATTCCGGCGGATCAAAATGCGGTCCTTCACAGGCTTTTTTCGGGGGACGTGCCTGCGGGCGTCGGCAGATTATACGGAGGTCAATTGCTGCCTTCGCTGATGTTTTTACATCGCCGCCGCGGCCGGCTCAAATTACAAAAACATAATTTTTGGTGATGCTGCGGTGCCATAAATTTGCCCGAAGCGGGCGCAATGGCGATGTGATTTCGCCGTCGTGGCCTGTGAATATCGGGTATTCCTGTTCTTTAAGTTTTGTGCTGGCCTCTTTCCGCGCATATATGAAAGACTGGCCTCGAATAGGTAACCCATGCGCTTTTCCAACTCTTTCCTTGATGAGATACGCGACCGCGTGCACATTTCCGATGTGATCGGCCGACGTGTGTCCTGGGACAAGAAAAAGACCAATACGTCGCGCGGAGATTATTGGGCCTGCTGCCCGTTCCATGGTGAGAAAAGCCCGAGCTTCCACTGCGAGGACCGCAAGGGGCGGTATCATTGCTTCGGTTGCGGCGTTTCCGGCGATCACTTCCGCTTTCTGACTGAGCTTGAGGGCCTGAGTTTTCCGGAGGCCGTGCAGCAGATTGCCGATATGGCCGGCATTTCCATGCCGCAGCCCGATCCGCAGGCGGAAAAGCGCGAGCGCGAGCGTACCTCGCTTCAGGACGTCATGGAAATGGCGACGCTGTTCTTTCAGGACCAGTTGCAGACGGCACTCGGTGCGCGGGCGCGGGCTTACCTGCGCGATCGCGGGTTGACCGGGCGCACCATCGAGACTTTCCGGCTGGGTTATGCGCCCGATAGCCGCAATGCGCTGAAAGAGCATCTGGCGAGCAAGGGCGTGACGAAGGAACAGATGGAGGCCTGCGGGCTGGTGGTGCATGAGAATGTGCCGGTCTCCTACGACCGCTTCCGCGACCGCATCATGTTCCCGATCCTGTCTTCGCGGGAAAAGGTGATCGCTTTCGGCGGCCGCGCCATGGCCGCGGATGCGGTGGCGAAATATCTGAACTCCAACGAAACAGAGCTCTTTCACAAGGGCAATGTTCTCTACAATTTCGCCCGCGCCCGGCGCGCCTCGCAGGCGGCCGGCGGTTCGGTCATCGCCGTCGAAGGTTATATGGATGTTATCGCGCTCTATCAGGCGGGTGTGGAAAATGCCGTCGCGCCGCTCGGCACGGCGCTGACCGAAAGCCAGCTCGATCTCCTCTGGAAAATGTCGCCGCAGCCGATCCTCTGCTTCGATGGCGATGGCGCCGGCATTCGCGCCGCCAACCGTGCGGCCGACCTTGCCCTGCCGCATATCAAGCCGGATCGTTCCGTCAGCTTCGCGCTTCTGCCCGATGGCAAGGATCCGGACGATCTCGTGCGGCTTGAGGGGCGTGCGCCTTTCGACCGGGTGCTGTCTGAAGCCAAGCCGCTGGCCGCGATGATCTGGAGCCGCGAAACCTCCGGCGTCACTTTCGATACGCCGGAAAAACGCGCGCAGCTTGAAAGCCGGTTGCGGCAGATCGTGGCCGTTATCGGCGACGAGACAGTGCGCCGTTTTTACCAGCAGGATATGCGCGACAGGCTGAACGGCTTTTTCCAGCCGCGTTTTCAGCAGGGTGGGGCTCAGAACGGCAATTTTCGCCGCAACGGCGCCCAGCCGGCGGGACGCGGCTTCCAGCGCAATGCGCCGGGGCGGGGAGGGGCGATGGCCGCGCCGGCCAGCAGCATTTCCGACCGGTTGGCGCAATCCGGTCTCGTCAGGGGCTATCAGACCAAGCCTTCGCTCCGGGAAAGCGTTCTTGCCATCACCATCGTCAACCATCCCGAATTGCTGCTCGAGGAATATGACGAGATCGCCGCCATCGACTACGAGAACCGCGATTTGCAGCGCCTGTGGTCGACGGTGCTGACCTATGCGGCGGAAAGTGCGGCGGATATTTCGCGGGCGGGGCTGATCGAGCGCCTGTCACAGCAGGGTTTCGAGGTGCTTTTGAAGGCCATGGACCAGCAGGTGCGCAATGCCCGCCTGTGGACGGCGACGGAGCAGGCGGCGATGGAGGATGCGCGCGAGGGTTATGTGCAGGCGCTTTCCCTGCATAAGAGGACGAAATCCCTGCTCTGGCAGAAAAAGGAACTGGAGCGGGAAATCGCCGAGGCGACGGATGACGAACGCGGTACATTGCTGGTGCGGGCGCTGGCCGAAGTGCAGCTGGAAATCGGCCGTATGGAAAATCAGGAGGCGATCATCGATGGTTTCGGGGTCATGTCCGGCCGGGTGAAGGGGCCGGCCGTCGGCCATGGCTGAGGGCGGGCGACAGAATTGAAAGGTGTTTGGGGTTGCCTTTTGCGGCAGGCGTCCTAAATAGGGGATAGTCTGGTGATAATCCGCAAAATGCGGCTCTTTTTAAGAATTTCCTTGGCTGTCTCGCCCTCAAAGGCTTGACGGGGCGGGAAATAGCGGGAATCACCATTTCAGGAAAAGTAAGGTGGAATGAGCCTTGGCGGATAGAAATTGCATGAGCAAGCATTTCCGGGTGCACTGTCTTTGCATTCTGCCTGAGGCTGCCGTGGTTAATCGGCAATTAAAGATCACTCCGTTAGGTGTCTGACAGTGATTCGCGGCATGCGCCGGATGCTCAAGGGGCGGACGGCGATGCTGCGGAACAGGTGTTAGCGTCAGGGAAAGCGACGAGATAGATGGCAACCAAAGTCAAAGAAAACGAAGAAGCAGAAAACGAACGCGACGGTGCGACGGACGGCCCGCTTCTCGACCTTTCGGATGACGCGGTCAAGAAAATGATCAAGGCCGCCAAGAAGCGCGGCTATGTGACGATGGACGAGCTGAATTCCGTCCTGCCGTCTGAAGAGGTGACCTCCGAGCAGATCGAGGACACGATGGCGATGCTGTCCGATATGGGCATCAACGTGATCGAGGACGAGGACGCCGAGGAAGCCGCTAGCAGCGACGACGACAGCGATTCCGATAGCGACGATTCCGAGGGCGGGGAACTTGCCCCTTCCGGCGGCACCGCGCTTGCGACCGCCAAGAAGAAAGAACCGACCGACCGTACCGACGACCCGGTGCGCATGTATCTGCGCGAAATGGGTTCCGTGGAGCTTCTGTCGCGCGAAGGCGAAATCGCCATCGCCAAGCGTATCGAGGCCGGCCGCGAAACGATGATTTCGGGCCTGTGCGAAAGCCCGCTGACGTTCCAGGCGCTGATCATCTGGCGCGACGAACTCAACGAAGGCACGACGCTGCTGCGTGAGATCATCGATCTCGAAACCACCTATTCCGGTCCGGAAGCCAAGGCGGCTCCCCAGTTCCAGAGCCCGGAGAAGATCGAGGCGGACCGCAAGGCCGCTGAAGAGAAGGAAAAGACCCGCAAGCTGCGTGCGCCGACCGGCGACGAGGATGTGACGGATGTGGGCGGCGATGGCCTGCCGCCGGAAGAGGAAGAGGAGGACGACGACGAGTCCAATCTTTCGCTTGCTGCGATGGAAGCCGAACTGCGCCCGCAGGTCATGGAAACGCTCGACACCATCGCTGATACCTACAAGAAGCTGCGCAAGCTTCAGGATCAGCAGGTTGAGGCGCGTCTGGCCTGCACCGGTACGCTCTCTTCCGGCCAGGAGCGCCGTTACAAGGAACTGAAGGATCAGCTGATCACGGCCGTCAAGTCGCTGTCGCTGAACCAGAACCGTATCGACAGCCTGGTCGAGCAGCTCTACGACATTTCCAAGCGCCTGATGCAGAATGAAGGCCGCCTGCTGCGCCTTGCCGAATCCTATGGCGTCAAGCGTGACAGCTTCCTCGAGCAATATCACGGTGCGGAACTCGATCCGAACTGGATGAAGTCGATTGCCAATCTGGCCGCGCGCGGCTGGAAGGAATTCGCCCGCGAGGAAAGCAACACGATCCGGGAAATCCGTCAGGAAATCCAGAACCTCTCCACGGAAACCGGCATTTCCATCGCCGAATTCCGCCGCATCGTTTCGATGGTGCAGAAGGGTGAGCGCGAAGCGCGCATCGCCAAGAAGGAGATGGTCGAGGCCAACCTGCGTCTGGTGATCTCGATTGCGAAGAAATACACCAACCGTGGTCTGCAGTTCCTCGATCTCATTCAGGAAGGCAATATCGGCCTGATGAAGGCGGTCGACAAGTTCGAGTACCGTCGCGGTTACAAGTTCTCGACCTATGCGACCTGGTGGATCAGGCAGGCGATCACACGTTCGATTGCCGACCAGGCCCGCACGATCCGTATTCCGGTGCATATGATCGAAACGATCAACAAGATCGTTCGCACCTCGCGCCAGATGCTGCACGAGATCGGGCGCGAGCCGACCCCGGAAGAGCTGGCCGAAAAGCTGGCCATGCCGCTGGAAAAGGTGCGCAAGGTTCTGAAGATCGCCAAGGAGCCGATTTCGCTCGAAACCCCCGTGGGCGACGAAGAGGATTCGCATCTCGGTGACTTCATCGAGGACAAGAACGCGTTGCTGCCTATTGACGCCGCCATTCAGGCGAACCTGCGCGAGACGACCACCCGCGTATTGGCCTCGCTGACGCCGCGTGAAGAACGCGTTCTGCGCATGCGCTTCGGCATCGGCATGAACACGGACCATACGCTGGAAGAAGTCGGCCAGCAGTTCTCGGTCACGCGCGAACGTATCCGCCAGATCGAGGCGAAGGCGCTGCGCAAGCTGAAGCATCCGAGCCGCTCCAGAAAGCTGCGCAGCTTCCTCGACAGCTAAGCGTTCCGCTTCCTTTAAAATTGAACCCGGTCAGTCAGCGCTGGCCGGGTTTTTTGTTTCCCGCACTGGCGAACTCTGCGACAAGCCTTATGTGTGAAAACAGGCATTCCGCTTTTGCTGGATAAGCCCGGGTTCGATTTGGTTCGATGAGATGCAACAGATTTCGGCAGGCAAATGGCGGAGGGGAGGATGGGCTGTGCCCGTCTCCGTGCTGCTGCATCTTGCCGTCGTCGCGCTTTTCTTTTTCGAGCTGCCGGAGCGAATAGCCGAGCCGCAGGAGCCGGAAAGCATCAGCGTCGATCTGGTGCCGCCGCCTGAGGAGAAAAAGGCGGAAGAGGCCCCGCCGCCGGGTGAAGAGAAGGCGAAGGAGGAAAAGCCGCAACCCCCACCGCCGCCGCCCGCTCCTCCAGCGGAAGAGGCGAAACCTTTGCCGCCGCCGCAGGCGACGTTGCCGGCCATCGCCATGAGGCCCGAGGAAACGCAGGCGGACCCCGAGGACAAGCCGGGCAAGACGGAGGAAGCGGAAAAGACCGAGCCTTCCGCGGAGCCTGCAAGCCAGCCTGAAAAAACGGCTGAGGAAAAGCCCGCAGCTCCTGCCGCCAACAGCGATCTTCAGGCTTCCGCCGCACAGGGGGAGATCGCGGTTTCACCCGTGAAGGAAGAAGCGCAGCCCGATCAGCCGCCGGTGCCGCAGGCCAAGCCGGCTGAGGAAAAGCCGGCGGAAGTGACGGAAAAGAAACCCGCGAAACTTCCGGCGGCCAAAAACCTCCTGTCTTCGTCGATGCTGTCACCGGCCCAGAGACGCCAGATGTTTGGCGATCTGCCACCGCGTCGCCGTGTCGTTCAGCTTTGCAGCACCGAAGCCCTGGCCCAGATTCAGGGCGCGGGATTTGCCGCCAGGGGCATGATCCCCTATTCGGACACGGGCGGCAGGATTTCCGGTAATTCGATCGATGCTTCCGGCGGCGCGTTCAACACGGGCAGTGGCTGGCATGACGTCTCGTTCCAGTGCGAAGTCGATCTGGAAAATTACACGGTGACGGAGTTCCGGTTTAAAATCGGAAATGAGGTCAGCCCGGAAGACGCGAAAAAGCGGGGCTTTACGAGATTTCAGTGAGGGCGGGTTTTCCCAATCATTAGTCTCCTAAACCCGCTCCGCATCCCCAACCAGCAGCCCAATGCCCGCCATCAGCGCATCCTCATCATAGGGCTTCCTGATCACCGGCACGGTGCCGAATTCATCCGGCACCATGCTGCCATCCGCATAACCGGTGGCGAAGAGGAAGGGGATGCCGCGGCGGTGGAGTTCCCGGGCGACGGGGATCGATGTATCGGAGCCGAGATTGATGTCGAGAATGGCGACATCCGGCACATAGGTCTTCAATTTTTCAATGGCCATTGCCGACGAGGTTGCCGTTTCGATTGCCTTGATGCCGTTGTCTTCCAGCATGTTCTCGACGTCCATGGCGATCAGCATCTGGTCTTCGACGAGTAATACTTTCAACGGCTCCTCCCGGTTATAGCGCCTGGGCTGTGGCGCGGTTTCATCTTCGGTTTGCGTGTCGGCGACTGCCATGGCCGAAGAAACGTGACGGGAGGGCAGGAGAATTTCCGCCTCCAGCCCATCGGGCAAATAGCGTATCGTGCTGCGCCCGCCGAGATCGTATGGGATGCTGCGGCTGATGAGTGCGGTGCCGAAGCCCGCGCGTGATGGCGGGGGCAGTTTGGTGGGCAGGATTTCGCGCCACTCAATCTCGCAATCGCGGTTCTCGTCGATGGTCCAGCGCACATGTAATTGCCCGCCATTTTGCGAAAGCGCACCGTATTTGGCGGCGTTCGTGGCCAGCTCATGCAGAACAAGAGCCATGACGGAGAAAGCGCGCGAATCGAGTGTGACTTGCGGGCCGGTCAATTTCACAACGGTTTCCGGTGAGCGATGCGGCGACAGCTCGGCATCCAGAAGATCGCGAAGCGCGCCGCCGCCTTCACCGCGAATGATCTGGTCATGGGCAAAGGACAATGCCTGAATGCGGCCCTTCAGGGCGGTCACATATTCCTGCAGGGTCTTGCCCTCCTGCGAGGGATTGCCGACCAGCGATTTGATGATGGCCAGAACATTCTTGACGCGGTGATTAAGCTCCTCGTTCAGCATGCGCTGGCGCACTTCCGCGCGCTCTCTTTCGCCCGCCATCAGCTCGCTGTGATGGAATGCCACTTCGACCAGCGCAATCCTCGCCGCTTCGGCGATTTCCCGGTCGTCTTCCGACCAGGGCTGAGCCTGCCAGCGCACCGTCTCTTTCCAGATTGCAAAGCTTTTGCGCGGCGTGAGACGATCCCCCATCGGACCGGTTTCATAGGATTTTTCCGGATTGCCCGCCCAGTTCAGGTTCTGCACGATCTCCTTGCGGAAAAACAGAAGATAGTCGTTCTTTACCTGCGAGAGTGGAATGGCGAGCATTCCGGCTGCGGTGACGGCATAGATTTCCGCCTCCGGTATGGCCTGCGACAGCGCATGGGTCGCCCAGACCCTGCCTTCTGAAGCCGAGGCAACAAAGCGCGCCAGCCTTGGAATGGCGTCATGCGGCGGCGTTGCACCCTGGCCGTGCCAGTTGTTTCCCACCCACAGGCCGACGCCATCGCAGGGCATCAGATCGGCAAAATCCTGAAAGCTGTCGATCAGCAGTTCTTCAATGTTGGCGTGATGGGCGGCAAGCCGAAGGAAGCGGTCAAGCGCGGCATGGGCGTGGTTTACGGTATCGAGCCTGCGCTTCTGCTTTAGGACCTGCAAATGCATGGAGAAAAATTCTCCGAACATTTCAGCGGCGATCCGGACCGGCATGGTCAGCACGCGCGGGGAATAATGATGACAGGCGATCAGGCCCCAGAGCGCACCGTCGACAATCACCGAAATCGACATGGAAGCCGCAACACCCATGTTGCGAAGATATTCGCAATGGATGGGCGAGACGCTGCGCAGATGGGCAAAGGACATATCGAGAGGTTCGCCCGATGCGTCGAGCGCCGGAAGGACGGAGACCCGGGCGCCGCTGGCATCGGAGATGATGCGTAGTGTGTTCTTGAGATAGAGCGCGCGGGCCTGCTGGGGTATGTCGCTGGCGGGGAAATATTGACCGAGAAAGCTTTCCAGCTCCGGCTGCTTCGCTTCCGACACGACCTTGCCGGCGCCGTCTTCCTCGAAACGATAGATCATCACCCGGTCGTAACCGAGCGTCGCCTTTATCAGCCGTGTCGTTCTGGAGATCAGGCTGTCGATGCTGTCCGCCTCGCGGATGCGGTCCACCATCTTGCGGGCGGTCCCCAGCGGCTGCGTTTCGCTGCGCGAGGGCTCGAATTCGATGATCGTGGTGGATTTGTAGCGATGCAGGGCAATATCGAAGCTGCGGCCGTCGCTCATTTCCATGGCGGGCAGCATGGCGGGACGCGTGGTTCTGCCGGTGACGGTGAGCGCATTGCGAAGATCGTGGACGAGTTTTTTGCCGAGTACCTCCTCGGCCGTCCTGCCATTGATATCGCCTTCGACGCCCAGCAGTTCGCGGCAGTTTTCAGAATGCCGCAGCACCATGCGCATGGCGTTGTCGCAGGCGATGAGACAGCCATGCGGTTGAATATAGCCTGGGATGTGGATGGGTTCGCGGTCGCAATTGGTCAGGTCGACATGATAGTCACTGGGGGCCATGAATAAGTCTTTCGCACCCTGTGCCTGTCTTGTACGGGGAATATTGTGTTCGTCGAGGAACGGGTAAGCTTGAATAATTCATTCTGATAGTGCCAACCCTTCCCCGTTTTTTGCAACTGTGACGCCGGTTTTCCGTTCTGCTTTTATAGGCCGTCGTCACGCTATTGTCGTATCCATTACGTCATTGGATACAATTTGACATGCTGAAACGTTGGCAGCGCCGATTTTGTTCCACCACGTTTAAGGAAAAAATGTGCCGCAGAGAAAAATCATAGTCGCCACCCGGGGGCAGGGTCTTTATGAATTCACATCCGACGCCAAGGCATTCGTCAGCCAAGCCGGCTTGGAAGAAGGCCTGCTGACGATCTTCGTCCGGCACACATCCTGCTCGCTGCTTATCCAGGAAAATGCCGATCCCGATGTGCGGCGCGATCTCACGATGTTTTTCTCCCGTCTCGTGCCGCCTTCGGACGATCCTTCCATGCGCTGGATCATCCACACGCTCGAAGGCCCCGACGATATGCCCGCTCATATCAAATCGGCGCTCACCACGGTTTCCATCGGCGTGCCGATCAGCGATGGCAGGCTCGTGCTCGGCACCTGGCAGGGCCTTTATCTTTTCGAACACCGCGATGCGCCGCATCGACGCGAAATCGTGCTGCATATCTCGCCGTGATATCCGGATCCGGAACGAGGCGTTCCGCGTTAACCTCCCTGAACGCCTGCTGAACATTCGGTTCTGCTGATATTCAGGCGGGCGAGTCTAGGGTCTCGTCAATCGCCGGGGGATGTTCCCCTGTCGGCAAAGAAACAACGGAGTGAGTTCATGTTCAGCACCTTCGCAAAAGCCGGCCTGGCTGCCCTCATCGCCCTCGGTGGAATTTCCTTCACTGCGCCGGCGGCTTCCGCGGGCTCGGATGTTCAGTTCAGAGTTCAGGTTCAGGATGGCTATGGCCATCGTCCCGGCTGGGGTCGCCCGGATCGCCCGCGCCGTGGCTGCTCGCCCTGGCTGGCGGAAGAAAAAGCGAGCCGCATGGGCCTTCGCCGCGCCCGCGTGGTTGACGTATCGCCGCGCCGTGTCGTTGTGGCAGGCTTCAACCGTTACGGCCGCGACCGCGTCGTCTTCGCCAATGAGCGCGGCTGCCCCGTCATCCGCCGCTAATATGTAATACGCCGCTAACAGCGGCGACCTTATCGATCTGCCGATATCCCCGTATGGTAGATGGATCAAAAATGCCCCTCGCTTGTGCGGAAAGGCAGGCGAGGGGCATATTTCGGGTTATGTGAATGGCTGAACGCAAGATGGGGCAGGAGCGGCGCCGAGGCGCCGCCCGCCGTCGATCTTATTGCTCGAGAGCGAAGGTGACGTTGACCACCACGCTGTAGTTGTTCTCGCCCGAAGCGATCGGAACGCTGTCGGCTTCCTTCATCATCGAAGCGCGCATCGCGCCCGCCGGTACCGGCATCGGGCGCTGCGAGTTTTCGCTGATCTGAATGACCCGGCCGAGCTTCACGCCTGCAGCTTCCGTCAGCGTCTTCGCCTTGGCCAGCGCATCGGCAACGGCCAGCTTGCGGGCCTCGGTCACCGTCGCTTCGGGCTTGTCATTGGTGAAGGTGATGTCGCCGCCCTGGTTGATGCCGAGCTTGACGGAGGTATCGAGGATCGCGCCGAGCTTCTTCAGGTCGCGCACCCGCACAGTCAGGCCGTTGGACACCTGATAACCGGTGATCTCGGGCGCGACATAGACACCATCCTTGGGTTCATAGTGTTTGTAGAGCGGCTGCACCGAGAAATTGCTGGTCTGCAGGTCGCGCTCCTCGATGGCGGCTTCTTTCAGCGCCTTCAGAACATCGGCAAGCGCCTTGGAGTTTTCGGTCAGCGCCGCAGCTGCGGTCTCCGCCTGCTTGACGACGCTAAAGGACAGGATCGCCATGTCGGGGGCAATGGCCGACTGGCCCTCACCGGAAACACTAATGGTGGCTTCGCGAGGAGTAGCCTCCTGCGCAGACACCTGGGCGGCAAGCGGCATCACGGCTGCTGCGGTCATTGCGGTGAGTGCGAAAAGGCGGGCCGTTTTTGTCTTCATGGTGTTTCCTCGTTGATTGAGTCCCTTTGAAGGGTATTGCCTTAGATTGTGTAGCTAATACGGCGGCACTGCTTTGCGAAAGCATCATTGGCTTGTCGGGCTCAAAAAATTACGTTAGAGCGTGACCCACCGGATTCGAGCCATTGCGAAACCGGTGTTTCGGACTGGTTTTTCCGAAAAGGGCCTGTAGCTCAATGGTTAGAGCCGGCGGCTCATAACCGCTTGGTTGGGGGTTCGAGTCCCTCCGGGCCCACCATTTTCTTTCAAGATCAATTGCTTGGGATGTTTTGCGGCTCTTCGCGAGCGCGCGTCTGTCACGTCTGACGCGTGATCTCTGCTATGCCGATGGCACAGCCCGGCTGGGGAATGAATGCGTCGGAGCCGATCCGGCGTGCCGATGGGGCAAGCCGGATCGAGAAAGCTTTAATATCAGTTGCAGACCCGCATACTTTCCGTATGCCAGCCGCCGTCATAGGAATTGGGAACGCGGCGGTCTTCGAACCAGCAGCGCGGGCGGGGCGGCGGTGGCGGCTCGTAGTAGCGCGGGCCGTTATTGCTATTGGCGATGGCGCCGCCGATCAGGCCGCCGATCACGCCTGCGGCGAGGCCGCCGGCAATCGCTGCGCCGTCATTGTGGCGGCGGTGTTCGCGGTAGGGCGGCGGGGGTGGGCCGCCGCGGTCGTAGCCACGGTCATAGCGCGGGCGATAGGGATAGTCCTGTGCGGCAGCGCTGCCATAGGATGCAAAAATGCTGCCGGTGGCGACTAGCGCGGCAATAGTGGAAAGAATTATCTTTTTCATCGGGGCTACTCCATAAGCCTGCTTCGGGAGATAGAGGCTCATTATGCCCGGATCATGGCACGGGACGGGTGAACGGCCTGTGAATATTCCATTTCTGCACAGTTCATATTTTTCCGATTTCAGAATGTAAGAATTCAAGCCGGTTCAGGCTTTCAGTCACGAAAAAGCCCGGCGGATCGCCGGGCTTTTTGTCGAAGTCGATTGGTCGCGATCAGAACTTCACGCCGAGACCGACCTTTACAGTGTGCTGGTCGACATCGGTGTTGATGCCGAAGATGTCCTTGTCGCTATAGTCGTTGTAGCGGTATTCCAGCCTGCCGAACACATTGTCGGTGAAGGCATAGTCCAGACCCGCGCCAACGGTATAGCCGTTGAAGGTGGTGCTGTCCTTGCCAGCGCCGGGCGTTTCGATGAAGCCGCGTGTCGCGGTCCAGCCGGCGGTGGCATAGAGCAGGGCATGGTCGAAGGCATAACCGACGCGGCCACGGACGGAGCCCTGCCAGTCGGTGCCGATCTGCACACCGGCATAGTCATTGTCGTTCCAGTTATAATCGACGTCACCTTCGATGCCGACGACGAAGTTATTGTCGAACTGGTAATTGTAACCGGCAAAGGCACCCAGAATGCCGCCATTGAAATTATCCGAAGCGACTGGGCCGCCCGCCGAAAAATCGCCATTCGCCCAGCCAGCGCCGCCTTGGATACCAAGATAGGGGCCAGACCAGGTGAAGACCGGCAGGGTTTCCTGCGCGACCGGAGGTGCCGGCGTTTCGTAGACGGCATCCGCGGCCATTGCGGTGCTGGCGGAAAGAGCCAGAAGTGACGTTACGATCAGCGTTTTCATCGTTTTTCTCCCTGAGCTGACTGACATCCATAGCATAGATTAGCTGCTTTTAATACGGGGCGGGGTTCGGCGGTTCCAAGAGGCGCTCGTATCCTCCCGGCGTTGCTGTCCGTCTTGCCCCGGATCGCGGCTTTTTATCGCCCCGCCATGCTGTTCTGATGCGGCGAACGTCTTCGGCCGTGTTTGGTTCCCTTCGCCGTTTCGTCAAAAGTCCGGCAGGGTGGCCGGCCGGCGTCACGCTTGGTTGTCTTGACAGCGCAGGGCGCGACCATAGAGTTGTGGTAGACTATGGCGGTGCCGATGTTTTTCGCCGCATCGCCAGCGGCATAAGCTGCGGTTGAGACTACACCGTTGCGACTTCCCGGTGAGGGGGATCGTTGCGGGCGGAAAGGGCATGGGAGGATGAGATCGCATGAGGCTTTATTTTAGCGGAGGAGGGGCGACGTGATTGTCGGAGCCGTTCTCAGCGCCATTCTTCTTCTCGCCCTCATTGCATTTCCACGGCATCTCAAATCCGTTGTCATTTGCCTGTTGCTGATCTGGACGGCCACCGCCGCCTTTGTGATTTATGACTGGTGGCGCGGCAACCAGCGGCTCGACCATATCGTCGCCAGCGCCGGATTCGATGCGGCCTGCCCGGATGCGGCACTGCCGATCCGCGTCAGCTTCCGCAACGACAATAATGTCGCCGTAGAGCGGCTTACCTATACGCTCGAAGGGTTCGAACCGGCCTTCCGCGCCTCCGTTTCCTTCGATCCCTATCAGGTGAGCGAAAGACGGATCGAAGCTGGGGAGACTTTCTCGGCCTGCCGGGCGTTCCGTATGCGCAACAATGAAAGGGTGGAGCCGCAACGGCTGGAATGGCGTGTCACCGTCATTTCCGCGGAATTCGACTGAGCGGTTCGTGTGGCTGCCCGTTATCACGGCATTTTGAAAATTTTCGCGCCGGTGAGCGGCGGCCGGAAAATCCCTGCATCACAGCGGTTTCGGGCGGATGGGTAAATTCCCATCGTCCGCAACGGAACCGGCTGGGGCAGTCGCTGACTTGTTTTCGTCCATTTGCGATGCCATCTCCCCTCCATTCGATGAATGTCGCGGGTTGATGTTTTGCGTAGTGTTCTGAAGTTTCTGAAAATAACCGCCATCGGCCTTGTCGCCCTGCCGGTTCTGGCGGGTGCGCATATGGGCATCGGTCAACTGACCGGAAATTTTCATGAAGTCATTCCCGGAGAGCTTTATCGTTCGGCCCAGCCGAGCGGCAAGGACATCGCCGCCTATGCCAAGGCTTATGGCATCAAGACGATCATCAACCTGCGCGATGAAAAGCGTGAAGGCTGGTATGATGCCGAAAGCCTTGCGGCCAGGAACAACGGCATCCGGCTTGTCGATTATCCGCTGAGTTCAAGCGAAAAGGTCTCGGTGGACGATTCGGAAACGCTGGCGGCCGTGCTGCGCAATGCGGAAAAACCTGTTCTCATCCATTGCGAACATGGCGCGAACCGCACCGGGCTTGCCTCCGCCATCTATGTGGCTGCCGTGGCCGGCAAGAGCGAGGCGGCCGCAGAATTTCAGCTTTCCCCCTATTACGGGCATGTGCCGATCCCCGGTATCGGGCGTTATGAAATGTACCAGTCCTGGGACGATTTCGAAGAAACCATCGGGTTTTGACGCCGCCATACATCGTCACCCCGGACTTGATCCGGGGTCCAGTGCGATCAAGTCATTGATCGCAAAAGACTCTTTTAGGGCGCAGACGCGCCGTGGCTGGATGCCGGCTCAAGGCCGGCATGACGGACGGTTGCGCAGCGCGCCTCAATAATCCCCGCCACTTTCCCTGATCACCTTCGTCAGGCTTCCCGTCGCCGGGAAAAGCGGGATGAGGCACGCCTGAAGCGCGTGATAGATATCGCCCTTGCCGGGGAACAGCGTGTGTGCGGGAACCAAATCTTCCGTCAGCTCCTCATGCCAGCCGCCATTCTCATGGTCGATGAAATTGTTGGCGATGGTGCTCCAGATGCGGCGATAGCTGTCTTCATAGAAGTTGTCCGCCGGCAGGTTCTCGTTGAGGAAGTGGGCAGCGCCCGCCGCCTCGGACATGGGCCACCAGAGCTTCGCCCGCTTGTCGGGATCGTCGTTCCAGTCGAGCGTATAAAAGAAGCCGCCCTTTTCCCGGTCCCAGCCGAGCGCCATGGATTGCACGAACAGCGATTTCGCAGCCACCGGCATCCAGTCATGGCGGCGCTCGCCCAGCACCCATAATTGCAGGATGAGGCGCGCCCATTCCAGCCAGTGGCCGGGGGTGGAGCCGGAGGGGCGGAACATTTCGTTGCCGCGATACTCCTTGTCGAGCGTCCAGTTCTCATCGAAATGCTCCGGTACACGGAAGTCCAGCTCGCCGGCGCGACGGCGGATGACGAGATCGGCGATGCGCTCCGCCTTGCTGAGGTAGCTATTGTCGCCGGTAACCTCATAGGCCGCCATCAGCGCTTCGGTCAGGTGCATGTTGGAGTTCTGGCCGCGATAATTCTCGATGGGGGACCAGTCCCGATGGAATTCCTCGGCGATGGCGCCGTGTTTTTCTTCCCAGAAGCGGGTTTCCAGAACCTCGGTAATATCGGCCAGCATCTTGTCGGCCAGTGGGTGGCCGACGGTCTTGGCGGAAGAGGCGGCCAGAAGCACGAAGGCATGGCCATAACCCTGCTTGGTGGCGTCCACTGGGCCGGCATCGTTCACCTGCCAGAAATAACCGCCATGCTCGCCATCGCGGTGCCTGTTCCAGAGGTAGGTCATGCCGTGATCGACCATATCGCCGCAGCCCGGACGGCCAAGCAAGTGGCCGATGGAGAAGCAATGCACCATGCGGGCCGAAGCATGGATGCCGCGCACGGGGTCGTTTGGCTGCAACGGCGCGCCTTTGGCATCGAGATCGAAGAAGCCGCCGGCAGGGTTGAGGGCACGATACTGGAAGAAATCGAAAAGTCCCTCGGCCTGTTTTACCAGCCATTGGCGATGCCAGGGCAGGGTGTTCCAGTTGCGGCTGTTGTGATCGTCCTCGGGCATTCTCGTCCTCCATGCGGTTTGCTGCTTCGGCTTATATCCTTGCTGTATAAACCTGTCATCTGTCAGCGATATTTCGTAACGTGCTGCAACTGCGCAAAGCCATGCCTGTCTCTTGAAGATATATTGACATAAACATATCTTTATGTGACTTGACGGCTTGCGATCTTGCAAATCGAAATGAGGAGTGTGCCCGTGTTTGACGATCTGTTCGGCCCTGAAGGGGCAAAGCGTGACGGCGCGGAAATTTTCAAGGCGTTGCGCGATGCCGCCAGCGAACGCATCCTCATTCTCGATGGCGCCATGGGCACGCAGATCCAGGGGCTGGGTTTTGACGAAGACCATTTTCGCGGCGATCGTTTTATTGGCTGCGCCTGTCACCAGAAGGGCAATAACGACCTTCTGATCCTGACCCAGCCGGATGCCATTGAAGACATCCATTACCGCTACGCCATGGCGGGTGCGGATATTCTCGAAACCAATACTTTTTCGTCGACGCGTATCGCGCAGGCCGATTACGAGATGGAAAATGCCGTCTACGACCTCAACCGCGAGGGTGCCGCGATTGTCCGCCGTGCCGCCCAGCGCGCCGAGCGGGAAGATGGCCGCCGCCGTTTCGTGGCGGGCGCCATCGGCCCGACGAACCGCACGGCGTCCATTTCGCCTGACGTCAACAATCCCGGTTACCGCGCCGTCAGTTTCGACGACCTGCGTATTGCTTACGGCGAGCAGATCGATGGCCTGATCGATGGCGGCGCCGACATCATCCTCATCGAGACGATTTTCGATACGCTGAACGCCAAGGCGGCGATTTTCGCCTGCGAGGAGCGTTTCGAGGAGAAGGGCATCCGCCTGCCGGTGATGATCTCCGGCACGATTACCGATCTTTCCGGCCGCACACTTTCCGGCCAGACGCCTTCGGCCTTCTGGAACTCGGTGCGCCATGCCAATCCCTTCACCATCGGCCTGAACTGCGCGCTGGGTGCCGACGCCATGCGTCCGCATCTGCAGGAACTGTCTGACGTGGCCGATACATTCGTCTGCGCCTATCCGAATGCCGGCCTGCCGAATGAATTCGGTCAGTACGACGAAACACCTGAGATGATGGCGCGTCAGGTCGAGGGCTTTGTCCGCGACGGTCTCGTCAACATCGTCGGCGGCTGCTGCGGTTCGACGCCGGAGCATATCCGGGCGATTGCGGAGGCTGTCAAAGGTTACAAGCCGCGCGAAATTCCCGAGCATAAGCCCTTCATGTCGCTTTCGGGCCTCGAGCCTTTCGTGCTGACCAAGGACATTCCCTTCGTCAATGTCGGCGAGCGCACCAACGTCACCGGCTCGGCCCGCTTCCGCAAGCTCATCACCGCCGGCGATTACACGGCGGCGCTGGCGGTTGCCCGCGACCAGGTGGAAAACGGTGCGCAGATCATCGACATCAACATGGATGAGGGTCTGATCGATTCCGAAAAGGCGATGGTGGAGTTCCTGAACCTCATCGCCGCCGAGCCGGATATCGCCCGTGTGCCTGTGATGATCGACTCATCCAAGTTCGAGATCATCGAGGCCGGCCTGAAATGCGTTCAGGGCAAGTCGATCGTCAATTCGATTTCGCTGAAGGAAGGCGAGGAGAAGTTTCTCCAGCAGGCGCGGCTCGTCCATAATTACGGTGCGGCGGTCGTGGTCATGGCCTTCGATGAGGTCGGGCAGGCCGATACTTACGAGCGCAAGGTCGAGATCTGCTCGCGCGCCTACAAGCTCCTGACCGAGAAGGCGGGCCTGTCGCCGGAAGACATCATTTTCGATCCCAACGTCTTTGCCGTTGCGACGGGTATCGAGGAACACAATAATTACGGCGTGGATTTCATTCAGGCCACCAAGACCATCCGCGAAACCATGCCGCTGACGCATATTTCCGGCGGTGTTTCCAACCTGTCCTTCTCCTTCCGCGGCAATGAGCCGGTGCGTGAGGCGATGCATGCCGTGTTCCTTTACCACGCCATTCAGGTCGGCATGGATATGGGCATCGTCAATGCCGGGCAGCTTGCGGTTTACGACAATATCGACCCTGAACTGCGTGAGGCCTGCGAGGACGTGGTGCTGAACCGCCGCGACGACGCGACGGAACGGTTGCTGGAGGTCGCGGAGCGTTTCCGTGGTACGGGCGCCAAGGATACCAAGGTTCAGGACCTTTCCTGGCGCGAGCTGCCCGTTGAAAAGCGGCTGGAACATGCGCTGGTCAACGGCATCACCGAATATATCGAGGCCGATACGGAAGAGGCGCGCCAGAAGGCGGAGCGTCCATTGCACGTCATCGAAGGGCCGCTGATGGCCGGCATGAATGTGGTCGGCGATCTGTTCGGTTCCGGCAAGATGTTCCTGCCGCAGGTGGTGAAATCCGCCCGCGTGATGAAGCAGGCGGTTGCCGTGCTGCTTCCTTACATGGAAGAGGAAAAGCGCCAGAACGGCGGTGCGGAACGCAGCGCCGCCGGCAAGGTGCTGATGGCGACCGTCAAGGGCGACGTGCACGATATCGGCAAGAACATTGTCGGCGTCGTTCTCGCCTGCAACAATTACGAGATCATCGATCTCGGCGTGATGGTGCCGACGACGAAAATCCTCGAAACGGCGATTGCCGAAAAGGTGGATGTGATCGGCCTTTCCGGCCTCATCACCCCGTCGCTGGACGAGATGGTGCATGTGGCGGCCGAGATGGAGCGGCAGGGTTTCGATATTCCGCTGCTGATCGGCGGCGCGACGACGAGCCGTGTGCATACGGCGGTGAAAATCCATCCGCGTTACGAGGCGGGGCAGGCAATCTATGTCACCGACGCCTCGCGTGCGGTGGGCGTCGTGTCGGCGCTTCTCTCTGCCGAGCAGAAGCCCGCTTACATCGACGGTATTCGCAGCGAATATGCCAAGGTGGCGGAGGCGCACGCCCGCAATGAGCGGGAAAAGCAGCGCCTGCCGCTTTCCCGCGCCCGCGAGAATGCGCACAAGATCGACTGGTCGGCCTATAGCGCCGTCAAGCCGCAATTCTTCGGCACCAGGGTGTTCGAAACTTATGATCTGGAAGAGCTTTCCCGTTACATCGACTGGACGCCCTTCTTCCAGACCTGGGAATTGAAGGGCCGCTTCCCGGCCATTCTCGATGACGAAAAGCAGGGCGAGGCGGCGCGGCAGCTTTACAGCGATGCGCAGGCGATGCTGAAGAAGATCATCGAGGAAAACTGGTTCCGGCCGCGCGCGGTGATCGGCTTCTGGCCGGCCAACGCCGTGGGTGACGATATCCGGCTGTTCACGGATGAAGACCGCAGGCAAGAGCTGGCGACCTTCTTCACGCTGCGCCAGCAGCTTTCCAAGCGCGACGGTCGCCCCAATGTGGCGCTGTCCGATTTCGTCGCGCCTGTCGATAGCGGTGTTGCCGATTATGTCGGTGGCTTCGTGGTGACGGCGGGCATCGAGGAAGTGGCGATTGCCGAACGTTTCGAGCGGGCCAATGACGATTATTCGTCCATTCTCGTCAAGGCGCTGGCCGACCGTTTTGCGGAAGCCTTCGCCGAGCGCATGCATGAGCGGGTGCGCAAGGAATTCTGGGGTTATGCGCCGCAGGAAAACTTCAACGGCGATGAGTTGATTGGCGAAGCCTATGCCGGCATTCGCCCGGCGCCTGGTTATCCGGCCCAGCCCGACCATACCGAAAAGAAGACTCTGTTTGCCTTGCTGGATGCCACCAATGCGGCAGGTGTGGAGCTGACGGAAAGTTATGCCATGTGGCCTGGCTCTTCCGTGTCGGGCATCTATATCGGCCATCCCGAAAGCTATTATTTCGGTGTCGCCAAGGTGGAGCGCGATCAGGTTCTCGATTATGCGCGCCGCAAGGATATGCCGGTGGAAGAGGTGGAGCGCTGGCTTGGGCCGGTACTGAACTACGTACCGACGAATGCTGCCGAGGAAATTGATAGCGCGGCGTGAGGTTTTGGGCAAAGGTGGTCAAATAGCTTTCAGGGACTAAGCCCTGAAACCTCTCTTCCGTAATGCTCGGGCTTGTCCCGAGCATCTGCAACGTTTCGATTTTATCGACTGTGATTAGATCCTTGGGACAAGCCCAAGGATGACGTCGAGCGACGCGGGCATGCCCCGCGCTTTTCGTTGACGTCGTCTTTTACGACTTTAACGCGGCCAGTTCCTCGATCCCGACATGGCTCTCCACCTCGCTGCCGCGCAGATAGAGGTAAAGGCCAATGCAGAAGGCGAGGACGGCGATGAAGACTAGATACCACGCGTGGGCCATGGGGTTGATCGCAAGCGCCGTGGTCACGCCAATCGGCGTCAGCCCGCCGAAGACGGCATAAGAGACGTTATAGGCAAAGGAGAGGCCGGAGAAGCGCACCGAGGCCGGGAAGGCGCGGACCATGACGTATGGCACCGCGCCGGCCATGCCGACCGACAGGCCCATGATGCCGTAAAGCACGAACATGGTTTGAAGCGATGTGCCGGCATAGCTGTAGAAGGTGAAGGTGGCGATGCCGAAGAAGATGCTGGCGCCCATGAAGAAGATGCCGGAGCCGACACGGTCGATCAGCGCGCCGGCGATGATGACGCCGAAGATCAGGAACAACGTGCCGAAGCTGGTGCCGGCGAGTGCCTGCGTCGGAGTATAACCGTAAAGCTTCTGCAGGAAGGTGGCCGTCATCAGCGTGGTGACGACGATGGCGGCCGAGAGAACCCAGGTCAGCAGGGCGGAAATGACCACGCCGCGCATATGGTGCTTCAGCACCAGCCCGAGCGGCAGCTTGTCCGTCAGCGATTTCGACTTTTTCATTTCCATGAAGATCGGCGTTTCTTCCAGCCAGCGACGCAGATAGACGGCGATGAGGCCGAAAATACCGCCGAGCAGGAAGGGAATGCGCCAGGCGTAACCGGCCACGTCTTCCGGTGTGAAGAGCGAGTTGATGGCGAAGGCGATCAGCGAACCCAGCATGATGCCGAAGGAAAGGCCCGATGTGAGGAAGCCGCAGGCGAGGCCGACGCGGCGGAAGGGCACATGTTCGGCAACAAAGGTCCATGCGCCCGGCACTTCACCGCCAATGGCCGCGCCCTGCAGCATGCGCAGGATGATGAGCAGGATGGGGGCGGCCACGCCGATGGTGGCATAGGTCGGCATCAGCGCCATACCCAGCGTGGAGAGTGCCATCAGCAGGATGGAGAAAGCGAAGACGCGCTTGCGGCCATAACGGTCGCCATAATGCGCCAGCACGATGCCGCCGAGCGGCCGCACCAGATAACCGGCGGCGAAGATGCCGAAAGTCTGGATCATCACCAGCCAGTCGGGCATTTCTGGCGGGAAGAACAGATGGCCGATGACGGTGGCGAAAAATACGAAGATGATGAAATCGTAAAATTCGAGCGCGCCGCCCAGGGCCGAAAGGCCAAGAGTTTTGTAATCCTGACCGTTAAGAGGCCGGGCTGCCGCCGGTGTGGTGGTGGGAGACATGAGGCTGCTTCTTTTCTAAATTACGTAGTACTTTTGGGCATGCGGCAAGAGCGGCGGGATTTCAAGCCTTATCGACGCTCAATCGCTCAGGTATTTCGAGGGACGATCGAGAAAGCGCCGCAGAAAGCTGATGTTTTCCAGTTCGTCATAGAGGCGCTCGGTGATGCCATCCTCATCGAAGTAATAAATCGTGGCCTCGGGAATCGCCAAAAGCACCGGCGAATGCGTAGCGATAATCAATTGTCCGCCGCTATCGGCGGCGTCGCGGATAAGGGCTGCCAGTTCGAGCTGCTTTTGCGGCGAAAGCGGGCTTTCCGGTTCGTCGAGAAAATAGAGGCCGGCGCCATGCAGGCGCCGATGCATGATATCGAGGAAGCCTTCGCCATGCGATCGCCGGTCGAGGCTGTTGTTCCTGACAATCCCGCGAAATGTCTCCGGCGTTTCCTCCGGAAAATACTCGCCGTTTTTTAAAGCCTTTTCCCGCTCCCAGCGAAAATCGTCCAGTGCTTCCTCGTTCTGTCGACGGATATAGCCAAGCACGTCTTCCGCGCGCAGAAACATGCGGATCTTCGGATATTTTTTGCGGGCAAAATAGAAGGCCTTCGCCACGGTTTCGGCATGCTGGAGATAGAGATCACCCTTGACCTGGCCATGATTGCCGATGGCATAGGCCGTCATTCCCGCCGCCAGACCCTCCAGCAGTGTCGATTTTCCCGAGCCGTTATTACCGGCGAAAAAGGTGATCGGCGTCTTGAATTCGAGGCGTTCCAGGTGGCGTAGCGCCGGAACGGAGAAGGGATAGTCGTCTCTTCCGTCCGGGGTCTCTTTCATGGTTACGCTATCGAGAAACAGCATGTCGCGTTCCTTATCTAATCCGTCATGTTCGCCGACGTTGCGCTCTGTCGCATCATCGCGGCGCTATGCTCAAAGCAATTGCGTGTGATTGCGGCTTAACGTGGGGCGCTGTTCGCACCAATGGTTTGGCACTTTGGCGGAGATACGTCATGCCGAATCGTTCGAAGTTCATTTTATTATAAATTAGTACAGTACATTTCTGGTAATAAATCGATCAATATTAGATATATGCAATACTTATCTTAAACTTAGGATATTATCGTAAGTATAAACTTCAAATTAATTCAGCAATGCCAGTTGTTGTCATTCTCGTTGTTGTTGGAGAGAGTGAATGAAGCATATTGCGCTTTTTTCGGTCGCGTTTCTATTTTCCGCGATATTCGTGAGCGAAGCTGAGGCGCGGAAGTCCCGCTTTTTTGCCATCCCCGGATTCGGCGGCGGCGAGACGATCGATCTCGTTTACGATCTGCCGGATAACGAGCCTTTTCTTCGCGACGGGGAAGCATTCGACATTGGTTATCTCAACAGCGGGGATAGGAGCGGTTATGTGCTGTATCGCGGCGAGCGTTACAGCAGACTCAGCGATGCTGACATCGCCAGGCTGAATGCGACGCTTGGTTTTGATCCGACGACAAAAGACCGCATGGAGCGGGCGGCGAGGGCCAGCGACGCGCCCTGGAACCTCGTGATTATCATAGCGGTCGCAATTGCTGGTATCTTTGTGCTTGTGCACAAGGGCATGCAGCTAGTGCGGTGGATTTCGCGTTTGGCGACGATCTCCGCAATTGCGGGAAATAAGCGGCAGGAGGAGGAGGACACCCCCGACCCGCTGGAGGTCCGCAAGAAACAGCTGGTAACCCGTCAATGGAGCGATAGCCAGACGGATCACGCGGCGCGTGTCCCGGCAGCATCGCCGGCCCATGCGTCTGCGCGAGGAACCACTGCGGTCCGGACATTCGGACGCAGGAGCGCCTGAGCGGTGCAAAATCCCTAAACCTCAGGCGCTCTCAGGAGCCTGCACTATTCGAACCGGTCGATGATGCTGATGCCGCTTTCCTTAAAGCTGTCCATGGCGGGCAGGGCGGTTGCGGCCTCGGAAAGCGTGATGTGGCGGCCGATCAGCTTTTCCGGCGCGAGCCTGCCGCTTTCGATCATCGCCAGCATGTCCTCATAACGCCATGCCTGCATGCCGTGGCTGCCATAGATCTCCAGCTCATGCGCGATCACCCGGGCCATGGGGATGGCGGGCATGGCGTGATCGGCCAGCATGAGGCCCACCTGCACATGGCGGCCGCGCCGACGCAGGTTGCTGATGGAGTTGCAGCAGGTCTGCGGGTGGCCAAGCGCATCGACAGAGACATGCGCGCCGCCGCCCGTCACCTCGCGAACCGCCTCGGCAACATCGGCAACCGCGCGGCTGTTGATGGTGGCGGTTGCTCCAAGCTGCCGCGCAAGGTCGAGCTTGTCTTCGGCTATATCGATAGCGACGACCTGCGCGCCGAGGCCAGCGCCGATCATGATGGCGGAGAGGCCAACGCCGCCGCAGCCATGGACCGCCAGCCATTCGCCGCCCTTCAGGCGTCCCTGATCAGTCACGGCCCGGAAGGAGGTGGCGAAACGGCAGCCGAGGCCGGCGGCGGTCGCATAAGTCATCGATTCCGGCAGGTGCACCAGATTCTGATCGGCATAATCGATGGCGACATATTCGGCGAAGGAGCCCCAATGGGTGAAGCCGGGCTGGAACTGCGCCTCGCAGACCTGCTGGTTGCCGGAGCGGCATTCATGGCAATGACCGCAGCCGGAGACGAAGGGCACGGTGACGCGGTCGCCGGTCTTGAAGCGGGTGACGTTTTTGCCGACGGCGGCGACCACGCCTGCGAATTCGTGGCCGGGAACATGCGGCAGGCGGATATCCGGGTCATGACCCATCCATCCGTGCCAGTCGCTGCGGCAGAGGCCGGTCGCCTTTACCTCGATGACCACGCCGCCATCGGTCGGTTCCGGATCGGGCAGCGACGCAACAACCGGGGTTTCGCCGAACAGTTCGTAAAAAAGCGCGCGCATTATGGCCTCACATGTTTGGTATGCAGGTTCGAAGTCATACCTGCTCTACCATGTCCCGCAAATGGGCGAAGCGGTTTCACGTCTGGAAAAGCGCTTTAGTCCTTGATGACCATCAGGTCGCCGGCTGCGAATTTCAGCGTCACCTGCTCGCCGACCGCGGGCGGTGCTGTGCCGGGATCGTTGAACATGTCGAAAGACAGGGTCGAGCCGCCGAGATCGAGGCGGGTGCGGATCACGGAGCCGAGGAACTGGCTGGAGGTGACGAGGCCGGAAATGGCGACATCGCCTTTCGCATCGCTGCCCAGGGAGCCTGCCTCCGGGCGAAGCGCCAGCGTGATTTTTTCGCCGGTGGCTGCATCGACCGGCTTCGGCAGGGTGATCTGCTGCTCTCCGACACGGATGGTGTTGGATGAGGAATCGACCACAGTGGCGTCGATGAGGTTCAGCGTGCCGACGAAAGAGGCGACGAAGCGGGTCGCGGGCTTGTTGTAGATATCGAACGGGGAGCCGATCTGGTCGGCGCGACCGCCATTCATGACGACGATGCGGTCAGAAATCGACAGGGCCTCTTCCTGATCGTGGGTCACGAAAATGGTGGTGATGCCGAGTTTCTGCTGAATCTGGCGGATTTCTTCGCGTAGCGACACGCGAATCTTCGCATCAAGCGCGGAGAGCGGTTCGTCCAGCAAAAGTACTTCCGGCTTCGGCGCGAGCGCGCGGGCAAGCGCCACGCGCTGCTGCTGGCCGCCGGACATCTGGTAGGGGTAACGGTCCGCCAGATGCTCCAGATGGATAAGCTGGAGCATTTCCTTCACGCGGGCGTCGATCTCGGCTTTCGGCTTGCCGGCGACTTTGAGCCCGAAGGCGACGTTTTCATAGACATTCATGTTGGGGAACAGCGCATAGGCCTGAAACACCATGCCGATATTGCGCTGGTTCGGTCTGAGCGCCGTCTGGTCCTTGCCGTTGATGACGATCGATCCGCCACTCGGGGTTTCGAAGCCGGCGATCATGCGCAGCACGGTGGTCTTGCCGCAGCCCGATGGCCCGAGGAAGGAGACGAATTCGCCCTTTTCGATGGCCATGTTGAAATCATGGACGACCTGCACGGAGCCGAAGGATTTCTTGATGTTGCTAAGTGTCAAAAAGCTCATGAAATATTGTCCTCAGGCCTTGGGAGGCGCGCCCTTCTGGTAGCGTGAAACGAGTTGGATCAGACCCAGGCAACCCCAGGTGATGCCGAAGGAAATCACGGCAAGTGCGGCCGGTTCATAGGCGCGGTTGGCGCCGAGCAGCTGCATGTAGGGGCCGAAGGCCGGGCGGTTCAAAAGGGCCGCCATGGTGAATTCACCGATGACGATGGCGAAGGTCAAAAACGCACCGGACAACACCGCGACCAGAACGTTGGGAAGGATGATGCGCGACAGGATGGTCGTCCAGCCCGCCCCGAGACTTTGGGCTGCTTCCGTCAGCGTCGCCACGTCGATGGTTCTGAGACCGGTATCGACGGCGCGGTACATATAGGGCAAGGCCAGCGTGGCATAACCGAACATCAAAAGCAGGTTGGTGCCGAAGCTCGTGCCGGTCAGTGGCAGCCAGCTCGAGGTGTTGTAAAGCCGGATATAACCGAAGACGATGACGATGGCCGGGATGACCAGCGGCAAGAGCGTGACGAATTCGATATAGGGCCGCAGACCCGGCAGTTTCAGGCGCACCCAATAGGCGGTGGGCACCACCAGCAGAACGCCGAAAACGATGGTAAACAGCGCCATCACCACAGAATAGCTGAAGGTCTCCTGAAAACGCGGATCGGTCAGCACCTTGCCATAGGCGTCGAATGAGTATTCGCCGCGCCGCATTTTCAGCGAGAAGTTGGTCATGCCGATCAGCGGCAGGGCGAAATAGAGCAGGCCGAAAATCAGCGCGCCCCAGGCGAAGAAACGCTTCATTTCAGCCACCTTTCGCTGCGGGCGCGCAGCCAGATATAAAGTGTGTTGGCGACACCGGTAACGACGATCATACCGAAGGCAAGCGCGTAACCGAGATGGGGATCGCCGAGCACGTCGCCGCGTATCTGGGCAAAAAGCAGAATGGGCGCAATATTAAGCGAAGAGCCGGTCAGCGCTATTGCTGTTGCAACAGCACCGAAAGCATTGGCGAACAGGAGCGCGAATGTGCCAAGCAGTGACGGCAGCAGGATGGGAAATGCGATAAATCGCCAATATTGCGTTCCCGTCGCGCCAAGAACTTCCGCCGCCTCCCGCCATTCGCGCTTCAACCCATCCAGGGCAGGAGCGATGATCAGTATCATGAGCGGAATTTGGAAGAAGAGATAGGTGATTGTCAGCCCCCAGAAGGAGATGAGGTTGAAGCCCATCAATCTGAGGTCTATCCCCAGCTGGGATTTCAGGAACACCGTCAATATGCCGACCGGGCCGAGGGTGGCGAGAAATGCGAAGGCCAGCGGAACGCCGGCAAATTGCGACGCAACCCCGGAAAAGGTCATCAGCGGCCCGCGCAACACATTGGGAAGGCCGCCAAGTATGACGGCGGCTGCAACGGAAAAACCGATCAAACACCCCAGCAATGACGACGCGAGGCTGATTTTTATCGATATCGTAAAAGCGCCCATGATCGCCGGCGTGAAAAGCCCAGCAATATTGGCGAGCGTGAAACTGCCGCTCGGATCCTGAAATGCACCGATGACGATCTTCATCGTCGGCATGATCAGAAACATCGCAACAAATACGACAAATGGCAGCACACCTATCCAGTGAAGCGGCAGCTTTCTGCCCGCGTCGGATGGTCCGCCGGTGTTGGTTGATGGCATGCCTTGTCCCCACACGCCGTTTTAAAACGGTCTATATATTGCGGTTATCACGAAAGAAACACCCCGGCCTTTCTTCAGCCGGGGTGCGTTTTCAACAACTTACTTGACGTTCGCGCCGACTGTCTTGTCCCAGCCACCGGTAACGGCAGCCTTGTTGGCGTCAACTTCCTCGAGCGTCGGGAAGATAGCCTTTTCGTAGGCCGCTGCCGGCGGCAGGCTGTCGATCAGTTCCTGCGGAACCTTGCCGGCCTTGACCATTGCGTTGAAGCGGATCGGGTGGCAATAGCCCTTCAGCCAGCCGAGCTGACCGTCGTCGGAATAGAGATGCTCCATCCAGAGCTTCGCTGCGTTCGGATGCGGTGCATAGGCAGAAATGCCCTGCACGTAAACGCCGGCCAGAACGCCCTTTTCAGGCACGACGACTTCTGTCGGCGGGTTGTCGTTCAGCGTCTTTTTCCAGGACAGCGCGTTGTAGTCCCAGGCGATGATGATTGGTGTCGAACCCTGTGCGAGCGTACCGGCCTTGCCGACGGTCGGAACGAAGTTGCCTGCCTTGTTGAGGTCGGCGAAATACTTCAGACCTGCTTCACCGGCTTCCTTGCCGGACTTCGCGCCCTGGCCAAGACCGGCGGCGAGAACGCCGAGAATTGCCTGGTTAGATGTCAGCGGGGGACCGGCAAGTGCGACCTGACCGGAATATTCCGGCTTCAGCAGGTCGGCCCAGTCCTTCGGCGTGTTCTTCACGAGGTCCTTGTTCACAAAGAACGACATGACGCCGTAATAGTCGCCGTACCAGTAACCTTCCGGATCCTTGACGTTGTCAGGAATTTCGTCCCAGGTCGAGACCTTGTAAGGCTGCAGGAGGCCTTCGGCCTTCATCTGCGGGCCGAAAGCGAGACCGACGTCAACGACGTCAGGAGCCTGCGGGCCCTTGTTGTCCTTGTTCGCCTTGATGGCTTCGACTTCATCGGCGGAGCCGGCGTCGGGGTTCAGTTCGTTGACGGTGATTTCCGGATATTTAGCCTTGAAGGCGGCAATCACGTCGCCGTAACCGCACCAGTCGTGCGGCAGGGCGACGGTGGTCAGCATGCCTTCCTTCTTGGCGGCCGCGATCAGCTCGGCGCTCGGTTCAGCGGCGGCAATTGCGGTGGAGGCGATGACCAGTGCAGTGGTCGTAGCAAGCAGTCGGCGGCAGTGAGAGATCACTTTTTTCTCCTCTTCGTGTTCTCATATTGCGGACGCTGATACGGATTCTCGATGAAGCTAATGTGACGGCTGGATTGCAATTTATTTATCCGGATTCCGTCACTTTACGCCCGTTTTCCGCCATCGCCCGGCTTTTTTGCCTGCAATTGCGGGAGATTCCCTCATGATCCGTGGTGGCCAGATATGTTCCCCAGCTTGGTTTCTTATCCTGCTTTATCGTGCTGGTAGCGATGACAGGTATCCAATCAGCGTGCGGCATCCGCGTCAAGCAAGTTGCCCGGCTATGTAGTTTCATGTTCTGTCCGGTCTGCGGAACAGCCGCGTCTGTTCGAACAGGCCTTCAAGCGCATTCATGCGTTCCCTGGTTTCATCCCAGGTGCCGTTCTGCACCGCTTCGATCAGCGCTTCGACCACGAACAGCGTAACGACCGAGGAATCCCATGCCGAGGGCGCTTCGATCCTGACACGGAAAGTGTGCAGCGCATGGCGCGCCACCGGCGATGTCCATTGATCGGTGAAGAGAATGATCTGCACGCCGTTTGCCTTGGCCACTTCAGCCAGCGTCGTCATGTCGTGCTCGTAGCGGCGGATGTCGAAGATAACCAGTATGTCGCCGGCGCTCATGTTCAGCATATATTGCGGCCAGGCGCTGGAATTCGACGACATCAGCGTCGTCTTCGGCCGGATCACCTGCATGTGGGTGAAGAAGTATTCGGCAATCGCGCCGGTGATGCGCCCGCCGACGAAATAGATGCTGCGCTTGCGGTCGGAAAGCAGCGCCGCGGCATTGTCGAAGACGGCGGTGTCTAGATCGCTCAGCGTATCGCGCAGATTGCCGGTGATGGCGTCGGCGAAGCGGTTGAGAATGTGCAGGCCGGGCGCATTGGTTGCCCAGCGGTCATGTTTGGCGATGGGGCCGGAAATCGTCGCTTCCAGTTCCTGGTGCAGATGCGCCTGAAATTCCGGATAGCCCTTGTAGCCGAGCTTCTGCACCATACGGGCTACGGTCGGCGTCGAAACGCCGGCATTTTCCGCAATGGTGGTGATGCTGCCGAGGCCGGAGACGGGGTAGTTGCCGAGCAGGCTCTCCGCCAGCCGTTTTTCCGAACGGGTCAGTGCGTCGTAATGGGCATGAATGACATCCGACACGGTCGCCGTCGTGCTGCGCAAATTTTTCCCCTTCCGGTCTTCTGCCGGTGCATGGCTAAAATAAACATCTGTGCCAGCTATCGAGTCAATGGGAAAATGAAGAGAAAATTTCAAAATTCCATTTGACACTCGCAATAATGTGAAGAATTCTTTTCGGCGTTGACGGAACGCGGGGGTTCCGGGTGGGGTTCGTGCATGACGCTGCGGTCACGGTTTTTCACAGAAGCAGAAGGGCAGGCCGTCGGTATCGAGAATGCGGCGGCGAAGGGCGACGTCCTTCTCGTCTGCGAACATGCCTCTGCCACCATTCCGCAGAAATTCGGCACATTGGGTCTTTTGCCGGAGGTGCTTTCGAGCCATGCAGCCTGGGATCCGGGCGCTCTGGCCGTTGCCCGGCTGCTTTCGGAAAAACTTGACGCCACGCTCGTCTATCAGCGGTTTTCGCGTCTCGTCTATGATTGCAACCGGCCGCCCGAATCGCCTTCCGCCATGCCGGTGAAAAGCGAGATTTACGATATTCCCGGCAATTTCGATCTCAGCGAAGCGGAGCGGTTCGCCCGCACCTCCGCACTTTATGTGCCGTTTCATGACCGGGTGAGCGAGATCATCGCCGCGCGGCAGGCGGACGGCCGCAACGTGGTGGTGGTGACCATCCACAGTTTCACACCGGTTTATCACGGCCGGTTCCGAAAGGTTGAGATCGGCATCCTGCACGATACCGACAGCCGCCTCGCGGATGCGATGCTGGCGGGTGCCGACGGGTCCTCGCTCACGGTCAATCGCAACGATCCTTACGGCCCGGAAGATGGCGTGACGCATACGCTGCGGCTGCATGCGCTGCCGGATGGGCTTTTGAACGTCATGATCGAGATCCGCAACGATCTCATCACCAATGAAGGAGAGCAGGCGGCAATCGCCGGTTTTCTCCACGAGCTTATGGGGAAGGCGCTCTCATCGATCGATGAGTGAGGGAGCTATGGCCGGCCGACGGTGAAAACACCGAGGCCGGCTGCCAGATGAGACTGCCGCCATTTTATAAAAACCGGCCATGCAGCCGGAAAAACACGAAGCGGCAAGGGAACAGCAAGTGCGTGCGGCCAATCGCGGGAGACTCCCGGGTGAAGCCGGAAACTGGGGCACAATCGGCCAATAACGGCTGACTGGCTTGTTTTTTTCTTATTCAGGAGAGAAGGGCATGGACAGTTCATCGTCAGGCGTCAGCTACAAGAAGGCTGATGCATCCTATTTCGAAAAACGCGGACTATCCCGTTATGCGGGCGTGTGGTCGCTCTGGTCGCTCGGCGTCGGTGCGGTCATTTCCGGGCATTTTTCCGGATGGAATTTCGGCTTTTCCACCGGCGGCTGGGGCGGCATGCTGGTGGCGGGCATCATCATCGCCATCATGTATCTCGGGCTGACATTTTCGATTGCGGAAATGAGCCCGGCCTTGCCACATACGGGTGCGGCCTATTCCTTCGCCCGCACGGCCATGGGCCCATGGGGCGGCTTCATCACCGGGCTTTGCGAGAATGTCGAATATGTGCTGACGCCGGCGGTCGTCGTCACCTTCATCACGGCCTATGTGAACTCCATTCTCGGTCTCGATCCCGCCTATTCACCTTTCGTGTGGATAGCGTTTTACGCGATATTCCTTGCGCTCAATGTCTTCGGGCTTGAGCTTTCCTTCAAGGTGACGCTCGTCATCACGCTGATTTCGCTTGCCGTTCTGGTGTTCTTCTGGATCAGCGCCATTCCAAACATCGATTTTTCGCGTTTTGCGCTCAACATCGGTGTCGGACCTGACGGCAAGGCGGTGGAGTTGCCGGAAGGCGGCGGCTCCTTCTTCCCCTTCGGGTTCTCGGGCGTTCTCGCCACGCTGCCTTTCGCGGTCTGGCTGTTCCTCGCCATCGAGCAACTGCCGCTGGCGGCGGAAGAATCGGTCGATCCCAAGCGCGACATGCCGAAGGGCATCATCCTCGGCATGGTCACGCTGATGGTTTCGGCCTTCATGATCGTGCTGCTCAACCCGTCCCTGCCGGGCGTCGGCGCCTTCCATCTCAGCTCCTCGCTTGAGCCGCTGCTCGATGGTTTCAAGGCGATCTATGGCGATGGCGGCGTGGTGGTGCTGGGTCTCGTTGCCTTGACCGGCCTGATCGCCAGCTTCCATACGATCCTCTACGCGCAGGGCCGGCAGATCTATTCGCTGTCGCGTGCGGGTTACTTCCCGACCGTGCTGTCGATCACCCATTCCAAGTATCGCACGCCATACGTTGCCAACATCACCGGCGCGATTGTCGGCTTGGCGGTCATGCTCGTCATCTGGTTCGCGCTGGGTGCGGAACAGGGTGGCAGCATCATCGGCAGCGTGCTTTTGAACATGGCCGTCTTCGGTGCGATGTTCTCCTACATCATGCAGGCGATTTCCTTCATTCTGCTCAGGAAGAACCTGCCGCATATCGAGCGGCCGTTCCGCTCGCCTTTCGGCATTCCGGGCGCGGTGCTGACGGTGATTATCGCCATCGTCACGCTGCTTTACCAGATCCAGGATCCGAACTTCACCAAGGGCGTGCTCTGGGTGGCGGTCTGGTTCGCCGTGGCAATCGCCTACTTTGCCTTCATCGGCCGCCACCGCCTCATCCTGTCGCCGGAAGAGGAGTTCGCGCTGGAGCACAAGCAGGCTGCGGTTGCCGCAGCGGCTGCAAAGGCCTGATGCTCAAACGAAACGGGCGGCCGCATCCCGGCCGCCCGGCCACGACAATAAAGGGAACGGACAAAATGACGAGCTACACATTCGACGCGCTTAAGATGGATGTCGCCGAGGGGCGCATCGACACGGTTCTGGCCTGCCTTGTCGACATGCAGGGGCGTCTGATGGGCAAACGGTTTCAGGCGGAGTTCTTCGTTGAAAGCGCCTTCGAGGAAACCCATAGCTGCAATTACGTGCTTGCCACCGACATGGAGATGGAAACCGTTCCCGGTTACAAATCCTCCAGCTGGGAAAAGGGTTATGGCGACTATGTGCTGAAACCCGATCTTTCGACGCTGCGGCGGGTGCCGTGGCTGGAAGGCACGGCGCTGGTGCTGTGCGATGTGCTCGATCATCACACCCATGAAGAAGTGCCGCATTCACCGCGCGCGCTCCTGAAAAAGCAGGTGGCGCGACTGGAGGCCATGGGGCTGAAGGCCTATATGGCGACCGAGCTGGAATTTTTCCTGTTCGACCAGACTTTCGATGCGGCGCGCGCCAGCGGCTACAGGGGGCTGAACCTCGCCAGCGGTTACAACGAGGATTACCATATCTTCCAGACGACCAAGGAAGAGGACGTCATGCGGGCGCTGCGCAAGGGCCTGCAGGGCGCCGGTATTCCGGTTGAAAACTCCAAGGGTGAGGCGTCTCCCGGTCAGGCGGAAATCAATGTGCGTTATGCCGAGGCGCTGACCATGGCCGACCGGCACGCCATCATCAAGAACGCCACCAAGGAAATCGCCTGGTCCAAGGGCAAGGCCGTGACGTTCCTCGCCAAGTGGAACTACAATGCCGCCGGCAGTTCTTCACACATCCACCAGTCGCTATGGAGCCTCGACGGCAAGACCCCGGCGTTTCTGGACAAGGACGCCGAGCATGGCATGTCGCAGCTGATGCGGCATTATGTTGCCGGGCTTCTGGCCCATGCGAGCGAGATCACCTATTTTCTGGCACCCTACATCAATTCCTACAAGCGGTTCATGGCCGGCACTTTTGCGCCCACCAAGGCGATCTGGAGCCTTGACAACCGCACGGCCGGATATCGTCTCTGCGGCGAAGGCACCAAGGGCATCCGCATCGAATGCCGTGTCGGTGGCTCCGATCTCAATCCCTATCTCGCCATGGCTGCCCTGCTTGCGGCAGGCATTGACGGCATCGAAAATAAACTCGAACTTGAGCCCGCTTTTGTCGGCGATGCCTATGGCGGCAAGGACGTGCGCGAGATACCCAAGACCCTGCGTGACGCCACTGCCTTTCTGGACGGATCGAAAATGCTGCGCAACGCCTTTGGCGACGATGTGATCGATCATTACGTGCATGCCGGACGATGGGAGCAGGAAGAATACGACCGCCGTGTGACCGACTGGGAAGTGGCGCGCGGTTTCGAACGAGCCTAATCATTACGGGAAAACATCATGACCATGATCCAGAATATCTCGCCCATCGACGGCTCGGTTTATGCCGAGCGGGAGGCGATGTCGCTGGAGGCGGCGCGGGCCGCCGTTTCGAAGGCGCGCAAGGCGCAGAAGGACTGGGCGCGGCGTCCGCTTGAGGACCGCGTTCAGCTGGTTCTGAAGGGTGTCGCCCGCCTCAATGAAATGGTGGATGAGGTCGTGCCGGAACTTGCCCATATGATGGGTCGTCCGGTGCGCTATGGTGGCGAATTCAAGGGCTTTAACGAGCGCTCCAACTATGTCGCCTCCATCGCCGCCGATGCGCTGGCACCCCTCGTCATCGAGGAAAGCGGCAATTTCGAACGCCGCATCGAGCGCGAAGCACATGGCGTGGTCTTCGTCATCGCGCCGTGGAATTATCCTTACATGACGGCGATCAACACCGTCGCGCCCGCCTTGATGGCCGGCAATACGGTCGTCATCAAACATGCGGCGCAGACGCTACTGGTGGGCGAGCGCATGGTGCGGGCCTTCGTAGAGGCCGGCGTGCCTGAAGACGTTTTCATCAATGTCTTCCTCGACCATGGCACGACCTCGGCGCTCATTTCCGAGGGCCTGTTCAACTTCGTCAATTTCACCGGTTCGGTGGAAGGCGGCCGTGCCATCGAACGCGCCGCTGCCGGCACCTTCACCGGTCTCGGGCTTGAACTCGGCGGCAAGGACCCCGGTTATGTGATGGAGGATGCCGATCTCGACGCCGCCGTCGATACGCTGATGGATGGCGCGACCTATAATTCCGGGCAATGCTGCTGCGGCATCGAGCGCATCTACGTCAATGAAAACCTCTATGACGCATTCGTCGAGAAGTCCGTGGCGTGGGTTTCGAACTACAAGCTCGGCAATCCGCTGGAGCAGGAAACGACGCTCGGGCCGATGGCCAACAAGCGTTTCGCCGAGGTGGTGCGTGCGCAGATCGCGGACGCCGTCGCCAAGGGCGCCAAAGCGCTTGTCGATTCGAAGCTTTTCCCCGCCGATGATGGCGAAAGCGCTTATGTCGCGCCGCAAGTGCTCGTCAATGTCGATCATTCGATGGAGTTCATGACCGAAGAAACCTTCGGCCCGGCGGTCGGGATCATGAAGGTCAAGAACGACGACGAAGCCATCGCGCTGATGAATGACAGCAAATACGGGCTGACCGCCTCGCTCTGGACGCAGGATGCCGCCCGGGCCGGGCGTATCGGCCGCGAAATCGAAACCGGCACCGTGTTCATGAACCGTGCGGACTATCTCGACCCGGCGCTTTGCTGGACCGGTGTGAAGGAAACGGGCCGTGGCGGTTCGCTCTCCGTCCTCGGCTTCCAGAACCTGACCCGTCCGAAATCCTACCATCTGAAGAAAGTCACGAAATGAATATCGTCGCCAACTGGAGCTACCCCACCGCCGTCAAGCTTGGCCGTGGCCGGATCAAGGAACTGGCGGAAGCCTGCAAGACGCTCGGCATCAAAAAGCCGCTGCTCGTGACGGATCGCGGCCTTGCCAATATGGCGATCACCGCGCATGCGCTCGACGTGCTGGAAGAGGCGGGTCTCGGCCGGGCGATCTTTGCTGAGGTCGATCCGAATCCCAACGAGATCAACATGGAAGCCGGCGTGAAGGCCTATCGCGATGGCGGCCATGACGGCGTCGTCGCCTTCGGCGGCGGTTCGGGCCTCGATCTCGGCAAGACGATCGCCTTCATGGCCGGGCAGACACGCCCGGTCTGGGATTTCGAGGATATCGGCGACTGGTGGACCCGAGCGGACGCTTCAAAGATCGCGCCCATCGTCGCCGTGCCGACGACGGCGGGCACCGGTTCGGAAGTCGGCCGCGCCAGCGTCATCACCAATTCGCAGACCCATGTGAAGAAGATCATCTTCCATCCGAAGCTTCTGCCCGGCGTCGTCATCTGCGATCCGGAACTGACGGTCGGCATGCCGAAGGTCATCACGGCGGGCACGGGCATGGACGCCTTTGCCCATTGCCTCGAGGCCTATTCCTCGCCCTTCTATCATCCTATGAGCGCCGGTGTGGCGCTGGAGGGGCTGCGGCTCGTCAAGGAATTCCTTCCGCGCGCCTATAAGGACGGCACGGATATCGAAGCGCGCACCAACATGATGGCGGCGGCGGCGATGGGGGCGGTTGCCTTCCAGAAGGGTCTCGGCGCCATTCATTCGCTCTCGCATCCGATCGGCGCGGTCTACAACACCCATCACGGCATGACCAATGCCGTCGTCATGCCGGCGGTGCTGCGCTTCAACCGTCCAGCCATCGAGGACAAGATTGCCCGCGCGGCCGCCTATCTCGGTATCTCCGGCGGTTTCGACGGCTTCTATGACTATGTGCTGGAGCTTCGCAGGGAACTCGGCGTGCCGGAGAATCTCACCGCCATGGGCATCAAGCCGGATCGTATCGACGAACTGGCGGCGGAAGCGATCAAGGATCCGAGCTGCGGCGGTAATCCGGTGCCGATGACGCTGGAGAATACGAAGAAGTTGTTCGAGGACTGCTTTTGATGAGCGACCTTTATTCGTCAGGTTTGTGAGAGGTTGAGAGGGTGCCGCTTGTTTCTTCTCCCCGCCGGGGAGAAGGTCGCGGCAGCGGGATGAGGGGGCAAGCTCTCGGTCTCTCGCTGACGTTGCCCCCTCATCCGACCCTTCGGGCCACCTTCTCCCCGGTGGGAAGAAGAAACGAGTGGCAACGTCGTGCCCTGCACGGGGAGCGAGCCACGTACGATCTCTAATTCATGAAGCCCGCGACGAACCGGTCGCGGGCTTTTCGTTGCGCGGCATAACGGTTCTTAGCCTTTTCTTAACCAAGTTCGTTAAGGTTATGGAAAGCACCATGAATTGCTTCGGTGCGTGAATGAGCATGAAACGGCTCTGACCAACAGGGGGTGTCATGTCAGTCATCACTTTCGCCAATACCAAGGGCGGTGCCGGAAAAACGACAGCAGTGCTGCTTCTGGCAACCGAACTGGCCCGCAGCGGTCACCGCGTGACGGTTCTGGACGCCGATCCGCAATTGTGGATTTCCCGCTGGCACGACTTGTCCGGCGAGATCGAAAATCTCTCGGTGATTTCGCATGTGACGATGGCTTCGCTTGAAGGCCATATTCGCGAGAATAAAACCAATACCGACTGTTTCATCATCGACCTGCCGGGCGCGAAAAGCCCGCTGTTGACCATGGCGCTCGGTATTTCCGATCATGTGCTGATCCCGGTTCAAGGTTCAGCCATGGATGCGCGCGGCGCTGCCGAAGTTCTGGATCACATCGAATTCCTGAACCGCAAGATGGGCAAGGCTATCGCCCATTCAATCGTACTGACGCGGGTGAATGCCATGGTGGCGACGCGTTCGCTGCTGCTCGTCAAAATGCTGCTGGCGGAAAAGAACGTCTCGGTTCTCAATACGCCGATTGTCGAGAGAGCGGCCTATCGCGATATTTTCGATTATGGTGGTACGCTCCTCTGTCTCGATAAGGACAAGGTCAGCAATATCGACAAGGCGGTGGAGAACGCGAAAGCCTTCGCCACCGAAGTTGTCGGCCTGCTGCCGAAACGTCTTTTGCGGCTCGGCACGCAACCGGCTCGCCTTTTCACCCGCAAGGCCGCCTGAAACATTGATTTCGGCCTTCTATCCTTCTGCGGTCTTCATCACCGCAGACGGATGATGATGACTTGGACCATTGGCGGCCGTTGAGCTTGTTCGGGCATCGGTCGACGTTTTTCCGCGCCGGTTTCATTATTCGCTTGATTTGGAAATGATCGTTTCCTATATTCCGGCCATGAGCAATATCAACCACACCAATTCACCGGAACAGCGCCATCGCGGCAGGCCGCGCGAGTTTGACGTCGACCGCGCGCTCGATGGGGCGATTCGGGTTTTTTCGCGACGCGGTTATCATGCCACTTCCGTCGGTGACCTTACCGATGCGATGGAACTGGCACAGGGTAGTCTTTACAAGGCTTTCAAGGACAAGAAAGCCATCTTCATCGCCACGATGGAACGCTACAGGATCGTGCAGACCGAGCGTTTCGAGGCTGCGGTGGCTGGTTTCGATACCGGTTATGAGCGCGTTAGGGCAGGCCTGATGTTCTATGCGGAACGGTCGCATGGCGGTGTCGGCTCTGACGGATGTCTGGTGGTTGGTGCTGCTGCCGATCTGGCGGCTCTGGATGACGATATTGCAATCGTGGTCGAGCGGGCGGTGAAGGCGAGGGAGCGAATTGTCGCCCGCGTCGTTGCTGAAGGGCAGAAAGATGGTTCCGTGCGTTCGAAGGCCGATCCCGATGATCTCGCCCGGGCGATGCTGTGCATGATGTACGGCATGCGCGTGGTGGGAAAGACGGGGCGCAGCCTCAAAGACATGGTGGCCGTGGTGGATATTGCCATGAAGCTTGCCGAGTGATTTTGTGACTATTTAGGAAACAATTGTTTCCATATTGGAGAAAATGATGACGACGCGTGTAATTGAAGGGGATGATGTCGAGGCAACATCCATTTCCCCGGCCTTGACGTTCCTCTTGGCGACAGCCTGCGGACTGATTGCCGCCAATCTTTATTATGGCCAGCCGCTGGCCGGTATCATCGGGGCGGAACTTGGTCTTTCTGCGGGTGCGACGGGGCTGATCGTGACCCTGACCCAGATCGGTTACGGTATCGGTCTACTGTTTGTCGTGCCGCTCGGCGATCTCGTTGAAAACCGCAAGCTCGTGGTCAGCGCCGTTGCGATGGCGGTGCTTTCCCTTGTGGCGGCAGCATTTGCGCCGCATGCGGCCCCGTTTCTGATTGCGGCCTTTCTGGTCGGCGTCAGTTCCGTGGCGGTGCAGGTCATCGTTCCCTATGCCGCCCACATGGCGCCGCATGCCATTCGCGGCCGGGTGGTCGGCAATGTCATGAGCGGGCTGATGGCCGGCATCATGCTGGCGCGGCCGGTTTCCAGCCTGCTGTCGGAAGTGGTCTCCTGGCGCGGTGTGTTTCTGACCTCGGCGGCCGTCATGGCGCTTCTTGCCGTGGTGCTTTTCCGGCTTCTGCCCGCCCGTATGCCCGATGCCCGGCTGAGCTACGGCGCATTGATGGCTTCGATGGGCCGGCTGGCGCTGCACACGCCGATCCTGCGGCGACGGGCGATCTATCACGCCTTCCTGTTTGCGGCCTTCAGTCTGTTCTGGACCACGACGCCGCTTTATCTGAGCGGGCCGCATTTCAATCTGAGCCAGGGTGAAATCGCGCTTTTCGCACTGGCCGGTGCGGCCGGCACCGTGGCCGCGCCGATTGCCGGGCGGATGGCGGACCGTGGCTGGACGCGTGCGGCCACCTTCTTTGCCCTGGTGGCTGTGGCGTTCTCCTTCGCCGTCACACATCTTGCACCAGAAGGCTCGCATCTGGCGCTCGCCATTCTGGTGGTCGCCGCCATCGTTCTGGATTTCGGCGTCACCACCAATCTGGTGCTTGGCCAGCGTGCCATCTTCACGCTCGGAGCAGAATTCCGCAGCCGTTTGAACGGCATCTATATGGCGACGTTCTTCATGGGCGGCGCAATCGGTTCCGCCGTTGGCGGCTGGGCCTATGCCGTCGGCGAATGGCAAGCCGCCTCTTGGATCGGCTTCGCCTTGCCGGTGGCAGCCCTGCTTTATTTCCTCACGGAAAAACGTGACTGAAACGCCACCAAATGAAAAAAGCCCGGCGGACCAAACCGCCGGGCTTTTTCTTTTTTCTTTCGGTCGATCCTATTCCGCGAATTCGACCACCACGCCGGGGCGGACCATTTTCGCCAGTTCGGTCGCATCCCAGTTGGTCAGGCGGATACAGCCGTGGCTGTTGGTCTTGCCGATCTTCGAGGGTTCCGGCGTGCCGTGAATGCCATAGGTCGGCTTCGACAGCGCAATCCAGACCGTGCCGACCGGGCCGTTCGGACCCGGCGGGATTTGCAGGATCTTGTCGTTCTGGCCCTGCTTGAAGTTGATCTTCGGATTATAGGTGTAGCCGGGATTGAGCGCGATGCGCTCCACCGTGTGCGTGCCGCTTGGCGAGGGCGTGTCCGTGGAACCGATGGTGGCCGGATAGGCGGCAATCAGATTGCCGTCCTGACCATAGGCGAAGACCTGCTTGATGCCCTTATGCGCGACGATGCGGGCAACCTGTCCCTTTTTCGTCTCGCCCGGATTGACGACCTTGATGATGGTGCCGGGCACGGAAAAATCGATGCCGGGGTTCAGTTCCTTCAGATAGTTCTCATCCATGTGGAAACGTTCGGCGAGCGCTTCCGACGTTGAGGTGAAGGAGAGGGCAGGCAGCTGCGACTTCTCGGCATAGTCGTCCGGGATGGAGGCGACGTAGGGGCCGGCGGCGTCGGCGGCGGTAATGGTGTAATCGACGATCGGCATGCCGCCGGATGCGCGCAGACGCTCCAGAATGTCATCGGAATTGTTGGGGTCGAGCTTCTCGCCGGTCATGTCCTGCCAGGCGGCAATCGCCTTGTTGACGTTGTCGCCCATCTTGCCGTCGATAACGCCGGGCGAGATGCCTTCACGGTCGAGGAATGTCTGGAGCGCGACGATTTCCTGGCGCGAGCGATTGACGGGCGTTGTTACCGGCGTATGGCGCTCGATCAGGTGGTCCGGCTGCGGAACGGCGGCGGTGGTGCTTTCGCCCGGCATCGGCTGGCCGAGCGGACCGCTTTCCACCGCACCGGGTGCGGGAACGGAGCCGGTGTAGAAATTCTCGTCGGAACCATCGCCGCGATATTCGCGGTAATCGCGCACGCTGCCATTCTCCTGATAGCCGTAGTCGCGCTGCGGCTCACGATACTGGCCGCCGGGGGCGGGCGGATAATAGGTGGTGTCGCGCTGGCGCGCCTGCTGCCGCTGCTGGTAGCCCGAGGGCATTTCGGTGGCGAGGAGATTGCCGTACTGGTCGTAAAACACCGTGCGTCCCATGGAATCGCGGCTGATGACGATATCGCCGCGCTCCGGCATGAAGTCGAGCACACGACCATCAGGGGTCACCAGCATCGTCTGCTGATCGCCATAACGCTGCTGCGCGCCAGCCTGTAGCGGGGCGATAGCTGCCGCCAGCGCGACTGTCAGACCCAGAGCTGCGTTAAGAAACTGTTTCACGATTCTGCTATCCCTTACTTGTTCACCGATAAACACACCGCAATCTTGACCCTATTGTGAAAAAGGTGAATTCGCGGTTAATGCAATCTTAATTTCCGTCACGGTTAGTAGCGTTTCCGTGAAGCATGCGTTTTCAAGGTCACAGGGAGGTTTATCTTGCGTTCGTTTCAGGCTGGCAGATCGCCACGCATTTTCCTCGATGAAACCTCCGTTTTCGATATCGGCTCCTGCGTCGTCGATGGCATCGACATCGCGCCCGGCCGCGCCATTCCCGACGATGGCGATGCGCGCATCGACCACTCTCTGGAAGGCTTTCTGTTCACCTGCGGCCCCGACCATATCCGCCATCCCGAGCCGATCGATGGCGACGGTGAGGGACGTCGATATCCGCTGCATGGGTCCTTTTCCTCGCATCCCGCGACGGTCATTGCGTTCGATGTTCAAGAGTCCAATGCATTGGCGCGCGTCGAGGTTCCCGTGAAGCTTGCCGATGGCGGCACGGCCCTTCTGGAACGGACATGGCGTATCGACGGGGAGAGCGGCGAGGTCAGCCTCGATGACCGGATCGTCAACACGTCCGAGCGGCCCATCCCGGTGTTCCTGATGTATCATATGAATGTCGGCGCGCGCCTCTTCGACGATGCCGTGCGGCTTGAGGGCGCGATGCTGGATGGTGGCGGCCACGGCTGGCGTTTCGGCGAGGAGCCGGGCAATGTTTTCTGCGTTGCCGCCGGTGATGACGAGTGGGCGTCGCTTTCGCTCGGACCGATTGCGGCCATTGGCGGGAAGACGCTGACGGTGCGTTTTCGCACGGAAACGCTGCCCTATCTGCAGATGTGGCGCAACCAGCAGGCGCCGGCCAATGTGCTCGGCATCGAGCCGGTATCGCATCGCTGGGTGGGGCGGAGCGAGCTTGAGGCGGCCGGCGAGTTCAATATTCTCCAGCCTGGCGAAAGCCGTTCCTTCGGCCTGCGCTTTTCCATCCTCTGAGCCGTACCGAATGAAGATGCCCCGTCATTGACGCAGGGGTTTTGACCGCTTACATCGGATGCGGATTTCAAGGGTGACAGCCAGCGGCGCGGACGCCGGTTTCAGCGGAGGCATGACATGGATATCAGGCGCATAGACGACGAATATTCGGTAACGGGACAGATCAGCGTTGCCGATCTCGACGAGATCAAGGCGCTCGGCTTCAAGTCGATCGTCTGCCACCGTCCTGACGGCGAAGAAGACGGCCAGCCGCTTTTCGCCGATATTGCCGAGCGTGCAGAACAGCTTGGCCTCACCATCATGCATGTGCCGGTTGGCCGTTACGGCGTCGATGCCGATGCCGTTGCCGGCATGGTGGATGCGCTGGACGAATTGCAGCGCCCGATGCTCGGCTATTGCCGTTCCGGCGCGCGCTCGACGGCGATTTACGAAAAGACCCATCACCTGCGCGGCTGATTTTCCGCGCATCATTCGATTTTAAATGCCAATCAACAGGAGTTTTCCATGACCATCAAGCGTATCGAGCCGGGCAAGCGCATGAGCGGCGCCGTCGTTCACGGCAACACCGTTTATCTGGCCGGCCAGGTTGGCGAAGGCACGAGCGTTACGGAACAGAGCAAGTCTGCTCTCGCTGAAGTCGACCGCCTGCTGGCCGCTGCCGGTTCGGACAAGTCGAAGATCCTGCAGACCATCATCTATCTCTCCGACATGTCCACCTTCGGCGAAATGAACGCCGTCTGGGAAGGCTGGATCGACCCGGCAAACCCGCCGGCCCGCGCCACCAGCGGCGCACCATTGGCGACGCCGGACTACAAGGTTGAGTTCATCGTGACCGCTGCTCTCTGAGCATCCGTCTGAGTTTTTAAGAAAAGGCCGGGTCGCGGAAAGCGGCCCGGCCTTTTTTGATGGGATGGGGTCAAAAACTCTCCCCGTCATGCCGGGCTTGACCCGGCATCCAGCCACGGCGTGTCTGCGCCGTGAAGAGAGTCTTTCGCGATCAAGGACTTGATCGCGCTGGACCCCGGATCTAATCCGGGGTGACGGCGCGGCGTGGCGACATGGCCACAAAATCCCAAGTAGAAGTAATTTTCATGTTTTTTGAATCGCTTGCGTCCGTCACCTCACCGGCGAAGCAAGCGCCTTCTCAAACTGCTTCAACGTCGTCACCCGCTCCGCAAACCACAGCCTGGCCAGATCGCTCGCCGAGGCGAGATCGATGCCATCCGGGTCGATGGAGGTGATCGTCCAGCGGCCAGTTTTTGCGCCGGCCAGAACGGCGAGCCGGGACGCTTCGCCCTTGATGGCGTTGAGGCGGGTCGCTTCGCTTTCCGCCGCCGCCATCAGTTCGTCTGCGCCTGAGAGATTGGTGCGCAGATCGGCCGGGGTGATGTTGCTGGCATTGCGGGCCGGGCCGCCATTGATCTGCACACCTTCCGTCCGCAACCGGTAAAGCCGCGTGTCGGGAAGGGAGAGATAAAGTTTCGCTTTGGGGTAGCGGGCAATGTAGCGCGCGATGGCGAGCGGCGCTTCATCCGGGCCGATTTGTTCCGCCTTGCCCACCATTGTCAGCCGCGGCAGCGTCAGCGCATCTCCCTTGCCGAAGGGGGCGAGCGTCAGCGAGATGCGCGCGTCCGCCTCCATGTTGCGGGCGTGCAGCGTCAGCCCCGCCGCGAAGAAAAACGGCGTGCCGTCCGGCTCGATGCCGATATTGGTGGCGGTCGTATAGGGATAACCGCTGACCGGATCGAGGGTCGCAAGCGCTGCCGCGCGGGAAGTGTGCAAGACGTCCCGGGCCACGCGCACGGCCTCGAAAGGCGCACCGGCCGAGGACTCGATCTTTGCGCCGCGCGGGGTGATGACGGGAGAGGCTGCATCCGGCATGTCGTTTCCTAAGCTGTGAGTTTCAGTCAGGATTTACACCATGCCGGAGCCGTGTCCATGCGTCATATCAGCTTCCGGTCCTGATCTGCGTCAGGGTACGCGTCGGCGTGATCGCTTCGGCATCCAGCTTTACCTCGATAATGGCCGGCTTGCCGCTTGCCCGCGCCCGTTCGAAAGCGGCGGCGAAGTCTTGCGTTCTTTCCACCGTTTCGCCGTGGCCGCCATAGGCTTTGGCAAAGGCGTTGAAATCCGGATTGACAAGATCGGTGCCGCTAACGCGGCCGGGATATTCCCGCTCCTGATGCATGCGGATCGTGCCATAGGTGCCGTTATTGACCAGTACGGTGATGATCGGCAGACCATAACGCACAGCGGTGATGAATTCCTGCCCATGCATCATGAAACAGCCGTCGCCGGCAAAGCAGATCACCTCACGCTCGGGGAACAGATGCTTGGCCGCGACCGCCGCCGGCAGGCCGTAACCCATCGAACCTGATGTCGGGGCCGATTGCGTATTGTAGCGACGGAAACGGTGGAAGCGATGGACCCAGGTGGCATAGTTGCCGGCGCCATTGGTGAAGATCGCATCCTGGGGCACATTGGCCTCGATCCAGTCCATGATCGGACCCATCTGCACCGCGCCGGGGCCGGTCTGAGGCGGGGTGGACCAGCTGCGATAGGCCGCATGCATGGCGGCGGTGCGATCCGCCCATGCCGCACTGCCGGAAACTGTGATGGAGGAGAGGGCGGCGATAAAATCGTCCGGTGCGGCGCAGATTGCCAGATCGGGACGGTAAACGCGGCCAAGCTCTTCGGCTTCCGGATAAATATGGACGAGTTTCTGCGACGGGTAGGGGATGTCGAGCAGCGTATAGCCGGAAGACGGCATTTCGGAGAGGCGGCCGCCGAGCAGCACCACGAGATCGGCCTCCTTGATCTCCTTGGCCAGCGCCGGGTTGATGCCGATGCCGACATCGCCCGCATAGGAGGGGCTCAGATGATCGAACAGCATCTGGCGGCGGAAGGAACAGCCGACAGGCAGCTTGTTGTTTTCCGCAAATGCCTTGAAGCCTGCGACGCTTTCCTCGGACCAGCGGGTGCCGCCGATGATGAAGACCGGGCGCTTCGCCTCGCCAAGCATTTTTGCGAAGGCGGCCATCTGTGACGGGCCGGGGTGCGCTTCGACTGGAGTATAGGGCTTTGCTTCGGGCGCTTCGACCTCTTCCACCAGCATGTCTTCCGGCAGCGTCAGCACCACCGGGCCGGGGCGGCCGGAGGTGGCGACGGCGAAGGCGCGGGTGACGAATTCGGGGATGCGGCGCGCATCGTCAATCTCACCCACCCATTTGGCGAATTCGGTGAAGGCGCGGCGATATTCCACTTCCTGAAAGGCCTCGCGCTCGCGGGCGTCGCGCTGCACCTGGCCGATGAAGAGGATCATTGGAATGGAATCCTGCCTTGCGATGTGCAGGCCCGCCGAGGCGTTGGTGGCGCCCGGTCCGCGGGTCACCATGCAGATGCCGGGTTCACCCGTCAGCCGGCCCCAGGTGTCGGCCATCATGGCGGCGCCGCCTTCCTGGCGGCAGACCACGGTTTCGATGCCGCTTTCATAAAGCGCATCCAGCACGGCGAGATAGCTTTCGCCCGGAACGCAGGAAACGCGGGAGACGCCATTGGCCTTCAGCGCTTCGACGATCAATTGCCCGCCTGTTCTTTTCATTCCGGCTGCAGTCATGGCGTCGTGGTCCTTTCGATGTTTTCCAGTTCGGCCAGCACCTGCGCCTGATGTTCGCCGAGCTTGGGGCTCGGGCGTTCATAGCGCAGCGGCGTTTGCGACATGATAATGGGTGTGCGGACCCCGGGGATGACAGTGCCGTCTTCCGCCTCCAGATCGACGCGAAGGCCGCGCGCCTTCACCTGCGGATCGGCAAACATTTCCTCGATGGAATTGATCGGTCCGGCGGGGACGGCGTTCTTTTCGCAGGCGGTCAGAAGATCGCGCTTCTGCCATTTCAGCGTTTCGGTGGAAACGATCTGCCGGACTTCCGCTTTATGGGCCACGCGGGCCTTGTTCGTCGCGTAACGTTCGTCATCGGCAATCGCACCGATGCCGAGAATGGTGCAGAGGCGGCGGAACTGGCCGTCATTGCCGACCGCCAGGATCAGGAAACCGTCAGCCGTCGGCACCACCTCATAGGGGGAAATATTCGGATGGGCGTTGCCGAGCCGGACGGGCGGCTTGCCGGAAATCAGGTAATTCATGTTCTGGTTGGCGAGCACGGCCGATTGCACATCGAGAAGCGCCATGTCGATATGCTGGCCTTCGCCGGTGCGGATGGCGTGGATCAGCGCCGCCTGAATGGCTGACACGGAATAGATGCCGGTGAAGATATCGGCAACCGCCACGCCCGCCTTCATCGGCTGGCCGTCGGCTTCGCCGGTAATCGACATGAAGCCGGACATGCCCTGCACGATATAGTCGTATCCGGCGAGATCGGCATAAGGCCCGGTCTGGCCGAAGCCAGTGATGGAGCAATAGATCAGCTTCGGATTGAGCGCCTTCAGGCTCTCGTAGTCGAGGCCATATTTGGCAAGCCCGCCGCGCTTGAAATTCTCGATGACGACATCGGCGGTGCGCACCAGCCGGCGCACCAGCTCGCAGCCCTCGGGCGTTTTCAGATCGGCGACGATGGAGCGTTTGCCGCGATTGGTGGCGTGGTAATAGGCGGCGGAGAGGTTTTCTCCATCGTCGCTTTCGACGAAAGGCGGTCCCCATGCGCGGGTATCGTCGCCGCCCTCGGGGTTTTCCACCTTGATGACATCGGCGCCCATATCGGCCAGTATCTGCCCTGCCCAGGGACCGGCCAGAACACGCGCCAGTTCGATGACGCGGATGCCCGATAGCGGCGGTTTCCTGTTTGGCATGTCGGTCATCGGTCCCCCGGTATTTTGTGTCTGCCGGTTTATAGACCGCTGCTTGCCTCGTCGCATGTGATTTTATCTCATGGACTTATTCCGTTTTGGAACGGCACTAAACTGGGGCTGACACGGCAGCTTCGACATTCGGTGTTTTGAGAGTCTCCTAATTCCGTCATTCCGGCCTTGAGCCGGAATCCAGCCAGCCCAAGTCATTGGGCTGAAAAGACTCTTCTCGCCGCGCAGACGCGCGTCGGCTGGATTCCGGCTCAAGGCCGGAATGACGGGGAGGGCGTTTTACTGTCATCCACGACGCGGCCGCACCAGGCGGCAAAATCCGCCGCGACGGGCTGCCAGCCGATTTCGTTCAAAGTCTCGTGCCGCATGCCCTTGTAGATCGTGTGCTCAACATGGCTGAAACCTGCCTCGCGGAAACGCTCCGCCAGCCAGACGATCTCCTTGCCGTCATTGGTGGCTTTGTCCTGATCGCCGCTAACAAGCAGAAGCGGTAAGGTTTTTGGCAGGCGCTCGATGAGTTTCGGTGCGCGATAGGAGAGTTCGAAGACATCCTGCCACAGGGAAACGCTCGCCTCGAACTGGCAGAGCGGGTCCTCCACATACGCGTCCACAGCCGCCCTGTCGTGGCTCAGCCAGTCGGCATGGGTGCGCCTTTCCGGCATTTTCGCATTCCACACGCGGAAGGTCGCCTTCGGCAGAATGGCGCTCGGCACATCCGAGCCCTTCAGCATCTTTTCGAGCCGCAACACGAGCTGCGCGAGACGGCCCATGAGGCCGGGATTGAGATTGGAATTCCAGATCGAGAGGCCATCGAAGGCATCCGGATGGCTGACGGCGGTGTTCAGCGCCACGAGGCCGCCCATGGAATTGCCGAACAGGATTACCGGCAGGCCGGGATGTCTTTCGCCGGCCATCCGGCGCATCGCCATGACATCGGCAACGACCTTTTTCGCGCCGTCCTTCCAGCCAAAACGGCCGAGAGGCGCGTCCGCCGCTCTCGTGCGGCCATGGCCGCGATGGTCGTGGGCGTAGACTTCGAAACCCTGCTTCGACATCACATCCGCGAGCCGGCGATAACGGCCCGCGTGGTCAACCAGCCCGTGGCAGATCATCAGCACGCCGCGCACAGTGGCAAGAGCGGAGGGCTGGTGGCGAAAGGCAATGGATGCGCCGGAGGGGGCTTCCAGCCTCTGAATACGGCTGAAGGCCAAGTCGTCGGTCGTTTCATTCATGATCGCGCCTGTCCTGCCATAACATCCCTTGTCATAATCATGGGGTCATAATCGTGCCAGAGGTTGCCCCAAGGTCCTATTTACCCTACATAGCGGCAAATTTCCCGATACGTACTCTTAAAAATCCGATGTGGAGCATTCGCTACAATGGCACGTCAATTCATCTATCACATGGCCGGGCTGAACAAGGCCTACGGTGCGAAGAAGGTTCTGGAGAACGTTCATCTCTCCTTCTACCCCGACGCCAAGATCGGTATCCTCGGCCCGAACGGCGCCGGTAAGTCGACTGTTCTGAAAATCATGGCCGGCCTCGACAAGGAATATACCGGTGAGGCGTGGCTCGCCGAAGGTGCTACGCTCGGTTACCTCGAGCAGGAGCCGAAGCTCGACGAAAACAAGACCGTCATGGAAAACGTCATGGAAGGCGTGGCGAGCAAGACGGCGATCGTCGACCGCTACAACGAATTGATGATGAACTATTCCGACGAAACGGCGGATGAGGGCGCAAAGCTTCAGGACATCATCGACAGCCAGAATCTCTGGGACCTGGAAAACCAGGTCGAGATGGCCATGGACGCGCTGCGTTGCCCGCCCGGCGACTCGGCTGTAACCGGTCTTTCCGGTGGTGAACGCCGTCGTGTGGCGCTCTGCCGTCTGCTGCTGTCGCAGCCGGATCTGCTGCTGCTCGACGAACCGACCAACCACCTCGATGCGGAAACCATTGCGTGGCTTGAAAAGCACCTGCGCGATTATCCCGGCGCCGTGATGATGATCACCCACGACCGCTACTTCCTCGACAACGTCACGGGCTGGATTCTCGAGCTCGACCGGGGTCGCGGCATTCCTTACGAAGGCAACTACTCCGCTTACCTGCAGGCGAAAGCCAAGCGCATGCAGCAGGAAGCCCGCGAAGACGCCTCGCGCCAGAAGGCAATCAGCCGCGAACAGGAATGGATCGCCTCCAGCCCCAAGGCCCGCCAGACGAAGTCCAAGGCACGTATCAAGGCCTATGACGAGCTGGTGGAAGCAGCGGAAAACCGTCGTCCCGGCGATGCGCAGATCGTTATCCCGGTTGCCGAGCGTCTCGGTCGCGTCGTCATCGAAGCCGACAACCTGACGAAGTCCTATGGCGACCGCGTGCTGATCGAAAACCTGTCCTTCAAGCTGCCCCCCGGCGGTATTGTAGGCGTCATCGGCCCGAACGGCGCCGGTAAGACGACGCTGTTCAAGATGATTACCGGCCAGGAAAAGCCTGATAGTGGCTCCGTGACCGTTGGTGATACCGTTCAGCTCGGTTACGTCGACCAGAGCCGTGACGCGCTGGCGGGTGACAAGACCGTGTGGGAAGAAATCTCCGGCGGCAACGACATCATCAAGCTCGGCAAGTTCGAAGTGAACTCGCGCGCCTATTGCGGCGCCTTCAACTTCAAGGGCGGCGACCAGCAGCAGAAGGTCGGCAATCTCTCGGGCGGTCAGCGTAACCGCGTGCACCTCGCCAAGATGCTGAAGGCCGGCGGCAACGTTCTGCTGCTCGACGAACCGACCAACGACCTTGATACGGAAACGCTGGCAGCACTTGAAGAAGCGCTGGAAGCCTTTGCCGGTTGCGCCGTTATCATCAGCCACGACCGCATGTTCCTCGACCGTCTGGCCACGCACATCCTCGCTTTCGAGGGTGACAGCCATGTGGAATGGTTCGAAGGCAACTTCGAAGACTACGAAAAGGACAAGGTCCGCCGCCTCGGCCCGGAAAGCATCAAGCCCGGCCGCGTGAGCTACAAGCGCCTGACGCGCTGATCCTTTTCCGGATCCTTTCAGAAAGGCCCGCCGCAAAGCGGGCCTTTTTCCGTGTAATAAGTGGACACGATCGCCTCACCGAACACTTTGCGCTTGCATCGGATGCCGCATCGACATAAAGATATCTTTATATCTTGATTAGCTTGCGAGGCGCGGCAGAGTGGCGTTCGGTCTGGACAAATTGGTGGATCTTCTGAAGGCGGCGGGTGAGCCCACGCGCTTTCGCTTGCTGGCGCTTCTTTCGGCCGGCGATCTGACTGTCACCGATCTTACCGAAATTCTCGGCCAGTCGCAGCCGCGCATCTCCCGTCACCTCAAGCTTTTGACCGAAGAGGGACTGATCGAGCGTTATCAGGAAGGCGCCTGGGCCTATTTCCGCCTGCGGCAAGATGGTGAGCCCGCCATTGTCGTCCGGCAGCTGCTTGGCGCCGCGTCGCCGTCTGATGCGGTTCTCCAGCGTGACAGCGAACGGCTTGCCACCGTCAAGCGGGTGCGGGCGGAGCGGGCGCAGGATTATTTCAGCCGCAACGCCTCCGCCTGGGACGAACTGCGCCGCCTGCATGTCAGCGACGAGGCCGTGGAAGGCGCGCTCCTGAAGCTGGTGGGCACCACGCCGGTCGATTCGCTGCTCGACCTCGGCACGGGCACCGGTCGCATTCTGCAGCTGCTGAGCGGTATCTATCGCCGCGCGATCGGTGTGGATGCCAGCCGTGACATGCTCTCGGTGGCGCGTGCCAATCTCGACAAGGCGGGCGTGGTCAATGCATCCGTGCGCCATGGCGATATTCTCAACCTGCCGCTGGAAGGCCAGGATTTCGATCTGATCGTCATCCATCAGGTCCTGCATTTTCTCGACCAGCCGGAGATTGCGCTTTCCGAGGCCGCGCGCATGCTGCGCCCCGGCGGGCGGCTGATCGTTATCGATCTTGCACCGCATTCCTTCGAATATCTGCGCGACGAGCATGCGCATGTGCGGCTCGGTTTCTCGCATCCGCTGATGGAAGAGTGGCTGAAGAAGGCCGGACTTTCTCTGGAGCGCGCTGTCGATCTTCATTCTGAAAAAGCGTCCGACGAAGCTCTGGATGTTACGATTTGGGTTGCCCGTGACCAGCGGCTGCTGATGGCAGACGATGTGGTGCAAGAGGCCGTTTTACTTGCTGCCGGGAGGGCATGATATGTTGAGGTCGGAAACCGCGCGCCGTGATGGCGATATCCGGTTGTCTTTCGAGTTTTTCCCGCCCAAGAATCCCGAGATGGAAACCCAGCTCTGGGAAACAGTTGCCGAGCTGAAGAAATGGAACCCGGATTTCGTGTCCGTCACCTATGGCGCCGGCGGTTCCACCAAGGCACCGACGCTGGATGCGGTGCGCCGGATGATCGGCGACAGCCATCTGGCGACCGCCGCGCATCTGACCTGCGTGGATGCCAGCCGTGAGGACGTGCATCAGGTCATTGAAGAATTTCGCAACGCCGGCGTTCGTCATTTCGTGGCGCTGCGCGGCGATCCCTCCACTGGCATCGGCACGGCGTATAAGCCACATCCGGAAGGGTATGAGAACGCCGCCGCTCTGGTGAAGGGGCTGCGTGAAATTGCCGATTTCGAGATTTCCGTGTCGGCCTATCCGGAAAAACACCCGGAAAGCGCAAGCGAAGCGGTCGATATCGATATGCTGAAGCGCAAGGCGGATAATGGCGCGACGCGGGCGCTGACGCAGTTCTTCTTCGATAATGACGTGTTCGAACGCTATATGGAGCGGGTGACGGCTGCGGGCATCACCATTCCGGTGGTTCCGGGCATCATGCCGATCCAGAACCTCACCCAGCTCAAGCGTTTCGCCGGCCGCTGCGGCACCAGCATTCCCGGTTTCCTGGATGAGCGTTTTGAAGGTTATGACGACGATCTGGAAGGTCGTGCCCGCGTGGCCGCGGAGGTTGCCGCCGAGCAGATCGCCGATCTTCAGCGGCGTGGCGTCAATGAATTCCATCTCTACACCATGAACCGCGCGCCGCTGGTTGATGCGGTACTTGAAAATCTCGGGCTGGAGCGTCTGCGCCGCAGCGCCGCCTGATTTTACCAGAGCGGATTACCGACATGAAAAAAGCGCAGGTCCCTCAGGGCCTGCGCTTTTTAAACTCGTGTCATCTACGGTTCTTATCTGCGTTTGGTCTTCACGTCTCGTCAGATGAAAAGCATCATCGCTACGAACAAAAACGCCAAACCGACTGCCAAGGCATTGAGAGATTTTGTAAGTCCCATGGGTGCCTCCTCTTGTTGACAGGTTCGATAATATGACCGTTTTGTGGCAGTTGAAAAGCGGTTTTTGTGATGCAGTGCAGCACGTCTCCGAACGACATAAAAAAGAAATTTCTGTAATTATTTGAAAATAAAAGATTATTTTCTTATCACGCAGTGCTTCATATGTTTAAAAAAAGTAAATGACCGGGGTGTTATCCCCAGTCATCAGGTCGAGATTAACGCTTTATGCCTTGATTCCGTCCGACAGATTAAGGGCCGGAAGGCGCCGTTAAGATTGCTTAAAGCGCCTGCAGAAGTGCGGTCGAAGGCCAGCCATCGGCGGGCATTCCGAGACGCTGCTGCTCCTTCTGGATGGCGACGCGGGTGCCGGAACCGAGAATGCCATCCACCTTGCCGACATTGTGTCCGCGCGCTTCGAGCTTGGTCTGAAGCTCCTTCATGGTCGCATCATCGAAACCGGGCTCCGGGTTGCCCTTGTTGTAGACGGGAGAGCCCATGAGGCGGGTGGCAAAATAGGCGGCCGAGGTCGTGTAGATGAACGACTGGTTCCATTCCAGATAGATGTTGAAGTTCGGATAGGTGATGAAGGTCGGTCCCTTGCGTCCCTGCGGCATGATGAGGGCAGCGGGCAGGGTGGCGAAGTTTCTGTTACCGTCGCGCGGGGTCACGCCCAGTGCGAACCAGTCACCGGCGGTCAACGGGCCGCCGAGGCCGGATTTTTCCCAGGGCAGGTTTTCCGGCAGCGAGACTTCCTGAATCCAGGGTTCGCCCTTCTTGAAACCGAGATGCTGGATGAACTTCGCAGCCGTCAGGATCGCATCCGGGGCGCTGCTCTTGACGTTGATATGGCCGTCGCCATCGCCGTCGACGCCGAAGGCGATGATGTCCTTGGGCAGCATCTGCACCTGACCGATTTCACCGGCCCATGCGCCGGTATTGGTGGCGGGATCGAGATCGCCGTGCTGGACCATTTCGATCAGCGCCAGCAGCTGCGGGCGGAAGAGTTCCGGGCGGCGGCAATCATGCGAGAGGGTCACCAGCGCGTTGCGGGTGTTGAAATCGCCCTGAACGGCGCCAAAATCCGTCTCCATGGCCCAGAAGGCGGCGATGACGCCGGCCGGAACACCGAATTCGTTTTCGGCGCGGGCGAAGGTGGAGGAGAGTTCCTGAAGTTTCTTGCGGCCGATATCCAGACGGGCCTGGCTGACGGTGCGCTGGGAGAATTCCAGGAAGGTCTGGCGGAAGACGCCCTGTGCACGGTCACGCGAGAGCACCTTCGGGTCGATCTGCGCGCCGGCAAGCGCCTTCTGGATCGCATCGGCCGGAATGCCCTTGGCAAGTGCGTCGGCTTTCACGCCTTCGACAAATGCACCGAGGTCGCCGCCGCAGGCAACCTGCTTGGGATCGTCAGGCGCGGCCACTGGCGGTGTGGCGAGGGCGGAGCCGGTGGAAAGAAGCGACAAAGCGGCGGCAAAAACGATGCTGCGCGACCGGAACGTGGGCATGGGAATTTCCTCGATAGGTTGTTAGCCCGCTTTACCCATATGTTTGCGACAAAAAAACGGACCGAATGATCTGACGTTGCAGAACAACGCCGATTTTTCAAAAGTGTTGCTTCTTGGCCGTGTTATTTGGCGGAAGCAATCCATTTCCGCCAGTTTTTCTCCGTTCCGGCAAAGACATTGATGTCGGTCGGACCCTTCACGCCGGGCACGACGCCGGTTGCAGTATATTGCCAGAAGGCCCATTTGCGGTCTTCGTAAATCTTGGCCGGATGGGCGGCGACGGAGCGGACCCAGAAGTGGTAATCCTTGAACTGGCCGACGAGATTGTCGCGGTGAAAGTCGACCGAGGTATAGATGATCGGACGCTTGCCATAGTGGGCTTCGATGCGGTCGAGGAAACGCTGCATCTCGGCGCGAACGATGCCGGGCGCCGGGCGTGTCTTGCAGGTGGGCGAGGCCGGGTTCCATTCCACGTCGAGAACCGGGGGAAGGGTGACGGCCTCTTTCGGCACGTTGCGAATGAACCAGTCGGCCTGGGCGTCTGCTGTCGAACAGAAATAATAGAAGTGGTAGGGCGCGTGCAGAACATCTGCCGCCGCCGCGCTGCGCCAATGGTCGCCGAATTTCGGATCGATGCGGTCCGACCCTTCCGTCGCCTTGATGAAGACGAAGGAGACACCGGATTTGCGCACGGTTTGCCAGTCGACATCGCCATTCCATTTGGACACGTCGATGCCGTGTACCTCATGGCGGTGCGGGTTGTTCGCGCCGAAATCCTGCGGATCGGTATCGGAAAATTTCGGCCTGGAAACGGATGCAGTTTCCAGCAGGTCATAGCTGGTGGAGGTGCAGCCGCCGATCAACAGCAAAGCCGACAATAGTGCCGATAAACGCAGCCGCATTGAAACCCTGATGAAAGTGTTGCCCATCCCGCGGCCGCAAAACGGCGCGCCGTATCTCCCGATTTACGCATAACATGGTAAACAAGCGGTTATGGCAAGGGGCAAGGTGCTTTTTTGCATCTCGCAAGCCGCTGGATTTGAAGCGATTTGCAATTTTTACTGCTGAAACCTCGCCGGGCGGAGCCGTGAAGACTACGCTACAGACGCGCAGGCGGGTTTCGCAATCCCCCGGGAATCAGGCGTCGGCCAATATGCGGTGGATTTTCGGCTGCTGCGCTTCGGCAACCGGAAGCGTGATGACAGCCCGCCAGGCATAACCCCGGGCGATTTCCTCGAATTCGAGATTACCGTCGAAACGGCCGGCCATATTGGCCAGAACATAGCGGAGATTGGCGCGGGGCGTGACGTGGAAACGGGTGAGCCAGGCTTGCAGAAGGGTGCGGAACCACTTCGGCAATTGTTCCTGCTGGCCGAAATCGACGATATGCAGCGAGCCGCCGGGTTTCAGCGCCGTGAGCGCCTGTTCGATCGCCTTTTCCCAGTCCGGTATCATCGACAGGGCATAGGGGATCATGACGCGGTCGAAGCCGTCGGGCAGGCCGAATTCGGAGGCGCGAAAAGCGGTGGCATCGGCCACGCGCAGAATGGGGCGTTCCGCCTTGCCGGCGAAATTTTCGGCTGCGGTCAGCAGCATTTCGGCGGAAATGTCGAGGCCGAACAGTCTTGCCTGCGGAAATTTGCGGCTGGCCAGCAGCAGGTTGCGGCCGGTGCCGCAGCCGACTTCCAACAGCGTGCCGCCCTTCGGCACGTCGAGGCCGGAAATGGTCCGGTCACGGCCGAGAAGGTAATATTTGCGGGTGATATCGTAGATATGCCGCTGGTGGCGATACATGCGGTCCATCAGGCTCGCATGCGCGCTATCTGCAAGGCCCACATTCTCGCCGATGGTTTTCATGCCATAGCCCTCTGATAGATATGGAAGCCGCCGTAGATGGCCGAACGGTCCATGGCGTTGAGCTCGTTGGAGCGCTCTTCGAGATAGACCCACTGGTTGCGGATATCGGGCGAAAGCCGGCCTTCGATGACGCTCTTTTCGGCCGCGGTGCGGAAAATGACGCGCGCACCGGGCGCGGCGGTGCGGCTGATCTGCGACCACAATTCGTTGAGCTGCGTGTCGGTCATCCAGTCCTGCGCATCGAGGAGGATATAACGGTCGACGGCGCTTGCCGGCTTTCTGGAGAGAAGCTCGGTATAGGTGGCGTGGTGCACGGCAACGCGGGCCGTGTTGTTGCGGATCGTCTCGTAATATTCCGGTTTGAGATAGGCGGGCAGCGCGCCCTCATGCGGTTCGGGATAACGGCGCACAAAGGCCTGCCAGGCGAAATAATTGTCGCTGAGCGGGAAGTTGCAGGCGAGCTTTTCCAGCCGCGCCTTCAGCACGGATGCGACCGTGCCATTGGCGGAGAGGCTGGCCAGCTCGTCATATTGGCGAGGCGGAATGCCGAGGCCGAAGAGTGAGCTTTTGCGCTTCGTCAGCCAGCGCACGACCGGCTTGTCGAACAACGGCGCCACCTTGCTGTCGAAAAACTGGCGCTGTTCGTCCAGCGTGCGGGTCTTGGCCATTTCGGTGAGCTTTACGCCGTGCAGCCGAGCCATGAGATGGCCGGCGCCGATGAAGCGGCCGAGCAGGCCGGTGCGATAGATGTTCCTGTCGAAGACAGAGATGCGGCGGCGGCCGGAAAGGGTGCGCTTGGACCAGTAAGCCTTGGTCGTGGCGTCGAGATGCTCGGCGATGAAGCGGTCGTAACCGTGGCTGTTGCTGCGCGTATTGGCGCGGCCGAAGTGGCGCACCACGTCCTGATGGGCGGGCAGATGGCGGAAGGCGGCGAGCTTCAGCTTGTTCAGCGCGATGTGGTGCGGGTTGAGGTCCACGACGTCGATGCTGGCCGGATTGCGGGAGAGATAGGCCAGCATGTTGCAGCCGCCCGAGCCGATGGTGACGATGCGGTGACCTTCGCCAAGCTCCATCGCTTTCATGTCGATTTCCGGGTCTTCCCATATCTGCGGATAGACGAGGCCGGAAAAGAGGACGCCGAAGAAGCGCTCGGACAGACCGCTTTTGGAGAGTGCCTTGTGCTGGAGCAATGCGGACTTCAGTTTCGTGTTCTTGCTGAAGCCGGTCTTGGGTGCCGCACTCGTCATATGTTCACCTCTCAGTCGATTGAGAGGCGTCTACAGCTGTGACACTACAATTTGATGACAGGGGCTGTGGGCAAAGGCGGGGAATAGGGGTGTCGGTGGAAAACCAGCCCGCGCCGCCCAATCAGGATGACGAAATGGAAAGACCCGGCGGCTTAAGAAAAGCCGCGCGGTTGCATTCGCATAACAGAGCCTGAGGCCATCACTTGCGCAAAACGTGCAGCATGCCCTTGCGCTTGGCGTCGTAATAATAACCGCGCGCATAAAGCCGGACCGCGTTGTCGCGGTCGTTGCCGGCCACAACCCATGCGCCGCGCAGATATTTGACGGCGTATTTGAGGTTGGTTTCGGCATCGAAAAGGCCGGAGGCGGGGCCATCGAAGCCCATGGAGCGTGCCGTGGCGTGCCGGATCTGCATCAGGCCGAAATTGCCGCTGCTATAGGCGCCGGGATTATATCGGCTCTCGCGCTGCACGACGCGGTGAACCAGATCTTCCGGCACATCATACATGGTGGCGTATTTGGTAATAAGGCCGCTCAGCTTTTCGCGTCCGGCCGGCGCGGAATTGAGCGGCGCCGTCATCGATTCGTTCTGGCGGATGGCAGCCAGCGCGGCGTTGGTGGGGCCGGCGGCATAGGCCAGAACCGTGCTGTCCGGCTTCGGCAGCGGAATGACTTTGCGTTCCGCCGTCAGTTCGGTGCCGATGGAGGGCGAGCCGGGCGGCGGCGGTGCGGGCGGGAAGCTGCCCTTGACGGCAACCACCTGCGGCAGATCGGCGGCGGCATTATGGGCAGCCGGCTTGGCCGCCACGTCAGCCGTTTCGATGGCTGCGGCCGCCGGAGTGGCGCTTGTCGGTGCGAGCGCCGTGGCCGTGGTCGGCGCAGATGTCGTCACACCAGCTTGGGCGACCTCGTTCTGCTGCGGCTGCATCTGGGCGGCGATGGCTGCGGCTGCAGCAATTTCGGAAGCCGGCGGCAGCGCCACGCGTCCGCCCTTGACGGCGACTGCGGTGGGAAGTGCTGCAGGCTGGGAAGGGGTTGCGGTTTCGGCGGTCTGCACCGTTGCTGCTGCTGCCAGGTTCGCGCCCGCTGCTGCTTCGGCCGTTGCCGGCTGCGCCGATGTCTGCGCAGGAGTGGTCGCGGGATTGACTGTTGCGATCTTCGGGCCGTTCGGCCCTTCCTTGGCGGTATATTCGACGCTGGTGCATGCGCTCAATGCCAGTGCCAGACCCACGGTGGAAGACAGAAGAAGTGCACTTCTTCCGCGGAATTTTCCCGAATTTCGCATGTTGCCGCCTTCGTTATGCCTGTCTGTCGATACTCCCGCGTCGAGCGAAGCAGGCAGTGTCCCGTCGCGCCTTCATTAACCTATTGTAAGGATAGCGGCAAGCCGGGACGTTTCTCGCCGGCTTTCGGGCGGTTTTTCAGGCCGCGATGCGCCTGTATCCGGCGCTGACGGCGCGGCCGGAAATGAAGTGGGTGCGGTATTTCGGCCGGATTTTTTTATCGCCCGACATGCGGCGCACCATCGCCAGAGTAGGCCCGGCAAACAGCGCCTGCGCGGTCAGAATCACCAGCGCCAGAAGCAGGATGGCGGCCTGCGCCATGGCAAGCGTTTCAATTGCTTTGCCGGAGGTGGACACGAATTGCGGCAACAACGCCAGAAAGAAAGCGAAGTAGCGCGGGCGCAGGGCGGCAATGGCGTAACAATCGCGGAAAATACCGCTCCAGGATTTGCCCGGCAGATTGTCATTATCGGCATTGGCGGCCTGGGCGGCCGGCGTGGCGAAGGTCCACAGGAGGAACAGCATCAGCCAGCCGATGCCGGCCCATTGCACGATTTCCACGAAGGATTGCGGCAGCCAGGCGAGACCGGCCACCGGAATGGCGGAAATCGTCATGGCCGTGACAATGCCGAGCGCAGCGCCGATGACGGAGGCGAAGATCGTCTTTTTGCCGCGAATGGCGGCATAAGAGGCGACAGAGAATACAAGGGGAGAGGGGAGTGCGAACACAACGGCACATGCTGCACAAAAAATCAGCCAGGCCTGTCCAGACATTCTCTTCCTCCTTGCCCTCCCTGTCGCCGTATTATTTTAGCCTATCGTAAAATCAGGCCGCTGTGAACGGCTGACCGACGTGTTCCATCACTTCGCTAAACCATTTTGCAGAGAGGTCGAAATGCTTTCCGCCCTTGATACGCGGAAACTCGATGGTCCGCAATTTGCCATTCTGGTCTTCGTCATGGCCGGTGACGCCGGAGACCTTGTTGAGCGCGCTTTCGACGGCGAGATCGACCATGCCCTGAATTAGGCGCAGGTCGTCGCCATTGGCGGCGGCGGAGCGGGCGAAATAGCCTGATTTCTGCACCATGGAGCGTTCCGCACCGATGAGGCTGGCAAACTGCTTCTGGAACCAGCCACCGACATTGATGGTGTCGATCTTCACATGGCCGAAAGCGTCGCGCTTGACGGCCTCGCCGGAGGCTTCGCGTTCGGCGACGATGGAATCGAGGCCCGCACCTTCGGAAACGAACAGCGTGACATAGCCGTTCCTGTCCATGATTTCCTTCAGGCGCTCGGCTTCCGCCTCGATGTCGAAGGCCATTTCCGGCAGGTAGATGCCGTCGATGTTCTTCATCTGCGTGTTCATCATCAGGCCTTCGACATATTCATTGCCGCTGGTCTTCTGGATATAGGCACGGGCGGTGGCGGCCGTCAGCCAGCCGCAATGGCGGCCCATGACTTCGTGGATAACGAAAGTTTTCGGCGCCGCGCTCTGTTCGTTGCTGACATTGTCGAAGAATGAGGCGCCGACTTCGGCGGCCGTCCAGGCGCCGAGCGACTGCTTGATCGGCACAACGTCGTTATCCACCGTCTTCGGCAGGCCGACAACGGTGAGATTGTAGCCGTTGGCGCCGAGATAGGCGGCAAGGTCCGCAGCCGTCGTGTTGGTGTCGTCACCGCCGATGGTGTGGAGAATGGTGATGCCGTCGGCCGCCAGCCGGTCAGCCGCGACGCGAAGCGGATTGTCGCCTTCCTTGACCAAGCCGCGCTTGGCGCAATCGGCTGCGTTGGTGAGCTTGACGCGGCTGTTGCCGATCGGCGAGCCGCCGTATCGGTGCAGCAGATGCGCCTTTTCCCGCATATCCCTGGTGATCTCGATACGGTCACCCAGAAGCACGCCCTGATAACCCGAGCGGTAAGCGATGATGTCGATCTCGGGCGCGATGTCGCTGTAACGCTCGATCAGGCCGCCCACGGCCGAAGAGAGACAGGGCGCAAGGCCACCCGCGGTCAGCATTGCGACTTTCTGTTTGGCCATCATGGCTCTCCTTTTCACATATACCCAAAGACATGTCTGGCAAATGGATGCGACAGCCGCGTGTAGGTGTAAAGTGAATTTATGAAGAAAAACGCCGATTTCTCGCGGTTTTTCAGCGGCTTGAGCAAAGTAGCGGAATATAATCGTTTCAATCGGCATAGCCGGTGGTCGGCTTCCCGCCATCTGTGGAAAACTGTGGCGTCATAGTCTGGCGCGCTCTTGTTCCTGAAGCAAAACTGTCGCAAAGATGAATAAAAGTTAATGCCGCCGGCCCGCTGGACATATTGCATTCGCGGCAATATCCCGTCATGCTTGTCGCATGATGTTCGATTTCGCCTGTCTGCAAATTTCATCCCTGTGGGAACGGCTGCTCGGCGCAATCGGCGACGCGGCAGGCGGTGCGCTCGGGCGCGTGGTGGAAGCCATCCGCACCCTTTTCGAGGGTGATCCGGAGACGCGCCGCAAGGTTTCCTTTTCCGTGGCCATCATCGCGCTTTCCGCCAAGATGGCGAAGGCCGACGGTGTCGTCAACGATGCCGAGGTGCGCGCCTTCCGGCAAATCTTCGATTTTCCGGAAGAAGAAGCCAAGAACGTTGCCCGTCTTTATAATCTCGCCCGTCAGGACGTTGCCGGTTACGAGGCCTATGCGGAGCGGCTCGCCGGTCTGTGCGGTTCCGGACACGCCAATTGCGAGATGCTGGAAAGCGTCATCGACGGCCTGTTCCACATCGCCAAGGCCGATGGGCTGATCCATGAGCGGGAACTGGCCTTCCTCGGCCGGATCGCGGAAATCTTCCGTATCACCGAAGATCACTTCGAAACGATCATGGCGCGGCATGTCCATATGGACGGGCGCGACCCCTATCGCGTGCTCGGCGTTTCGCCCTCCGACGATTTTTCCGATATTCGCCGGCGTTATCGTTCGCTGGTTGCCGAACACCATCCTGACAAGCTCATTGCACGCGGCGTTCCCATGGAATTGCATGCGGCTGCGAATGAGCGTATGGCGGCTCTCAACGCCGCCTATGCGGCCATCGAGAAAGAACGCCGCGTCGCATGAGTGAATGTCTGCCGGATTTTACCCCGGATTTCGGGGGCGCAGCCGTTGCGCCTTCGCCTAACCATGGCGAAAGGCTGGGTGTGGCCGGCCCCGATATTATCCTGCTGCATTATACCGGCATGACGACGGCCGACGGCGCGCTGTCGTGGCTCTGCAATCCGGAAAGTCAGGTTTCCAGCCATTATTTCGTGTTCGAAGACGGGCGCGTCATCCAGCTCGTGCCGGAAGCCCGCCGTGCCTGGCACGCGGGCAAAAGCATCTGGGCGGGGGATCAAGACATCAATTCCCGCTCCATCGGCATCGAGATCGCCAATCAGGGCCATCCCGGCGGCCTGCCGGAATTTCCGAAGAAACAGGTGGAAGCCGTCATCGAATTGTGTCGCGATTGCGGCCAGCGCTGGTCTATCGCCCCTGAAAGGGTGCTGGCGCACTCGGATGTCGCGCCAATCCGCAAGGTCGATCCGGGTGAAAAATTCCCGTGGGACATCCTGTCGCAGCACGGTGTCGGCCATTGGGTGGAGCCTGCGCCGATCCGTGGCGGACGTTTTTTCCAGCGCGGCGATCATGGCCAACCGGTCGAAGCGCTGCAGTCGATGCTGTCCATCTATGGTTATGGCGTTGAAATTACAGGCGCTTATTGCGAGAAAACCGAAGGCGCCGTGGCTGCCTTCCAGCGGCATTTCCGTCCCGCTCTGGTGGATGGCATCGCGGATTTCTCCACCATCGACACGTTGCATCGGCTGATCGCCAGCCTGCCGAGATTTTCGGCCGCCTGAACGCGAATCCTGGAAAATCGTTCCCGGTTTTCTTGCTGTTCAAGTCGCTTTTTTTACCGTGCCACAGTTAATCCGCATTGAGGAAGTTTAAGAACGTCACTGCATGCGGTGTCGTTCTTCAGGGGAACCTGCCGTCAATATCAATCAAGGAGACCGGACAACGGAAGGTCGTGATCGACTTTCCGAGCGCAGATTATTTGTGTCGCTTCATTGTTTCTGTCATCCGATCTGGAGACTTTTTCTACATATGAACAGGGTTGTTGTTGCTGTCGTGGCGGGCGTTGTTATGCTCGCTTCGCAGGCGGGGATTGCTTTTGCCAAAGACGAGGACGTCAAGACCAAAACCGTGACGCTGGAGACCTTCTTCCGCAAGCCCGGTTATCCCATTCCCGAAAAGAGCCTGCCTTCCTCGCTCAGGAACGACTATTCCGATCTGATCGTCAAATATGCCAAGCGTTACGGCGTTCCCACCAATCTGGCGCATGCCGTGGTTTCGGTGGAAAGCAAGTTCAATCCGAAAGCCCGCGGCAGCGCAGGCGAGGTCGGGCTGATGCAGATCAAGCCGGCGACGGCGCGGATGATGGGCTATCGCGGTACGACCAAGGCGCTCTACGATCCCGAGACCAATATTCGCTGGGGCATGCAATATCTGGCGACGGCGCATCAGCTTGGCGGCGGCCAGGTGTGCAGCACGATCCTGCGTTACAATGCAGGCCATGGCGCCACCCGGATGAACCCGGTCTCCAAGCGTTATTGCGGCAAGGTGCAGGCGCTGCTGGCCGGCTGAGGCCGCCATCGTTCGTCTGCGAAATTGCGAAAAGCGATTCCGGTTCGGTCCGGCATGCTGTAGTCAGAAGCAAATCTGATACGGAGCATGACATGCCGGATTTCAAATATATCGTCGTCGGGGCCGGGATGATGGGAGCGGCTGCGGCGCGGCATCTCTCAGTGCAAACGGATGGCGTGGCGCTGATCGGCCCGGACGAGCCCACCGATCGCAAGACCCATCAGGGTGTGTTTTCGAGCCATTACGACGAAGCGCGCATTACCCGCGGTTTTGATGGCGATCCGGTCTGGGCGGAACTCGCGCAGCGCTCCATCCGCCGTTATGCGGAGATCGAGGCCAAAAGCGGCATCCGCTTTTTCACGGAAGCGGGCTGCCTGTTTACCGGAAACGGCAGGGGGCTTGCGGGGGACTATGTCTCGCGCGCGCTTGCATCGGCCGACCGTCTCGGCCTCGGTGTGGAGACACTCGGCGCTGATGCGCTGGCTGGCCGGTTTCCGATGTTCTCCCTGCCGGCCGACCATAGCGGTTATTTCGAGGCGCAATATGCCGGCCACGTCAATCCGCGCGCCCTGGTGAAGGCGCAATGCACGATTGCCATCGCGCAGGGCGCGCGGCTTGTGCGCCAGACGGCGGCGTATATTCGCGATACTTCCCATGGCGTCGAGGTTTCGACTCGGGAAGGGGCGGTTCATACGGCTGAAAAGGTCATCGTAGCGGCCGGCGGTTTCACCAACATGGCCGAGCTTCTGCCTTCTCCGGTCGATATGGCGGCCACGGGCCGCACCATCGTCTTTTTTGAGCTGGATGAGGCGCGGCAGGCGCTGTTCGGTGCGATGCCCTCCACCATCGTGCTGGCGGAGACCGAGGACGACATCGTCTATATCCTGCCGCCGGTGCGTTATCCCGATGGCAAGGTCTATCTGAAGATCGGCGGCGAGAGCGAAAAGGGCAGGCTTGAAACGCTCACCGACGCAGTGGACTGGTTTCATTCGGACGGCACGCCGGGTGAGGTTGAGTTTCTGAAAAAGCGGGCGCTCTCCTTGATGCCGGAGCTTGCCGGCTGCCCGGTCACCTCAGGCTCCTGTGTCGCCTCCATTACCCGCAGCGGCTATCCCTATATTGGCTATACGCAATCCTCCAATATCGCGGTTCTGACCGGCGGCAATTTCGTCTCCGCCAAGTCTTCGGACGAAATCGGCCGGCTGGGCGCCATGCTGCTTTTGAACGGTCAGTTGACCGAGGATGAATTCGCCGCCGAAATGTCGCCGGTTTTCGTCTGACATTCAGGGGCGAAGCAGCTAAAAGGTTGCGATGGAAGTGAGCGGGTGAAGAGGGCGGCATGTCGGGACATTTCAGATACATCGTCGTGGGTCGCGGCATGATGGGGGCCGCTGCCGCCCGCCACCTGGCCGAAACGGTCGATGGCGTCGCGCTGATCGGCCCCGGCGAACCTGCCGACATCAAATCGCATCTGGGCGTCTTCGCCAGCCACTATGACGAGGCGCGGATTACCCGCACCATTGACAGCGATGCCGACTGGGCGCTGCTCGCCAACCGCTCGATAGCGCGTTACGCCGACATTGCCGCACGAAGCGGCGTTGAATTTTATGCACCCGTCGGCTGCCTGATGGTGGGGCCTGAACGGGGCGGCGATAATCCTTTTGTCGACGATGTCCGCAAGGCGGCGGCTCGGCTCGGGGTTTCGACGGAACTGCTTGACGGGGAAGGCCTCGAAAGCCGCTTTCCCTATTTCTCCTTCGAGCCGGGTTGCGAGGGCGTGTTCGAAAGGGACAATGCCGGATACGTCAATCCACGTGGGCTGGTGAAGGCGCAGGCCATTTTGGCGGAAATGGCGGGCGTTACGCTTGTCGACGATATCGTCGTCTCGACGCGCGAAGAGGATGGTCGCGTGCGGGTGGAGACGGCCTCTGGCGCGGTTTATACCGCAGACCGGGTGCTGGTGGCGGCCGGCGGCTTCTCGATCACGAAAGATCTGCTGCCGCAGCCGGTGGCGCTCGATGTCTATGCACGCACCGTCGCTTTCTTCGAGGTAGATGAGGGCGATCTGGATCAATATGCGGAGATGCCGTCGCTGATCTATGAGCCGCGCGACACGACGAAACATATCTATCTTCTGCCGCCGGTGCGTTATCCCGATGGCAAATTCTATCTGAAGATCGGCGGCGATCCCGACGACAAGAGGCTCGGCAGCGACCCGGAAATCCGGGAATGGTTCCGCTCCGGCGGACGCGAAAGCGTGCGTGATCATCTCTCTGAGATCGTCGGATCGCTGGTGCCTTCCATCGATCTCTTGCGTGTCTCGATGGCCGCCTGCGTCGTCTCCAAAACGCAAAGCGGTTATCCGGCCATCGGCTTCACCGCCTCGCCGAAGATTGCGGTTCTGACCGGCGGCAACGGTACGGCGGCCAAGAGTTCCGATGAGATCGGACGGCTCGGTGCTGTGCTGCTGCGGGACGGAGAAATCGCCGACGGCGCCTTTTCGACGGATTTCAAGCCGGCATTTCTTTGATCCTTGCCTGCGCTTTTCGGTGGCTTTCGCCTCGGAACATGGTTATGCAGCCCATGCCAGTTGGCCGGGCAGCCGCGCTTTACCAATGTCGAAAGACGGTAAGGTGAGGAAAGTCCGGGCTCCACGGAAATACGGTGCCGGATAACGTCCGGCGGGGGCGACCCCAGGGAAAGTGCCACAGAGAGCAAACCGCCATGCATCGCATGGTAAGGGTGAAAGGGTGGGGTAAGAGCCCACCGCGCTTCTGGTAACAGCGGCGGCAAGGTAAACCCCACCGGGAGCAAGACCGAATAGGGATGACACGGGGCGGGCGAAAGCCCGTTCACAGCCGGTTTCCGGGCCCGTCATCCGGGTGGGTTGCGCGAGGCGGCATGCAAATGCCGTCCCAGATGAATGGCTGCCACGTTCCGGGTCAAACCGGGGCCATACAGAACCCGGCTTACAGGCCAACTGGCAAATTTTCCTCAATCTTGCGGCGGCTCGTGTATGCCGCTTCCCTCATGAATAATCAGGAATGTGTATGATTAAATCATACCGTGTGATACAAGGGGAATGAAAGGCGAAAACCATGCGCACCACCCAAGCTTTCAGCATCACACTCCCCCTGGAAATGGCGGAAATGGTCAAGGCAAAGGTCGCTTCCGGCGAATATGCGACGGAGAGCGAGGTTATCCGTGATGGCCTTCGCACCCTGGCAGCCCGCGATGCGGCCGTGGAGCGGTGGTTGCAGGAAGAAGTGACATCCGCATACGATGCTCACAAAGCAGACCCGGGCAGGGCCAAGCCTCTCAGTGAAGGTTTGGCTGAGGTCAGGGCGCGTATTGCTAAGGGTGAGGGGCGCACATAGCTCCCACCTCTCCGAAACCCTTTATCTATTTATATTTATGCAATTCGTAATGCCAAGTTGCCGCATGTTTTTGCTGGAAACGCTTTTAAATGAAGTATTACGTTGTGCGCCTGTCACCCGAAGCGCAGGCTGATCTGGTGCATATCCATCAAAATATTGCCAGTAAATCAGGGTCGTCCGCTGTCGCAGATCGGTACATTGATCGCATCGGCATATTTCTTTCAACTTTGAATGTCTTTCCCGAACGTGGCACCGTGCGTAACGAACTGCGTGTGGGACTCCGCATAATCGGTTTTGAACGCAGCGTCAGTGTCGCTTTTGTGGTGGAGCAGGATGTGGTTGTTCTGCGTCTTCTGGCTAAAGGCCAGGAGTTTGATGAGGAAGCACTGCGCCCTGAGAATGCGGATATAGAGCGCAGCGAAGGAAGCCATCGTGACTGAGCTTCTCGTCGATTCCATTATTTTCTGACGTTGACGGCCTGACCCATCTGCCCGTGAAGCCGGATAATGCGGCCATTTCCTTGTTTTAACACAGAAAAACAGCGGCTTCACCGCATCTTCCCGTGCCGTGAGAGCGCATCGTCGCGTGGCTCGGTAAACCATTCGTTAAACTTAACGGCTTATGAATTTCCGATGCGAAGTCGGTATCGTGCCGGCTTCTCCCATTGACGCCCATAGTGTCCCATGATATCCCAAATGCACACCACATTGGGTCGTGTTTTTGACCCGCAATCGCTGAAACGAGTGAGGAGCCTACGAGGGGCTGCTGCAGGGCACGTCGCCCTGGCGCTTGGCGATGTGTCGTGCGTACCGGTGTCGGCTGCGGAGCGGATGAATCGCTTTGCGGCATGCGGTTTTGGCGAGTTGAGTAATGGACCGCTTTTTATCGAACGTGACGAACAGGATCGACGCCAAGGGGCGCGTTTCGGTTCCGTCTCCGTTTCGTTCGGTGCTGGTCAGGCGCGGCATTCAGGAGCTTTATTGTCTTCAGGATTTCGCCTTTCCGGCAATCAGTGTCGGCGGTCCGGATTTGCTGGAGCGCTACGAGCGGCAGATTGCGTCGATGGATGCCTTCTCGCCCGAGGCGAACGCGATGTCGCTGCTGGTTCACGGCGGCGGCGTTTTCATGAAGCTCGACCAGGAAGGTCGATTGATGGTGACGGATTTCGTGCGGGAATTCACCGGCATATCCACCGAAGTCACCTTCGTCGGACGGGCGGATCATTTTCAGCTTTGGCAACCGAATGCGTTTTTGGCGGCGCAGGCGGAAGCAAGAGCGGGGCGCGGTTTTTCGGCTGCTCGCCCCGCCTAGGACGGGGACACGGAATGGCGGCGAATTCTGGCGGACGATCTTTTGATGCCGATGGCGGACCTCAGCGTCACATCCCGGTCCTGCTTCGCGAAGTCATTGCCGCGCTGGAGCCATCATCCGGCAAGATAATTCTCGACGGCACGTTTGGCGCCGGCGGCTACACCCAGGCCATTCTCGATCAGGGCGCCGACGTCATCGCGCTCGACCGCGATCCGACCGCTATCGCCGGCGGTCAGGCGATGGTTGCCGCCAATGGCGGCCGGTTGAGCCTCATCCAATCGCAATTCTCCGATCTCGCGAAACATGCCCCGCAAGGCGGGCTCGATGGCGTCGTGCTGGATATCGGCGTTTCCTCCATGCAGATCGACGAGGCCGAGCGCGGTTTTTCCTTCCAGAAAAATGGCCCTCTCGACATGCGCATGTCGGGTTCCGGCGTTTCGGCGGCCGACGTCGTCAATCGTGCGAAGGTCAGCGATCTGATCCGCATCTTCGGTTTTCTCGGTGAAGAAAAGCAGCCGGGCCGCATCGCCCGCGCCATAGAGAAGAAGAGGGCGGAAGAGCCGTTCCGCACCACCCGCGATCTGGCCGGCCTCATCGAAATCGTCACGCCGCGTAAGGCCAAAGACAAGATTCATCCCGCAACGCGGGTGTTTCAGGCGCTGCGCGTTTTCGTTAATGACGAGCTGGGCGAGCTGGCGCAGGCGCTTTTTGCCGCCGAGCAGGTTTTGAAACCCGGCGGCCGGCTGGTCGTCGTCACCTTCCATTCGCTGGAAGACCGTATCGTCAAGAAATTCTTCTCCGACCGTTCGGGCAAGGCCGCCGGTTCCCGGCATCTGCCGATGGTGGAGGACAAGCCCGCCATTTTCGATAATATCGGAAAGCCGATGATCGCCGCCAGCGATGAGGAGGCGGAGCTCAATCCCCGTGCCCGATCCGCCAAACTGCGGGCCGGTCTGCGCACGACCGCACCGGCGCGCGCGGCGGATTATTCGATCTTCGAGCTTCCCGATCTCGCCAGCCTTGAAAAGATGGGAGGCTGATATGCTGCGCACTTTCGATGTCATCTTGATGGGTGTGATGGTCGCCGCGGCCGTCGTGACCTATTCGATCAAGCACAAGGCCGATCTGAAGCTTGAGGAGGTCCGCAAGCTGGAGGCCGAGATCAAGCTTGAGAAGGATACGATCGATCTTTTGAGGGCCGACTGGGCGCTCCTGACGCAGCCGAACCGTCTGCACCGTCTCGTGAATGCCTATCAGGATGAGCTTGGCCTTTCGCCGACGCTGCCGACGCAGCTGGCGCAGCCGCGTGAGCTGCCCATGCTGCGCTCGCAACTGCCGCAACCGCCCGAGCCGGAAGGCATGAGCGTCGAGGATGTCATTGCCGCCGCCGTCAACGGTTCCAAGCCGGGTGCGACGCTTGGCGCGGCCACCAAAAAGAAATCACCGCCGGCGGGCCAGATTGCCGTCAACGGCACTCCGGTTCCGACACCCCGGGCGCGTGTTTCCCGTCCAACAGCGGCTCCGGCCGTCTCCGCCGTCGCGGGCGATGAAACCGACGACATGGATGACACGATAACAGGATCGGTGAACCGCTAATGTCTTTTCTCTCCCGCGTCATGGTTTTGAAGAGCAAGGCTCATTTTTCCGCCAGCACCACCGGTGTTTATACCGACCATGCGGCTTTTGAGGGCGCCCGCAAGAAGCGCGCCGCCCAGGCGAAAAGCCGTGTCGGCCTCATTATTTTCGGTTTTGTGGCCTTTTACGCCGTCGTTGGCGGGCGTCTTGTGCAATATGGCATGGCCGAGCAGGAAACGGTATCGAGCATCGCACCCGCCGACCGCTTGATGGCGTCGCGCCCCGATCTTCTCGACCGCAATGGCGAGGTTCTGGCCACCGATATTCGCACCGTCTCGCTTTTCGCCGAACCGCATCGCATCGTCGATATCGATGAGGCTATCGAGAAGCTGCGGACGGTTCTGCCGGATCTCGACCAGCGCAGCACCTATCAGAAGCTTTCCTCCAATTCGCGCTTCCAGTGGCTGCGCCGCCAGCTGACGCCGAAGCAGCAGAGCCAGATTCTGGCGCTCGGCATTCCAGGCGTCGGCTTCCGTCCGGAAAAGCGCCGCTTTTATCCCGGCGGGCCGACCGCTGCGCATGTCGTCGGTCACGTCAATATCGACAATCGCGGTGTTGCCGGCATGGAACGTTACGTCGACAGCCAGGGCCTTGCCGATCTGACCGCGCTTGGCATGACCAGCGACCAGCCGCTGGAGCCGGTGAAGCTTTCCATCGATCTGCGCGTACAGTCCATTGTCCGCGAAGTCGTGACCTCGGCCATCACCAAGTTCCAGGCAATCGGCGCCGGCGCGGTGGTTCTGGATGTGCATACCGGCGAAGTCCTCGCCATGGCCTCCGTGCCGGATTACGATCCTAACAATCCGGCCGAAGGCGCCAAGGAAGGCTGGCTCAACCGCATGTCGAACGGCACGTTCGAAATGGGGTCCACCTTCAAGTCCTTCACCATCGCCATGGGTCTCGATTCGGGCCGCGTCCGTCTCGGCGATACCTTCGATGCGCGTTATCCGATCCGCATCGGCGGTTTCACCATCAAGGACTTCCACGGCAAGGGCCGGATGCTTTCGGTGCCGGAAATCTTCCAGTATTCCTCCAATATCGGTACAGCCAAGATTGCCGACACGGTGGGAACGGAAGGCCACAAGGAATTCCTCACCCGGCTTGGCCTTTTGACCCGCATGCAGACCGAATTGCCGGAAGTGGCGCTGCCGTCGCAGCCGCGCGAATGGAAGAAGATCAACTCGATTACCATTTCCTTCGGCCACGGCGTTTCCACGACACCGTTGCAGACGGCGGTTGCCGGCGCTGCACTCGTCAATGGCGGCAAACTGATCGAACCGACTTTCCTGCCGCGCACGCGCGAACAGGCCGATCAGGTGGCCAAGCAGGTTCTGAAACCGGGCGCCAGCAAGGACATGCGTTTCCTGTTCGAGTGGAACGGTGTCAACGGTTCCGGCCGCAACGCGCGCGTCGATGGCTTCAACGTCGGCGGCAAGACCGGCACGGCCGACAAGGTCGTCAACGGACGTTATGTGCACGACAAGAACTTCAACGCCTTCCTCTCGGCCTTCCCAATGGACGATCCGCAATATGTCGTGCTGTCCTTCATCGACGAGCCGAAGACGGACAAGGGCAATGGCGCGGCACTCGCCGGCACATCCGCAGCGCCGATGGTGCGCGATATCATCACCCGCACGGCGGCGGTGCTGGGCGTGAAGCCGAAGTTCGGCAAGGATGGCTCGGCCTTGCTCGTGTCTTATTGATTGTTAGCTTATGATGTTCCGGCGATTCGCGCCGGGGGGACAAGACGGACACAGTCGATGAATTTGCGAGATATATCCGGAGATGCGTTTCCGGAATTGAAAGAATTGCTCCTGTCTGAGATCGGGGCGATCGAAATCGGGGGGATCACCGCAGACAGCCGCAAGGCTGCGCCGGGCAGCGTGTTCGTGGCGGTTGCGGGCACCAGGGCGGATGGCGCGGCCTATGTGAAGGACGCGGTTGCCAAGGGCGCGGTCGCCATCGTTTCCGGACACGCGCTGGATGCCGATGTGCCGGTGCTTTCGGTCACCGATCCACGCCTTTATCTCTCCCTTGCCGCTTCCCGTTTTTACGGAAAACAGCCGGAAACCATGGTCGCCGTCACCGGTACTGCGGGAAAGACGTCCGTTGCTTCCTTCGTGCGGCAAATCTGGGCTTTCGCCGGCCATGCCGCTGCACAGATCGGCACGACAGGTGTGATTGCACCCGGCCGCGAGGATTACGGCGCGCTCACCACGCCCGATCCGGTGACGCTGCATGCGCTTCTGGCCGAACTTGCGGCTGAAGGCGTGACGCATGCGGCGATGGAGGCGTCCAGCCACGGTCTTGACCAGCGCCGCCTCGATGGCGTCCACCTTTCTGCCGCCGGCTTCACCAATCTTGGCCGCGACCACATGGATTATCATCCGACCGTCGAGGACTATATGGCCGCGAAGATGCGGCTCTTCGATACGCTGATGGAAAAGGGCGCTCCCGCCGTGATCTTCGCCGACGACCCGTGGTCGGAAAAGGCGATCCGGGCGGCGCGCGAAGCCGGTCTCGATGTGCGCACGGTCGGTCGCAAAGGCGAATATCTGGCCCTGAAGCGTGTCGAGCACTTCCGTCACAAGCAGATGATCGAAGTGCATCATGGCGGCGAGATTTATGAAGTCGACATCCCCTTGGCGGGTGATTTTCAGGTTGCGAACGCTCTCGTCGCGGCCGGTCTTGCCATGTCCACCGGCGTTCCCGCAGCAACCGCGCTGAAGGCGCTCGAAAAGCTGATCGGCGCTACCGGCCGTCTGGAACTGGTAGGCCAGACGAAAAACGGCGCGCTTGCCTATGTGGATTATGCCCACAAGCCGGATGCGCTGGAAAATGTGCTCACCTCGGTCCGGCCCTTCACCTCAGGCCGCATCATCACCGTCTTCGGCTGCGGCGGCGACCGCGACAAGGGCAAGCGCCCGATCATGGGCGAGGTTGCGACGCGGCTTTCCGACATCGTTATCGTCACCGACGACAATCCGCGTTCGGAAGATGCTGCAACGATCCGTTCCGAAGTCATGGCGGCGGCACCCGGCGCATTGGAAATCGGCGACAGGGCGGACGCTATCCGCCATGCGGTGTCGCTGCTTTCGCATGGCGATACGCTGATCGTCGCAGGCAAGGGGCATGAAGAGGGGCAGATCGTCGGTTCGGTAACGCTGCCGTTTTCCGATCATGAACAGGTGCGCGCTGCACTGGCAGGGCTGGAAGGATCGAAGATTTGAGCTGGTTATGGACAGTCGCCGACATGATCGCCATCACGGCAGGACGCCCCGTGGGCAACCTGCCGACCGGAATCACCGGCATTTCCATCGACAGCCGGACGGTCAAGCCAGGCGAAGCGTTCTTCGCCATCAAGGGCGACCGGGTGGACGGTCATGATTACACCAGTTTCGCCGTTGCGAACGGGGCGGGACTTCTGGTCGTTGCCGAGGCCAAGCTGCCGGCGCTCGGCCGCCTGACCGTGCCGATGATCGTGGTGGAAGACGTGCTTGCCGCACTCGGCAAGCTCGCCATCGCGGCGCGTGAAAGAACGTCGGCGCGCATCATTGCGGTGACCGGTTCGGTCGGCAAGACCACGACCAAGGAAATGCTGCGGCAGGCGCTCGCCCCTTCAGGCCGGGTGCATGCGGCGGTGGCCTCCTTCAACAACCACTGGGGCGTGCCGCTGACGCTGGCGCGCATGCCTGCCGACACGGAATTCGGTGTTTTCGAAATCGGCATGAACCATTCAGGCGAAATCCGGCCGCTGGTGAAGCTGGTGCGCCCGCATGTGGCGATCATCACGACCATCGCGCCGGCCCATCTTGGCAATTTCAAGAACATCGAAGAGATCGCTAGCGCCAAGGCGGAGATTTTCGAGGGTCTGGAGGAGGGCGGTTCCGTCATCCTCAACCGCGATAACGCCCAATTCGAACAGCTTGAAGAAGCGGCCCAGGAACAGGGCATCGAACATATCCTCACCTTCGGGCAGCATGCCAAGGCGGATTTCCGCCTCGCGGATTTCGAGAGCACGACGACGGGCTCGACGATCTGGGCGATCCTGAACGGTGAAACCAGCGAGTTGCACATCAATATTCCCGGCCGGCACATTGCCGATAACGCCATGGCCGTGCTGGGCGCCGTTGCGGTCACCGGCGCCAATCTCGACCGTGCCTTCGAGGCGCTGGGAACGCTTGAGGCGGTAAAGGGGCGCGGCCAGCGCCATCAGCTGGCAATCAACGGCGGCACCTTCCTGCTGATCGATGAAAGCTACAATGCCAATCCGGCCTCCATGCGCGCGGCGATCGCCGTGCTGGCGGAAACGCCGACGCAGGGTCACGGAAGGCGCGTCGCAGTCCTCGGCGACATGCTGGAGATGGGCGAGTTTTCCGCGCAGTTGCATGAAGAATTGGCCGGCCCACTGCTTGCGGCCGGTATCGAACATGTCTGGCTGGCGGGTGAGGCGATGGCGGCGCTGCGTGATGCGTTGCCGGACAGCGTTACCGTCATCTGGTTCCCGACGACGGCGGAACTGACCGATTTCGCCCTGCAATGGGTGCAACCGGGAGACGCGCTGATGGTAAAATCGTCACTTGGGCTTGGTTTCGGCAAGATTGTCGCCGCCCTGCTTGACAAGTATCCGGCATTCCCCGAGACGGAACGCCAAGTCTGAAATAGCCTTTTGAAAGGGCAATTATGCTGATCTGGCTCGTCGAACTGTCGGATAAAATTCAAATCTTCAACCTGTTCCGGTACATCACCTTCCGGGCGGGTGCTGCGATGTTCACCTCTGCGTTGATCGTCTTCCTGTTCGGACCGGCGATCATCAATTCGCTGCGCGTGCGCCAGGGCAAGGGCCAGCCCATCCGCGCGGATGGTCCGCAGACGCATTTCAAGAAGGCCGGCACGCCGACCATGGGCGGCCTGATGATCCTTGCCGGCATTCTCGGCGGTTCGCTGCTCTGGGGCGATCTGTCGAACGTCTATGTCGTCGCCGTTTTGATGGTGACGCTCGGTTTCGGAGCCATCGGCTTCTACGACGATTATCTCAAGGTCACGAAACAGAGCGACAAGGGGTTTTCCGGCAAGGCCCGTCTCGGCATTGAATTCCTGATTGCGGCGATTGCCGTGTTCTTCATGATGAAGATGGCGCTCGCTTCCGCACCGCATGGCGGCACGCTCGGCAGCTCCATCGCCTTTCCCTTCTTCAAGGAATTCGTGATCAATCTCGGCTACTTCTTCGTGCTGTTCGGTGCTTTCGTCATCGTTGGCGCGGGCAATGCCGTGAACCTGACGGATGGTCTCGATGGTCTCGCCATCGTGCCTGTGATGATCGCCGCCGCCACCTTCGGCGTGATCGCCTATCTCGCCGGTAACGCGGTTTTCGCCAATTACCTGCAGATCAATTTCGTGCCCGGCACGGGCGAACTTGCCGTCATCGTCGGCGCGGTCATCGGCGCAGGCCTCGGCTTCCTGTGGTTCAACGCTCCGCCCGCCGCCATCTTCATGGGCGATACGGGTTCGCTGGCGCTCGGAGGCCTGATCGGCTCCATCGCTGTCGCGACCAAGCACGAGATCGTCATGGTCATCGTCGGCGGTCTGTTCGTCATGGAAACACTGTCTGTCATCATCCAGGTCTTCTGGTTCAAGCGCACCGGCAGGCGCGTCTTCCTGATGGCGCCGATCCATCACCATTTCGAGAAAAAGGGCTGGACGGAAAGCCAGGTGGTCATCCGTTTCTGGATCATCTCCGTTGGCCTCGCGCTGCTTGGCCTCGCCACCCTGAAGCTGAGGTGAGCGATGATCCCGGTCACGTCGTTCAAAGGTAAGAAGGTCGCGCTTTTCGGGCTTGGCGGTTCGGGTCTCGTGACGGCCCGGGCGCTGGTGGCCGGCGGGGCGGATGTCGTTGCTTTCGACGACAATCCCGACAGTGTCGCGAAGGCAGAGGCCGAAGGCATCAAGACGGCGGATCTTCGGACGATTGACTGGCCAAGCTTTTCTTCCTTTGTTCTGGCGCCCGGCGTGCCGCTGACGCATCCGAAACCGCATTGGTCGGTCGACCTTGCGAAAGCGGCGGGCGTCGAGATCATCGGCGATATCGAGCTTTTCATCCGCGAGCGCCGTGCGCATGCGCCGGATTGCCCTTTTATCGCGATTACCGGCACCAACGGCAAGTCGACAACGACGGCGCTGATCGCGCATATTCTCAACGTGTCCGGCCGCGATACGCAGCTTGGCGGCAATATCGGTACGGCGGTGCTGAGCCTCGATCCGCCGAAGGCGCAACGCTTCTATGTTGTCGAATGCTCGTCCTACCAGATCGATCTCGCACCGACGATCAATCCGACCGCTGGCATTCTTCTCAATCTGACGCCTGACCATCTCGACCGTCACGGCACGATGCAGCACTATGCCGACGTCAAGGAACGGCTGGTGGCGGGCAGTCAAACGGCCATCGTCGGTGTCGATGACAGCCATTCGACGCTGATCGCCGACCGTATCGAACGCGCCGGCGTGAAGGTGGAGCGCATTTCCAAGCGCAATGTCGTTTCCGAAGGTCTCTATGCCGAAGGCAGCCGTATTTTCCGTGCGCATGGCGGCACTTCTTCGCTGCTCACCGATCTCGACGGTATCCAGACCCTGCGCGGCAGCCACAATGCGCAGAATGCGGCGGCGGCAATCGCCGCCTGCCTTGCGGTCGGGGTTTCCGAAGAGGAAGTTCGCGCAGGCCTGAGGTCTTTTCCCGGCCTCAAGCATCGAATGCAGCCGGTCGGTCGACGTGGCAACGTCACCTTCGTCAATGACAGCAAGGCCACCAATGCCGATGCTGCGGCACCGGCGCTTTCAAGTTTCGACCGTATCTACTGGATCGCCGGCGGTCTGCCGAAAGCGGGCGGCATCACCAGCCTCTCGCCGCTTTTCCCGCGCATCGCCAAGGCCTATCTGATCGGCGAGGCGGCGGCGGAATTTGCCGCGACACTTGGTGAAGCCGTGCCTTATGAAATATCCGGCACGCTGGACAAGGCCGTGCAACATGCGGCGGCGGATGCGGAAAAAGATGCGACGGCCGGCAATATCGTGATGTTATCCCCGGCTTGCGCAAGCTTCGATCAATATAAGAATTTTGAGATCAGAGGTGATTCGTTCGTCGCGCAGGTCGCGGCGCTCGATGGCATGACGATGCTGGTTGACTCTGGAAAAGGGGGCTGAAGGCCATGGTAAGCCGAGTTGATCGCGGTCCGGTCGCGGAGTGGTTCTGGACCATCGACCGTTTCTTTCTGGCGGCGTTCATCGCGCTGATGGGCATCGGCCTGATGCTGTCCTTTGCGGCCTCGCCTGCGGTTGCCGAGCGTATCGGCCTCAACAGCTTCTTCTTCGTCGAGCGTCAGGCGATGTTCATGGTGCCGTCGCTCGCGATCATGGTCGGCCTGTCCTTCCTGTCGCCGCGTCAGGTGCGACGCGTCGCGGTCATCATGCTTATCGTTTCGCTGCTGATGATGATCTTCGCGTTGTTCTTCGGCATCGAGGTCAAGGGTGCGCGGCGCTGGATTTCCATCGGCACCTTCTCGATCCAGCCGTCGGAATTCATGAAGCCGGCCTTCGTCATCGTCTGCGCATGGCTGTTTGCCGAACGGGCACGCCATCCTGAAATTCCCGGCAATCTCTTCGCCATCATCACCTTCGGCATCGTGGCGGCGCTCCTGATCGCCCAGCCGGACTTCGGCCAGACGATCCTGACCTCCGTGGTCTGGGGCGGCATGTTCTTCATGGCCGGCGTGCCGTGGTTCTGGATCATCATGCTCGGCGGCGTCGGCGTCGGCGGCATCATCTCCGCCTATCTGATGCTGCCGCACGTGGCCGGTCGTATCGACCGTTTCTGGACCGGCGAAGGCGATACGTTCCAGGTGGATACGGCGCGTGAGGCTATCATTCGCGGCGACTGGTTCGGGCGCGGACCGGGCGAAGGCATCGTCAAGCGCATCATTCCCGACAGCCATACCGACTTCATCTTCTCGGTGGCGGCGGAAGAATTCGGCATCGTTTTCTGCATGTTCCTCGTCGCGATCTTCGCCTTCATCGTGCTGCGCGGCCTGTCGCACGCCTTCAAGGAAAAGGACGATTTCTGCCGCTTCGCCGTGGCCGGCCTCGTGCTGCAGATTGGCATGCAGTCTATGATCAATATCGGCGTCAATCTGGAACTGATGCCCGCCAAGGGCATGACGCTGCCGCTGATTTCCTATGGCGGTTCGTCGATGATGGCGATCTGCGTGACCGCCGGCTTCCTTCTGGCGCTGACACGCCACAGACCCGAAAAGCGGGCGCAGGAGCGGAGTTTCTTCCGCGTCGGTTCCGGCGTTCCCGCGGAGTAAACGATCATGAGCAAGGGTATTGTTCTTCTTGCCGCCGGGGGAACCGGCGGCCATGTCTTTCCAGCCGAGGCGCTCGCGCACACGCTGAAAGCGCGCGGTTATCAGGTGCACCTCGTTACCGACAGCCGCGCCGAGCGTTATGCCGGCAAGTTTCCGGCGGATGAAATCCATGTTGTGCCGTCCGCCACCATCGGCTCGAAAAACCCGATTTCCGTGGCGCGTTCGCTCTGGAAGCTTTGGGTCGGCCTGCGCGCCGCACGCCGGCTGGTGGCGAAACTGAAGCCGGTAGCAGTTGTCGGTTTCGGCGGTTATCCCACCGTGCCGCCGCTTCTGGCATCCACCGGGCTTGGCGTTCCGTCCATCATTCACGAGCAGAATGCCGTAATGGGCCGCGCCAACAAGGCGCTGGCAGGCCGGGTGAAAGCGATTGCCGGCGGTTTCCTGCCGCCCGCCAATGGCCAATATTCCGACAAGACGGTGGCGACCGGCAATCCCGTTCGCCCGGCGGTGCTGGCGGCGTCGGAGATACCCTATACGCCCTCGCAGACGGGTGAGACATTCCAGCTTGTCGTTTTCGGCGGCAGCCAGGGCGCGCAGTTCTTCTCGAGCGCGGTGCCTGCGGCGATCTGCCTGCTGAAGGATGAACAGCGCAAGCGCATCGTCGTCACCCAGCAGGCGCGGCCGGAAGACAAGGACAGCGTGGTCGCCTCCTATCAGAAGCTCGGCGTGAAGGCGGATGTTTCGCCCTTCTTCGGCGACATGGCGTCGCGCATCGGCGATGCCGATCTGGTCATCAGCCGCTCGGGCGCATCGACCGTATCGGAGCTTTCGGTGATCGGCCGCCCATCTATCCTCGTTCCGTATCCGCATGCGCTCGATCACGATCAGGCCGCCAATGCGGCAGCGCTTTCGGCGGCGGGCGGGGCAAGCGTCATCAAGCAGGCGGAACTGTCGCCGCAGAAGCTTTCCGGCCTGCTGTCCTCAGCGCTTTCGGAGCCGGATCGTCTTTCGGCAACGGCGGCGGCAGCAAAGGCGACGGGCAAACCGCATGCGGCGGATGTGCTGGCCGATCTGGTGGAGGCGATTGCCTCCGGCCGGTCCGTGCAGGAATTCAAGAAGAAGAATGAAGGAGTTGGGGCATGAAGATGCCGAAAGCCATAGGCCTTGTGCATTTCATCGGCATAGGCGGGATCGGCATGAGCGGCATTGCCGAAGTGCTTCACAATCTCGGCCACCGCGTTCAGGGGTCGGATCAGGCCGACAGCGCCAATGTGCAGCGGCTGCGCGACAAGGGCATCGAGGTTTTCGTCGGTCATACGGCGGATAATATCGGCGATGCCGAGGTCGTGGTCGTTTCCACCGCCATCAAGAAGAACAATCCCGAACTCATCGCGGCGCGTGAAAAGCACCTGCCGATCGTTCGCCGGGCCGAAATGCTGGCCGAACTGATGCGTTTCCGTAATGCCATCGCCATCGGCGGCACCCATGGCAAGACCACGACCACCTCCATGGTCGCAACCCTGCTGGAAGCCGGCAATCTCGACCCGACCGTCATCAATGGCGGCATCATCAATGCTTACGGCACCAATGCCCGCATGGGTGAGGGCGAGTGGATGGTGGTGGAGGCCGACGAGTCCGACGGCACCTTCCTGAAGCTGCCGGCCGATGTGGCTGTCATCACCAATATCGATCCGGAACATCTCGACCATTACGGCAATTTCGATGCCGTACGCGCCGCATTCCGTCAGTTCGTCGAGAACGTGCCTTTCTACGGTTTCGGCGTCATGTGCCTCGATCATCCGGAAGTGCAGGCACTGGTCGGCCGCATCGAGGACCGCAAGGTCATCACCTATGGCGAGAACCCGCAGGCCGATGTGCGCTTTTCGAATGTGCGCATCGACGGCACGCGCTCGGTGTTCGACGTGGAAATCCGCCGTCGCCGCACGGGCAAGATATTCTCCTTCAAGGACCTCGTCCTGCCGATGCCCGGCCGCCACAACGTCTCTAATGCGACGGCGGCGATTGCGGTTGCCAATCGTCTCGGCATTTCGGAAGCCGACATCAAGAAGGGCCTTGCCTCCTTCGGCGGCGTCAAGCGGCGTTTCACGCTGACGGGCGAAGCCAATGGGGTGCAGGTTTTCGATGACTACGGCCACCATCCGGTGGAGATCAAGGCCGTGCTGAAGGCGGCGCGGGAGGCCTGCAAGGGCCGCATCATCGCCGTGCACCAGCCGCACCGCTATAGCCGCCTTTCCAGCCTGTTCGACGATTTCGCGCATTGTTTTAACGATGCCGACACGATTATCCTTGCTCCGGTCTATGCCGCGGGCGAAGATCCGATCGAGGGCGCAAGCTCGGAAGCGCTGGTTTCGGCCATCAAGGCAGCCGGCCACCGGGACGCCCGTTTTCTCGAGAAACGGGAAGATCTCGCCTCAGTGGTTGCAGGCATTGCGAATCCGGGTGATTTCGTGGTTCTCTTGGGGGCTGGAAATATCACGCAATGGGCAGCGGCGCTGCCTTCGGAATTGAAGAGCATATCAGGAAAGTCTGAATGAGACAGGTCGATGGGGTTAAATTGCTGGGGAGGCTCGGCGACGGGGTAAATGAATTGCGGGGACGTCTGACACCGGATGCGCCCATGGACCGCGTGACGTGGTTCAGAGCCGGCGGTCTTGCGGAAGTCATGTTCCAGCCGCACGATACCGACGATCTGATTGCCTTCCTGAAAATTCTGCCGGAAGACGTGCCGTTGACCGTGGTTGGCGTCGGCTCGAACCTTCTGGTGCGCGATGGCGGCATTCCGGGCGTTGTCGTCCGTCTGTCCGCCAAGGGCTTTGGCCAGGTGGAGCTTGCCGGTGAAAACCGCATCAAGGCGGGCGCGATCTGCCCTGACAAGCATATTGCCGCTATGGCCATGGATAATGGCATTGGCGGGTTCCATTTCTATTACGGCATTCCCGGCTCCATCGGCGGTGCGCTGCGCATGAATGCGGGCGCCAATGGCGGCGAGACGCGCGAGCGTGTCGTGGAGGTCTATGCGGTCGACCGTCAGGGCAACCAGCATGTGCTTTCCAATGCCGATATGGGCTACAGATATCGCCATTCCGGCGCCGATGCAGGTCTGATCTTTACGGGCGCGCTGTTTGAGGGTTATCCCGAAGACAAGGCGAAAATCCGGGCCGATATGGACGCCGTGCGCCACCACCGCGAAACCGTGCAGCCAATCCGCGAGCAGACGGGCGGTTCCACCTTCAAGAATCCCGAAGGTCATTCCGCCTGGGAACTGATCGACGAGGCGGGCGGTCGCGGTCTGGTCATCGGCGGCGCGCAGATGTCGTCGCTGCATTGCAACTTCATGATCAATACCGGCCATGCCACCGGTTACGATCTGGAATATCTGGGTGAGACTATCCGCAAGCGGGTGTTCGAGAAGTCGGGCATCCGGCTGGAATGGGAAATCAAGCGCCTTGGCCTGTTCATGCCGGGCCGGGAAGTGGAGCCGTTCCTCGGGGCTTAAGCCTCGGCGAATGCTGCCAATTGCAAGAAAAACCTGCTGTTGATCTGGCCGTTTCATGTATCGTAACGGTCAATCAACAATTTTTGCCATATTATCGGGGCGAAGCGACGTCTCGTCCTTCTATTAAATTACTTTTTATCAGGAAATACCAACGGCATTACGTGATCTAGGCGCTTTTGAGCATGATGTTGGGTCTTTGGAAAAAACCGATCGAAATGATAAGTTTTTCGGTCGCCACGTCGGATGGCCGCAGGCGGCTCGAGCCGCTTGAATTCTCCATTCGTATCGCTTGTCTCGTGACGATCATTGTCATCCTGATGTGCATGGGCGGCCTGACCCTTCTCGCGCGGTTCGGGCTGGTAACCGATCTCTTCAACGGCATCATGTTGAGTGTGACGCTCGGCGGGACGGTGGCGTTTACGGTTACATTGCTGGTCTGTTGGCTGAATTCCAGGGAAGTGAAAATTCTCGTGCAATCCCACGAGCGCTTCCTGCATCTGAGCCATACGGACGCCCTGACCGGCCTTAGCAACCGGCTCGGCCTTTATGCTGCATGCGCTGAACTGGGCAGCGACTATTGCGTCGCCTTTCTTGATATCGATCATTTCAAGAAGGTGAATGACAGATACAGCCACCTTGCCGGTGATCTCGTCATCTCGAACGTCGCCCGCAGGATAAGGGAGCATTTCGATTCTTCTGCGCATGTCGCCCGCCTGGGTGGCGAGGAATTTGTCGTTGTGCAGGAAACCAGCCCGCTCGCCTTTCTGCAGATGTGCGAAAGGGTTCGCGCAGCCATCGAGACCACCCCGGTGGAGTATCAGGATTTGCGGATCACGGTGACGATTTCGATTGGCGTGGCGTTTCGCGGCGACGCCGACATTTTCGACAAGGTCATGCACAATGCCGATCTGGCGCTCTATCGGGCAAAGGAAGGAGGGCGCAATCGCGTCTGCATGACCGGTCATGTGGAGCGGCGCCAGGCCGTGGCGTAAGTGTTAAAACAGGCAAACAAAAGCCCGCGAAACGAAGGTTTCGCGGGCTTTTTAATGTCTGGCAATCCGTTCGGATCAGACTTCGTCCTTGCGGGACAGAAGAATGCAGGCGAGCGTGATGAGCGCCGATACGCAGAGATAATAGCCGACATACCCCATGCCGTAATTCACCTGCAGCCATGTGGCGATGTAGGGCGCCAGCGATGCGCCAAAGATGCCGGCCATGTTGAAGGTGATGGACGAGCCGGTGTAGCGCACGCGGGTCGGGAAGGGGGCGGCGAGCGCCGTTCCGATCAGGCCGTAGGTCATGCCCATCAGCATCATGGCAAGAGCCGCGAAGACGAAGATCGAGCCTTCGCCACCGGACATCAGGCTTGGCAGGAGGAACGAGAACAGGCCGATCAGCACCGTCGTCAGGATCAGGATTTCACGACGACCGAATTTTTCGGCGAGCTTGCCGGCGATCGGAATGAAGATGCCGAAAACGATGGAGCCGAGGATCTGCACTTCCAGCGCGTCGAGGAACGGGATTTTCAGGACCTTGACGTTGTAGGACAGAAGGTAGGCGGTGCCGATGTAGAAGAGCACGAAGGTGGCCAGCGCCACGAAGGTGCCGAGCACGAGGCTGCGCTTGTGGTTGCGGAACAGTTCCGCGACCGGTACGGCCACACGTTCTTCCTTTTCGATTGCCTTCTGGAAATCGGGCGTTTCGGTGATGGACAGGCGAACCCACATGCCGACCGCGATCAGGATGATCGAAGCGACGAAGGGAATGCGCCAGCCCCAGCTCAAAAGCGCTTCCTGAGACATGAAGTGCAGCAGGATCCAGAACACACCGGACGAAAGGAACAGGCCAACGGGGGCACCGAGCTGCGGGAACATGCCGTACCAGCTGCGCTTGCCCGGAGGGGCGTTTTCCGTGGCGAGCAGGACGGCGCCGCCCCATTCGCCACCAAGGCCGAAACCCTGGCCGAAGCGGCAAAGCGCGAGCAGCAGCGGCGCCAGAACGCCTGCCGTCTCATAGGATGGCAGCAGGCCGATCACGACAGTCGAGACGCCCATGGTCAGCAGCGCCGCGACAAGCGTGGTCTTGCGGCCGACGCGGTCGCCATAGTGGCCGAAGACCACAGCGCCCAGCGGGCGGGCGAAAAAGGCGATGGAGAAGGTGGCGAAGGACGCCAGAAGCGCCGTCATCGGGTCATTGTTCGGGAAGAACAAAGTGGGGAACACGAGCACTGCGGCCGTGGCGTAAACGTAGAAATCGAAAAACTCGATGGTCGTGCCGACCAGGCTGGCAGTGAGAACTCGTGCAGGCGAATTTGTCTTTACAACGTTCGAAGTGTCAGCGGTCGGCGATACCGGAGATATCGCGTCGGTCATGGTATTGGTTCCATTTTGGATGATTGCAATGTCATGCCTTGGGAGGCGACGACTGCGTTAACGCAATTTTTGTTCTTATGGAATGCTAAAAAAGAAATAATGCAGATAATGTGATCCATCAGTGCGACACGTGTGGTTATGCCTCTTGGAGATGCTTTGGCGATTGAGAGACTGATTCAGGCCGCGGTTTTAAAACGCTGAAACGCCAGATAATTTTCCCTGGGGAATAATCCCGTCTGTTAACGTTTCGGCCTTGCCTTTATCGCGGAGCGGCAGACGCACGAGCGCCGTTTTATTTCCGATCATTGAAAACCTGCATGTTGCAATCCATGCAACTCTCTGATTCCAAGGAGGGAATCCGGATCGGTGCTGATTCTTTAACGAAACTCGGCACGTTGGACGCGGCGGTTAACGAAAGTAAACGATTCATTAACCTTAATGGCGTTTAACTGATCTCAAGGGTCATGTGCCAGAATCACCGTTCGTCAAATTCGGTCGGTTCGGAGCGTGGTTCGTAACGGAGAGTTGGTGTCAGAGGTATCGATGAGCGGCAAGCACGTAGCTGTTCTTTTGGGTGGATTTTCGTCGGAGCGGCCGGTCAGCCTGTCGTCGGGCAACGCTTGCGCGCAGGCTCTGGAAGACGAGGGCTACAAGGTCACCCGGGTCGATGTGGGGCGCGATATCGCCGCTGTGCTTGCCGAGCTGCGCCCGGATGTCGCCTTCAACGCGCTGCACGGTCCCTTTGGCGAAGACGGCACCATTCAGGGCATTCTCGAATATCTCGCCATTCCCTATACCCATTCCGGCGTGCTCGCTTCCGCGCTCGCCATGGACAAGGCGCAGGCCAAGAAGGTTGTCGCTGCTGCCGGCATCCCGGTGGCTGCCGAGCGCGTCATGAACCGCTTCGATTTCACCAGCGAACATCCGCTTGCACCCCCTTATGTCGTGAAGCCGGTGCGTGAAGGTTCGAGCTTCGGCGTCGTGATCGTCAAGGAAGACCAGTCGCACCCGCCGCAGATTCTCACCTCTTCGGAATGGCGCTACGGCGATCAGGTCATGGTCGAGCGCTATATTCATGGCCGCGAACTGACCTGCGGTGTACTCGACGGCGAGGCGCTGGGCGTCACCGAAGTGGTGCCGCTCGGTCACAATTTCTATGATTATGATGCGAAATATGCGGCTGGTGGCTCGAAACATGTCATTCCCGCAGAAATTTCACCGAAAATTTACCAAAAAATTCAAACACTGGCGGTTATGGCGCATCGGGCGATCGGATGCCGTGGCGTAAGCCGTTCAGACTTTCGTTACGACGACCGTTTCTCAGAAGATGGCGAAGTTATCTGGCTTGAAGTGAATACGCAGCCGGGCATGACGCCGACCTCCCTGGTGCCGGAAATGGCGGCTCATGCTGGCCGCTCCTTTGGTAACCTTGTCAGCTGGATGGTGGAGGACGCTTCGTGTTTGCGGTGATCGGCAAAAAGTCGACGGCAAAAAAGCGCGAACAATTCGCGGCGGCGGCCAGCGCCGACGACCGCATGGTATTGCCGCGTCCCCTGCGTCGCTTCGTGCGTTTCGGTGTCAGCCTTGCGACCGGACGCATTCACATTCCCGCCCATACCGGTACGATTTCGGCCGTCGCCTTTTACGCGGTGACCGGGCTTTACGGCATGTCGCTCGGCGGGCACACCAATATCGTTACCCAGACCACGACATCGGCCGCAGGTTTTGCGGTCGAGGACGTGAAGGTTTCCGGCAATCTGCAGACCTCCGAAATCGAAGTGTTTCAGCTTCTCGGCCTCGATGGAAGCACCTCGCTGATCGCGCTCGATATCGATGCGGCGCGCCGCAAGCTGGTGCAGCTTCCCTGGGTGGAAGATGTCGATATCCGCAAGGTGTACCCCAAGACTGTGGAAGTCCGGCTGAAGGAGCGTCAGGCCTTCGGCATCTGGCAGCATGGAACGGAACTGTCGCTGATCGAAAAAAGCGGCAGCGTGATTGCGCCGCTGCGGGACAATAAGTTCGCCGCCCTGCCGCTCTTCGTCGGCCGTGACGCGGAAACGGGTGCTGCCGGTTTCGTCGAGCAGCTGGCCGACTGGCCGGAAATCCGCAACCGTGTCCGCGCCTATGTCCGCATTGCCGGCCGCCGCTGGGATCTGCATCTCGATAACGGCATCGTCGTCAAGCTGCCGGAAGAAAACCTGCCGCAGGCGCTGCAATTGCTGGCGCGGCTCGATCTCGAGGAAAAGGTGCTGTCGCGCGATGTCGCCGCCGTCGATCTCCGGCTCGCGGACCGCACCACGATCCAGTTGACCGAGGGCGCCACGGAACGCCGTCAGGCCGCTGTCGACGCGCGCACCAAGGCTCTCAAGAAGGTGGAGAAGAACACATGAGCTTTTTCGGTTCTTCCCATTTCGGCCTGCCTCGCCTGAAGCCGCTTTCTTCCAAGCGCAGCCACATCGTTTCGGTGCTCGACATCGGCTCGACCAAGGTCGTGTGCATGATCGGCCGGCTGACGCCGCGCCAGGAAAGCGAAATCCTGCCGGGCCGCACCCACAAGGTCGAAATCATCGGCATCGGCCACCAGCGTTCGCGTGGCGTGAAGTCAGGCGTGATTGCCGACCTCGATGCGCTGGAAGGCGTTATCCGTCTTTCGGTCGATGCGGCCGAGCGCATGGCGGGGCTTACCGTCGACAGCCTGATCGTCAATGTTTCGGCCGGCAGGCTGGCAAGCGATATCTATACCGCGAGCATCGATCTCGGCGGGCAGGAAGTGGAAGCAAGCGATCTGCGCAAGGTTCTGGTGGCGGCAAGCCAGCAATCCATGCGTCAGGACCGGGCCATCCTGCATTCGCTGCCAACAGGTTACTCGCTGGATGGCGAGCGCGGCATTCGCGATCCGCTCTCCATGTATGGCGATCTTCTCGGCGTCGACATGCATGTCGTCACGGTCGAACGCACCGCGCTGAAGAACCTCGAGCTTTGTGTGAACCGTGCGCATCTGTCCGTCGAAGGCATGGTGGCGACGCCTTACGCCAGCGGTCTTGCAGCGCTGGTAGACGATGAAGTTGAACTCGGCTGTGCCGCCATCGACATGGGCGGCGGCACCACGACGATCTCGGTTTTCGCCGAAGGCCGTCTCATTCACACCGACGCGATCGGCCTTGGCGGCCATCACGTTACGACAGATCTTGCACGAGGCCTCTCGACACGAATCGAAGATGCAGAGAGACTGAAGGTGGTGCATGGTTCGGCTTTGCTGAATGGCGCGGATGAGCGCGACATGATTTCGATCCCGCCGATTGGCGAAGACGATCGCGATCAACCATCGCAAGTTTCAAGAGCATTGGTCACCCGTATCGTACGGGCGCGTATCGAAGAGACGCTGGAATTGATCCGTGATCGCATCCAGAAGTCCGGCTTCAGCCCCATCGTCGGCAAGCGCGTTGTCCTGACCGGCGGCGCAAGCCAGCTGACGGGGCTGCCGGAAACGGCACGGCGCATTCTTGCCCGCAACGTTCGTATCGGCCGCCCCATGGGGGTCGCCGGTCTTCCGGTGGCGGCGAAGGGACCGGCATTTTCAACCGCCTGCGGACTGATGATCTATCCGCAGGTGGCGGACATCGAAATTCATGCGGCGCAAGGCGGAATGTTCTCGCCGTTTGGTACGGGTAGCGGCCGGATAGCCCGGGTGGGGCAATGGCTGAAAGAGAGTTTTTGAGTGGCCTCGTGGCGTAAGCCGGAGGTTTCAGAGTTGAGTTTTCAAGAATCGGCCAGCGGGGCGATGCGGCCAGAGAAAGAAGGAATGTTAAAATGACGATACAGCTGCAGAAGCCTGATATCACAGAGCTGAAGCCACGCATCACCGTCTTCGGTGTTGGCGGTGGTGGTGGTAACGCTGTCAACAACATGATCACGGCCGGCCTTCAGGGCGTCGACTTCGTCGTCGCCAACACGGATGCCCAGGCGCTGACCATGACGAAGGCAGATCGGGTCATTCAGCTCGGCGTCAACGTCACCGAAGGCCTCGGCGCCGGTTCGCAGCCGGAAGTCGGCCGCGCTGCCGCTGAAGAATGCATCGACGAGATCATCGACCACCTGAACGGCACCCACATGTGCTTCGTCACCGCCGGCATGGGCGGCGGCACCGGCACCGGCGCTGCTCCCGTCGTCGCACAGGCTGCCCGTAACAAGGGCATCCTGACGGTCGGCGTCGTCACCAAGCCTTTCCACTTCGAAGGCGGCCGCCGTATGCGTCTTGCCGAACAGGGCATCGAGGAACTGCAGAAGTCCGTCGATACGCTGATCGTAATTCCGAACCAGAACCTCTTCCGTATTGCCAACGACAAGACGACCTTCGCCGACGCCTTCGCCATGGCCGACCAGGTTCTCTACTCCGGCGTTGCCTGCATCACCGACCTGATGGTGAAGGAAGGTCTCATCAACCTCGACTTCGCCGACGTTCGCTCGGTCATGCGTGAAATGGGCCGCGCGATGATGGGCACCGGCGAGGCTTCCGGTCCGGGCCGTGCGATGCAGGCTGCGGAAGCGGCAATCGCCAACCCGCTGCTCGACGAAACCTCGATGAAGGGTGCACAGGGCCTGCTGATCTCCATCACCGGCGGTCGCGACCTTACCCTGTTCGAAGTCGACGAAGCTGCGACCCGTATCCGCGAAGAAGTCGATCCGGATGCGAACATCATCCTCGGCGCAACCTTCGACGAAGCTCTGGAAGGTCTCATCCGCGTCTCCGTCGTTGCGACCGGCATCGACCGCGTTGCAGGCGTCGGCGAACAGAACGTTGCCGATATGCGTGCCGCAGCAGCCGTTGCCAAGCCGCTTATCCGTCCTTCCGCGGCCGTTGCTTCCGCTCCGGCCGCAGTTCAGCCTGCTCCAGCAGTATCGCAGGCACAGAAGGCCGTAGACCCGATCGCCCAGACCATCCGTTCGGCAGAAGCCGAAATGGAACGCGAACTCGGTTTCGCCGCACACCAGCAGCCCGCTCAGGATTTCCGTCCGCAGAGCAAGCTGTTCGCATCTTCTCCGGCTGAAGCGCCGGCGGCTCTCCGTCCGGCCCAGCCGGTTCAGCAGGCCGCTCCGGCACCGGTCGCTCCGGCGCCCGTCTATCATGCTCCGGAACAGGTTGCCGTTCCGGCGCCGCGCATGCAGCAGCCACAGGCTCCTGTCTATCAGGAACCCGCACCGGTTGCCCGCCAGCCCGAGCCGGTTCGCATGCCGAAGGTCGAAGACTTCCCGCCGGTCGTCAAGGCCGAGATGGAACATCGCACCCATGCCGCTCCTGCCGCCCAGGAAGAGCGTGGCCCGATGGGTCTTCTGAAGCGCATTACCAACTCGCTTGGCCGCCGCGAAGAAGAAGAAGTTCCGTCCGACATGATGGATGCGCCGAGCATGGCGCCGCAGCAGCGCCGCGCGCCGCTTTCGCCGGAAGCCAGCCTCTACGCACCGCGTCGTGGGCAGCTTGACGACCACGGCCGCGCAACGCCTTCTTCGGCCAGCCACCACGACGACGACCAGCTGGAAATCCCGGCCTTCCTGCGCCGCCAGTCCAACTAAGGGCGATTCCATCTGCCTCTTCGAACGCCCGGGTTTCACGATCCGGGCGTTTTGTTTATTTTACGTTATTAACACTAAATTAATTCATGTTTTCAAAGGTTTACGCGTGTAACAATCCGAAACGAACAGTGATTTGTCGTGGCACCTACATGTGCGTATGTATGAGGCTGGGTAAAGGAAAACACGGACTTGGCCGGTTGCCAAACCGGCTCGAAAACTTGAACGGCGCTCAAGCGGCGCGGTTTGCAAAACAAGGCATATTCGCATGACTATCGGACTGCTCGGATTTCAGACAACTATCGCAAATGCTGTTCAGCTCAAAGGCATTGGCGTGCATTCCGGCAATCCGGTTTCGATGACCTTCCAGCCCGCAGAAGCCGGAACGGGCATCGTCTTCCATCGCCTTCATGACAATGGCAGCGTTACCGAGTTGAAGGCGGTTTCGGCCAATGTCGGCAATACCGACCTGTGCACCGTGCTCGGCCGTTCGCTTTCCCAGTCGGTGGCGACGATCGAGCACGTCATGGCCGCCATCTACGCCATGGGCCTCGATAACCTCATCGTTGAAGTCGACGGTCCGGAAGCGCCGATCATGGACGGCAGCTCCGCACCTTTCATCGAAGCGATCGAATCGGTCGGCATCAAGAGCCTCGGCGTGAAGCGTCGTTATATTCGCGTCACCAAGCCGGTGCGCATCGATTCGGGCGCCTCCTGGGCGGAGTTCCGTCCCTATGACGGCACGCGCTTCGAGGTCGACATCGATTTCGACACGCCGCTGATCGGCAAGCAGTCCTGGAAGGGCGACCTGACGGCGGAGAGCTTCAAGAACGAACTGTCGCGCGCCCGCACCTTCGGCTTCATGCGTGATGTGGAGCGCCTGTGGGCCGCCGGTTATGCGCTTGGCTCCTCGCTTGAGAACTCGGTCGTCATCTCCGACGACAACAGCGTCATCAACATGGAAGGCCTGCGTTACGCCAAGGACGAATTCGTCCGTCACAAGACGCTGGACGCCGTGGGCGACCTGGCGCTCGCCGGCGCACAGTTCATCGGCTGCTACCGCTCTTATCGCGGCGGCCACAAGGTCAATGCGAATGCGCTGAAGGCGCTTTTGAGCGACCGCACTGCCTACGAGATCGTCGAAGCGCCGGCCGCCCGCAACCAGATGGTGCGCGCCCGCGAATTCGTTGCGGTCAACATGCCGGAATTCGCACCCTGGTCTGCGTGAATTCCTTCGCAGGCTATCAATTGACAGAAAAAGCCGCTCCCTTTGGGGCGGCTTTTTCGTGATGCGAACAAGAAGTTGCGTAATATCGCCTGATATTCATGCGATTGCACGGGTCGATGCCATAAAAATGCGTTAATGCGTCATCATTGCGTTGCCCTGCGGATGCTTTTATGGCTAGAACGCCAGTGCAAAGCCGATGCTTATGTATTTGCGCGGGAAGTGGGAACTGTCGAATGAAGCATGTAGGGTCTGGTGCAATGAAGGGTACGATGCGGGGGATCGCCGTCTCGTTGATGTTGGTCGGCGCGAGTGTCGCCGTCACGGCCTGCCAGTCCGATCCGGATATCGACATCACCAAGCTCGGCGTCGAGACCGATCCGCCGGATGTTCTGTACAAGCAGGGGCTTGCCAACATGAACGCCGGTAACATGACGGAAGCCTCACGCAAGTTCGAGGCGATCGACAAGCAGTACCCCTTCACCGAATGGGGCCAGAAGGCGCTGGTGATGCAGACCTTCATTGCCACGCGCACCAACAAGAACGATGTGGCCATTACCAATGGCAGCCGGTTCCTGCGCCAATATCCGCGCTCCAAGGATGCCGCTTACGTTCAGTACATGATCGGTCTTGCCTATTCGAAGCAGATTTCCGACGTCACGCAGGACCAGCGCGCCGCACAGCGCACCGTCGAGGCGATGAACAAGGTCGTCAACGACTATCCCGATTCGGAATATGTCGCCGACGCTCAGGCCAAGATCCGTTTCGCCCGCGACCAGCTCGCCGGCCGCGAAATGCAGGTCGGCCGTTATTATCTTGAGCGCAAGGAATACCTCGCCGCCGTTTCGCGTTTCCGCATCGTCGTCGAGCAGTATCAGAACACCAACCAGATCGAGGAAGCGCTGGCGCGTCTGACGGAAGCCTATTATGCGATGGGCCTGGTGGACGAAGCGCAGACCGCGGCCGCCGTTCTCGGCAACAACTATCCTGACAGCCAATGGTATTCGGATTCCTACAAGCTGCTGAAGGGCAGCGGGCTGGAGCCGCGGGAAAACAAGGGGTCCTGGATTTCGCGCGCCGGCAAGAAGCTCATCGGCGCCTGAGACGGGGCATAGGCCATGCTGGTCCAGCTCTCGATTCGCGATATCGTTCTCATCGAAAGGCTCGACCTCGGTTTCGAGGCGGGCCTTTCCGTGTTGACGGGCGAAACGGGTGCGGGCAAATCCATTCTTCTCGATAGTCTCTCGCTGGCGCTTGGCGGGCGTGGCGATGGCGGCCTTGTGCGGCACGGGGAAGAGAAGGGGCAGGTGACCGCCACTTTCGAAGTCCCGAACAATCACCCGACACGGCTTCTCCTGCGTGAAAACGGTCTCGACGACGATGGCGACCTGATTTTCCGCCGGGTGCAATCCTCTGACGGTCGCACCAAGGCCTATATCAACGATCAGGCCATCAGCGTGCAAATGATGCGCCAACTCGGGCAATTGCTGGTCGAAATCCATGGTCAGCATGATGATCGCGCGCTTGTCGATACCGATGCACACCGCACGCTGCTGGATGCTTTTGCCGGGCTGAGCGATGAGGCTCGCGCCGTTCAGGGCCTCTACCGCACCTGGAAGGATGCCGAGCGTGTGCTGAAGACGCACCGCGCCAAGGTGGAGGCGGCAGCGCGCGAGGCGGATTACCTTCGCTCTTCCGTCGAGGAACTGGAAACGCTCTCGCCGCGCGACGGTGAAGAGGATGAGCTGGCCGAACGCCGGGCGGTGATGCAGAAGTCCGAACGCATTGCCGGAGATATCGCCGAGGCCAGCGAGTTTCTGAACGGCAATGCCTCGCCCGTGCCTGTCATTGCTTCAATGATGCGGCGTCTGGAGCGCAAGAGCCACGAAGCACCGGGATTGCTGGAAGATACGGTGCAATTGCTGGACGCCGCGCTCGACAGCCTTTCCAATGCGCAGATGGAAGTGGAGGCGGCGCTGCGCCGCACCGAATTCGATCCGCGTGAGCTGGAGCGGGTGGAGGAGCGGCTGTTCGCGCTGCGCGCTGCCGGGCGTAAATATAACGTTGCCGTGCCAGATTTGCCGGCTCTCGCCGAAAAAATGGTGGCCGATCTCGCCGATCTCGATGCCGGCGAAGAAAAGCTTGGCAAGCTCGAGGCCAATCTCGGCGTGGTGAAGGCTGATTTCGACCGTGCCGCGCAATCCCTTTCCGAAAAACGCCGCCATGCGGCGGATGCGCTTTCCAATGCGGTGATGGCAGAGCTGCCGGCGCTGAAGCTGGAGCGGGCGCGGTTTACCGTCGAGGTGACCTCCGATGCCGAACAGGCGACGGCCGACGGTATCGACACGGTGGAATTCCACGTCCAGACCAATCCTGGCACCCGGCCCGGCCCGATCATGAAGGTGGCCTCGGGTGGCGAATTGTCCCGCTTTCTGCTGGCGTTGAAAGTGGCGCTGGCAGATCGCGGTTCGGCACCGACGCTGGTGTTCGATGAAATCGATACGGGTGTCGGCGGCGCGGTGGCGGATGCCATCGGCCAGCGGCTGCGCCGCCTGTCGAAAACCGTGCAGGTTCTGTCCGTTACCCATGCGCCGCAGGTGGCGGCACGGGCGGCGACCCATCTTCTCATTTCCAAGGGCCCATCCGGCGACGGCAGCGAGCGTATCGCCACGCGCGTAGCCACCATGGAGCCGAAACACCGCACCGAAGAGATTGCCCGCATGCTCGCCGGCGCGTCGGTGACGGACGAGGCGAGGGCTGCGGCGGCTCGCCTGCTGGCGGCCAAGGACTGACCGCTGCCCGCTGCGTTGTGCGAGCGGATCCGGCTTGTGAGTCCAGCGGCAAAACTGTTTTTAATGTTTGTTATTTCGGCTAAAAGCGTTCGGTAATTCGCAAAAGAGGCCGTCATGTCGAAAGACCAGAAATCCGTCGAAAACCTCACCGAGCTTGAAGCCTCTTCCGAGCTTGCGTTTCTGGCGGCCGAGCTTGCCCGCCACGATGCGCTCTACCACGGCAAGGATGCGCCGGAGATTACGGACGCCGAATATGATGCGCTGAAGCGGCGCAACGATGCCATCGAAGCGGCTTTCCCGGCGCTGGTGCGGGCCGACAGCCCGTCGAAAAAAGTCGGCTTCGCGCCGCTTCCGACCTTTGCGCCCATCGTGCATGCACGGCCGATGCTGTCGCTCGACAACACGTTTTCGGAAGAGGATTTGCGGGATTTCGTCAGTTCCGTCTATCGCTTCCTCGGGCATCTGCCGGACGATTCCATCGCCTTCACTGCCGAGCCGAAGATCGACGGGCTTTCCATGTCGATCCGCTATGAGAACCGCAGGCTGAAGACGGCGGCGACGCGCGGAGACGGCACGACGGGCGAGAATGTCACCGCCAATATCAGGACCATCAAGGAAATTCCGAACGAGCTGCCCGCCGATGCGCCCGATGTGGTGGAAGTACGCGGTGAGGTCTATATGGCCAAGAGCGACTTTCTGGCGCTTAATGCCCAGATGGAGGCCGAAGGCAAGCAGACCTATGTGAACCCGCGCAACACGGCATCCGGTTCCCTGCGCCAGCTCGACGCCAATGTGACGGCGAAACGCAAGCTGCGGTTCTTCGCCTATGCGCTGGGCGAGGTTTCGAATGGCGGCCAGCCGGCGCGGATCGCCGATACGCAATATGGCATCGTGGAGAAATTCCGGGACTGGGGATTTCCGGTCAATCCGCTGATGAAGCGATTCACCTCTGCCGCGCAATTGCTTGAGCATTATAATGAAATAGGCGTCGCACGGCCCGATCTCGATTATGATATCGATGGCGTGGTCTATAAGGTCGACCGGCTCGATCTGCAGGAACGGCTGGGCTTCCGCTCGCGCAGCCCGCGCTGGGCCACCGCCCATAAATTTCCGGCCGAGCAGGCCTTTACCACGGTTGAGAATATCGAAATTCAGGTGGGGCGCACCGGTGCCTTGACGCCGGTGGCGCGTCTCACCCCGATCACCGTCGGCGGTGTCGTCGTCACCAATGCGACGCTGCATAATGCCGATTATATCGAAGGCATCGGCAATAGCGGCGAGCGCATACGCCCGGAGGACCACGATATCCGTATCGGCGACACGGTGATCGTGCAGCGCGCCGGTGACGTCATTCCGCAGGTGCTGGATGTGCTTCTGGAAAAGCGCCCGACTGATGCGGTGAAATATGCGTTCCCGGAAAAATGTCCTGTCTGCGGCAGCCATGCGGTGCGGGAGCGCAATGAGAAAACCGGTAAACTCGATTCGGTCACGCGCTGCACGGGTGGTTTCGTCTGCCGCGCGCAGGCGGTGGAGCATCTCAAACATTTCGTCTCGCGCAATGCTTTCGACATCGAAGGGCTTGGTACCAAGCAGATAGATTTCTTCTTCGAAAGTGACGACCCGGCGCTTTCGATCAAGACCGCTCCTGAGATTTTCACCCTGAAGGCGCGGCAGGAAGCCTCGCAACTGACCAAGCTCGAGAATATCGACGGCTTCGGCAAGGTCAGCGTCAGAAAGCTGTTCGACGCCATCGATGCCCGCCGCGAGATTGATCTGCACCGGCTGATCTTCGCGCTCGGCATCCGCCATGTGGGTGAGACCACGGCGAAGCTTCTGGCGCGCTCCTATGGGACTTACGAGCATTTCGAAGAGAGCATGAAGGCGGCAGCCGACCCGGCGAGCGATGCCTGGGCCGAACTCAACAGCATCGACGGCATCGGCGAGGTGGTGGCCCGCGCCATCGTCGAATTCTACAAGGAGCCGCGCAATCTCGATGTCATCGACCGGCTGATACGGGAGCTTCGCCCGAAGGAAGCCGAAAAGCCTTCCACCGACGGCAGCCCGGTGGCGGGCAAGACGGTGGTGTTTACCGGCTCACTGGAAAAATTCACGCGAGACGAGGCGAAGGCGCGCGCCGAAAGCCTCGGCGCGAAAGTGGCCGGCTCGGTTTCCAAAAAGACCGATATTCTGGTGGCAGGGCCGGGAGCCGGCTCCAAGCTTGCCAAGGCGACGGAACTGGGCGTGCAGACCATGGATGAGGACGAGTGGCTGGCCTTGATCGGCGGCTGATACATACACCGTCATGGCATGTTGATCTCTGCCGCTAGAGCTTTGCGACTGACACGGAGAGCACAGCATGGATGACCGCATTGTCGTCAGCACAGAGCAGGTCCGGGCGCTGGTAGGCAGCCAGTTTCCGCAATGGGCGGGGTTAAATATCCGGCCGGTTGAACTGAGCGGCTGGGACAATCGCAGCTTCCGTCTTGGCGACGACATGCTGATCCGCATGCCAAGCGCTTCGCGTTATGTGGCGCAGGTCGAGAAGGAGCATCGGTGGCTGCCGGTGCTTGCGCTGCTGCTGCCTTTTCCGATCCCTGCGCCATTGGCGCTCGGGCAGCCGGGAGAGGACTATCCGTTCCGCTGGTCCGTCTATCGCTGGCTTGAGGGCGAACCGCTCGCTCGGGATATGGATCGCGTTGATCTTTCAACCATCGCCATCGATGTTGCCGCGTTCTTAAGGGCATTGCACGGGGTGGATGCTTCGGATGGCCCACCCGCAGGCGCGCATAATTTCCATCGTGGCGGCTCGCTTTCGGTCTATGACGGGGAGGCGAAGGCTTCGGCGGTGCGGCTTGCCGATGAGGTGGATCAGGCGCTGGCCATGGAGATATGGCAGCTTGCGCTTTCGAGCTACTGGCGGAAGCAGGGGGTGTGGGTGCATGGCGACATTGCCGAGGGCAATCTGCTGGTGAAGGACGGCCGGCTTTCAGCCGTCATCGATTTCGGCAGTTCCGGCGTCGGCGATCCGTCTTCCGATCTCATCCTCGCGTGGAATGTGCTCGATGCGGAAAGCCGCGCCGTTTTTCGTCGGGCGCTGGAGCTGGATGAGGCGACATGGCAGCGCGGGCGTGGCTGGGCGCTGTGGAAGGCTTTGATCGTGCTGGATGCGGAGCGCGGGCGTAACGACAAAATGGCCGAATGGTCCCGGCGGACCATTCGGGAAGTGTTTGCGGATCACTCCGCAGCCGTCTGAACCGCTATCGCAGACGCGCCATGCAATAGGCATCGATATACTCGCCGTCGCGGAAGGCGAAGGATTTGAGGTGTCCCTCGACCTCGAAGCCGAATTTGCGATAAAGCGCCAGCGCCGGTTCATTGTCCGTGAAAACGGTCAGTTCGATCCGTTTCAGGTCCAGCCAGCGATCGGCTATGGCGAGGATTTCGCCGATCATGGCGCTGCCGATACCGCGTCCCTTATAGGCGTCATGGACGCCCATGCCGATGCTGCCCGCATGCGCCCGGCGGTTGCTGTGGCGCGTCAGGCCGATATCGCCGACGATCTTGCCGTCGAGGATGGCGATCAGCGCAAAGCTGTTGGCCGGCTGGGTTTCGATCCCCTTGCGAATATCTTCCGGAGTGTGATGCGGCCAGCGCAGCGTCCCGTAGCGATATCCAGCCATATTGTGCAGTGCTGTTATCCCCGGCGTATCTGCCGGCGTGCGTGCGCGAATGCACAGGCCTTCGGGCCAGCGCGCGTCGGGGTCGAGTGGCGGGGAAATATCGAAATCCGGCATGTCTGCTCTCCTTCGTTTTTCAGCCGAGGCAGAGCGGAAGCACCGCACCCTGCCAATATGCGGCAGGGTGGTGGACGGGATGACCGACTGACTAACGCGCCGACACCGCCACACGCCCTGCGGGGCGAATGGTTGCGGTGAGGTGCATATGGATAGCAAAACCGATCATGGCGGGCATAAGGCCAGAGGCGTCGCTCAGCGTCAAGACGGCAAGGCTACGTTCAGTCCCGGAAATTTCAGGACGAGGAACGTGAGGTCACCTTTTGTCGGAGCGGCCTCAGCTCTCCTGCCGTCACTGCGGCCTCGCGCGGGGCTGACGCCATCTGGAAAGCAGCCTGCCGTCGATCGCGGCAAGACCGGCGGCGATCATCGCCATGCCGGCGAAGTGTTTCATCTCCAGCTGCTCGCCGAGAAGCAGCGAACCGAGCAGGATGGCGCTGACGGGAATGAGGAACGTGACGAGGGCAAGGTTGGTGGCGCCGGCGCTGGCGAGGATGCGGAAGAAGATGAGATAGGCGAGCGCCGTCGACAAGAGGGCGATGCCGACAAGTGCGCCCCAGGTGCCGAGGCCCGGCATGGCGAGCGTCCATGGCTTATCGATAAGAAGGGCGGCCGGGATGAGCATCAATGTCGAAGAGGAGATCTGGCCGGTGGCGGTCATCAGCGGCGGCACGCCCATGGCCTTGAAACGGCGGCCGAATATGCCCGCGAAGGAATAGGAGATGGCCGCGCCGAGAATGGCGATCTGGCCCCAGAGGCCGGATGAGCCGGTGAATGCGGCCGGGCCGATCATGGTCGCCACGCCGGCAAAGCCGATCAGCACGCCGGTGAGCTTGTTGCCGGTCATCTTCTCGTCGGCGGTGAGAAAATGGGCGACGATGACGGTGAAGAGGGGCGTGGTGGCATTGAGGATTGAGGCTAGTCCGCTGGCAATATGGGTCTGGCCCCAGACGATCAGGCAGAAGGGGATGATGTTGTTGAGCAGGCCCATGCCGAAAAAGGCGCGCCACACCGCCCATTCACGCGGCAGGCGAAGGCCCATGATGCGGCAGACGATGAGAAGCGCGATTGCCGCCAGGCTGACGCGCAGCGTGACGATGGTGACGGGGGGAAGTTCCTTGACGGCGACGCCGATGAAAAAGAACGATCCGCCCCAGAGAAGCGAAAGCGCGACAAGCATCGCCCATTCACCGGCATCCATTTGTTTCTGTATCGCCATCGTCATCTCCCAAAGCATGAGTATCGACATGATCGCAGGCGGGCTCGTCGCCATCCACCCGATATCGGTTGAGTTTGGCTCAATCTGGAGATGGGTGGTTCTCACTGCGTTTCAGGTCTTGTTGCGTCTATTTACTCCCTGTTTTATGGTGTTTTCAAACGATTGTTTCTCGTTCGATAATTGAGATGAGCTAAACCATGGCAGCCGAACTTCCGTCTCTGAAAGGGCTGCAGGCCTTCGAGGCCGCAGCGCGGTATCGCAGTGTCACGCTTGCTTCCAATGAGTTGAATGTCACGCCCGGTGCCGTCAGCCTGCAAATCCGGGAGCTGGAGGCGCGGCTTGGCGTGCAGTTGTTTTTCCGCAAGCCGCGCAGCATCCAGCTGACGCGTGAGGGGGAGCGTTATTACGGCGCGCTTCGCACCGCCTTCCGGATGATGCGCGAGGCGACGGCGGAACTGACGGCGCGCTCCGAGATCACGGTTCTGACGCTGAGCTGCACGCCCACTTTCGCCGTTCAATGGCTGATGCCGCGATTGCCTGCCTTCCAGCAGCAACACCCGCAGGTGGATGTCCGCATCAGCGTGACGAACCGGCTGGTGGATTTTTCAAGGGACGATGTCGATCTGGCGGTACGACACGGTTTCGGTCGCTATGAGGGTCTGGAGAGTATCCGCTTCATCGATGACAGCACCCTACCGGTCTGTTCACCGCAGCTTCTGGAGAAATATGGGCCGCTTCAGGAGGCGGGGGATCTCAAATCCATTCCGCTTCTGCACGATGAAAACCGCAATGAATGGCGGCGTTGGCTGGAGGCGGCGGGGGCATCGGACGTGGATGCCTCCGGCGGCACCGTCTTCATCGACAGCAACGGCGCGCTGGATGCGGCCAAGGCGGGGCACGGCATTGCGCTGACACGGCGTTCGCTGGTTTCCCGCGAGCTTGCGGAAGGCGCATTGATTGCGCCCTTCGACAAGGACATGGCCAGCACGCTTGCCTATTTCCTCGTCTATCCGCGGCGCATGCTGGATAATCCCGATCTGGTGACGCTCATCGACTGGATGCTTTCGGAAGCGGGTTCTGCCGAGGCCGGTTCTCTTTGATGTCAATCCGGTCTATGCCGGAATGAAACAACGGGAATCACTCTTGAAAACCATCGCCATCGATTTCGAGACCGCCAATGAGGAACGGGGCAGTGCCTGCTCCGTCGGGCTTGCATGGATAGAGGGCGGCGAGATCGTTCGCGTCGAGGAACGGTTGATCCGGCCGAAGGACATGCGGTTTTCGCCCTTCAACATCGCCGTGCATGGCATCCGCCCGGCCGATGTCGAAGATGCGCCGGAATTTCCCGAGGTGATGGAGGAGTTCATCGACGACTTCCACGGCGCCACCATGATCGCCCATAATGCCGCCTTCGATTTCAGCGTCATGCGCGCGTCCTTCGATAAATATCGGCAGTCCTATCCCGATCTTTCCTATCTGTGCAGCGTCAAGATCGCCCGGCATGTCTGGCCCAATCTGGCGTCGCACAAGCTGAATGTCATCGCCCATCACCTCCAGCTGCGTTTCGTGCACCACAATGCAGCGGAAGATGCTGTCGTCTGCGCGGCCGCGTCGATTGCAGCGGCCAAGGCGTTGCGCGTTGCCCATATCCGCGATCTGCCGGAAAAGATCGGCATGGTCGCGGGGCGTCTCACCTCCACCGGTTACCAGCCCTGCAGCATGAAAAAACGCGCCGTCTCCCGGGTTGCGTAACCGTTCCTCGCACTTATGTTTGAAGCAGCGTAACGGAGAAGATGCGATGACGATGAAAACTCTGTCGGGTTTGTTTGCGGGCTTTCTGGCATTGCTTCCGGTGACAGCGGCGCATTCGCAGGTCGTGGGTGAAGTCGGGGTCGACTGGATCGGCAATGATATCGTTATCGAGGCGATCGCCGATCCGAAGATCAAGGGTGTCACCTGCCACGTTACCTATTTCGAGCGCGGCGTCATCGACCGGCTGAAGAACGGCAACTGGTTTGAAGACCCTTCCAACAATGCCATTTCCTGCAGCCAGACGGGGCCGGTGGAGATCGGCGATATCGATCTCTCAAAGGGCGGGGAAGAGGTGTTCCGGCAGGGCATGTCGCTGGTCTGGAAGAAGCTCGTCGTCAGCCGCGTTTATGACAAGGCCAATGACACGCTGATCTATCTGGTGCATGCGCGGGAACTGACCGACGGCTCGGCAAAGATGGCGATTTCCACGGTGCCACTTTATAATCAGCAGGTCACATGGCAACAGGGCAAGCCGTAAGATTTTGTCCGACCCTGTCCGTCATGCCGGACTTGATCCGGCATCCAGCCACGGCGCGTCTGCGCCATGAAAGAGTCTTTCGCGATCAAGGACTTGATCGCGCTGGACCCCGGATCAGGTCCGGGGTGACGGAGTACTTCTGAAACGGGACTGCCGGACTATGCAACCCGCGCCGCTTCGACGGCGCTGGCGCTAGGCGCTACAAATCCTATCAAGAGGCAAGAGCCGGCTTAATCAAGCTGCTTCGCGTGCCAGCTCGTCCGCAATGACGGTGTCGAGGTTGAGGAAGCAGACCATGCTCTTTTCCAGCGCCACGATGCCGCGGCAGAAGCTGCGCTGCTCTTCCGGAATGATATCGGGCGCGGGCTGCAGGTCTTCGGAGCGGATGGTCATCATGTCGGAGACCTGTTCCACCAGGAGGCCGACCAGCTTGCCGCCGATATCGGTGACGATGATGGCGGAGCGTTCGGACGGTTCGGTCATCTTCATGCCGAGGCGGCCGGCCATGTCGATGACGGGAATGACGGCGCCGCGCAGGTTGATGAGGCCGAGAACATAAGGCGGGGTGTGCGGCATCGGGGTAACCGGCGCCCAGCCGCGGATTTCGCGGATCGCCATGATGTCGATGCAGAATTCCTGATCGCCCAGATGGAAGGAAACGATTTCGAGATATGCGCCGGATTGCTTGATGGCGTTGGACATGACGGCAGGTTTCCTCTGATGGCTCTCTAACAGGCCCGCGCAGGATTGAGCTTTATGCGGTGGCCGGAGAATGGACCGGGAGACATCATGTCGAGGCTTAAAAACCGCTATGGTCATAATGCACAGCAAGATTTTAAACTTTCCCTAACAATTGCTGCTGCCCCGCCGGCAAAACCCAGTATTTTGGCGGTTTTCGCGCTCACACAAACAGGTTATGATGGGCGTATGAACGCACTCGTTTCCCATCCGCTGAAGTTTATTCTGGCTAGTCTTGCCGCTGTGGCCTCGCTTGCCATCGTGCTTCTTGCCTTTGACGGCTGGGTGCGGCACGGCACGGATATTTTCCTGTCCACGGTGCAGAGCGGCATCGCCTGGTGCCTGTGACGGGTTTTCCGGCTGCGGATTTGTGACAAATCAGCGCGGTTCCCGCAAATACGCCCAGTTGATTTGCCGTCCCCGTCGCCTTTCGTTATCTGTCTGCCAAAGCCTGCGATATGCCGCCGGCTTTCGGGGTAGGATTGGACAATGAGAAATATTCGCATCGTATTGTGGGCCGTCGTGCTCGTTCTCGCCGGTGTCGTCAGCTGGTTGACGATCGAAATGACGAAGACGCGTAATGAAATGGTGGAGACGGCCTATGGCGTGCCCTTCCAACTCACGGCGCAAAACGGCCAGCCGATCACCGAAAAGGCCTTTCAGGGCAAGCCGACAGCGCTGTTCTTCGGTTTCACCCATTGCCCGGAAGTCTGCCCGACAACCCTTTTCGAGCTGAACGGCTGGATGGAGAAGGTGGACCCGGCCGGCGACAAGCTGCAGGCCTATTTCGTCTCCGTCGATCCCGAGCGCGATACGCCTGAGATCATGCAGCAATATGTCTCGAACGTCTCGAAGCGCATCACCGGCATCACCGGCCCGGCGGACAAGATTGCCGAAACGCTGAAGGGCTACCGCATCTATGCCAAGAAGGTGCCGGTGGACGAGAAGGATCCGAATGGCGATTACACCATGGATCACACGGCGTCCGTCATCCTGCTCGATGCCAATGGCCGTTTTTCCGGCACCATTGCTTATGGCGAAAACCCGGAAGTTGCCGAGCAGAAGCTTCAGAATCTTCTGAAGGGCTGATAGAGGCGGCATAATTGCGCGGGGCTTATTGGACTGGCCGAGGTTTTGTGGCAAAGGCAAGAACAATAACCTCATCCAGAGAAAGCAGCCCGCCGTGAGCGAAATCCGACTTTACGTCACCACGACCGAAATTCAGGCGGGTGAAATCCTCGATCTCATGTCGGACTATTTCGGCGAGGAGGATGTCGCGATTGCCACGACCGAGGTGGATGAGAAGCGCGATATCTGGGAAGCCTCGGTCTATCTGATGGCCGAGCAGGAGGAAGAGTTCCGCGAGCGTGTCAGCGCCCTGCTTGCTCCGGCCTTTCCCGATCTCGTCATCGAGAAGGAGACCGTTCCGGATGTCGACTGGATCGCAAAGTCGCTCGAGGGGCTGAAACCGGTCAGGGCAGGGCGTTTCATCGTTCATGGGGCGCATGATCGCGACAAGGTGCGGGCGAACGATCTGGCAATCGAAATCGAGGCCGGACAGGCTTTCGGCACCGGCCATCACGGCACGACGGCCGGCTGCCTTGAGATGATTGAGGAGGTTCTGCGGGCGCGCACCGTGCGCAACGCACTCGATCTTGGCACCGGCAGCGGCGTTCTGGCAATTGCGGTGCGCAAGATGCGCCCCATTCCCGTGCTGGCGACAGATATCGACCCCATCGCCGTCAAGGTGGCGAAGGAGAATGTGCGGCTGAACGGCATCGTCTCCGGGATGGCGCTGGAGACCGCGCCGGGCTTCCACTCGGACGCCTTCCGCAAGCATGGTCCGTTCGATCTCATCATCGCCAATATTCTGGCCCGGCCGCTCATCAAGATGGCGCCGCAGCTCGTCACGCATCTGGCGCCCGGCGGCACCGTCATCCTGTCCGGCATTTTGGCGTCACAGCGCTGGAAGGTGCTTTCCGCCTATAATGGCGCCCGGCTTTCCCATGTCCGCACCATCTGGCGCAACGGCTGGGTCACGCTGCATCTGCGTAAAGACTGAACCAGCGGCAACATCCCTTTCGGGCAAAAGAAAAGGCGGCGCTTTCGCGCCGCCTGGAAACCCGCGAGCATGGGAGGAGCTTGCTCAAGCGGGTCGACGTATTCCTGTTCGGCGCGGTGGAGGGAGGATCGCCGCGCCGGACGTCATCAGAATACGTAGCTGGAGTTTGCCTTGCGACGCAGATCGGCGCGGTTCATGCCGAGCGCTTCCAGCGACTTGTCGTCGAGGTTCAGAAGGGCTGCGTTGACATGGCGGCTGACCTGACGCTCGCGTGCTTCAACGACGCGATCGAAGGCGGTGCGGAGGAAAGATTTTGCCATTGCTTCAAATCCTTGTTTGCCAGGAGAGTGTCTCTCTCGCTGTGTTGATCTGAAGATAAGCGATGTGTTTTTGTTTAGTTAGAGGGGATATCTCAGGGTAGATATGCGTTTATCACATGTCACTTTGCCTTGAGTATTACTTATTTCACAAAATGTGCACAATTTATCGCCGCAATCCGGTCTGTCATATATGGCTTGAAACCGGCTTTGTCCGCGTGGCATTGTCGTTACGCGCCAATGATTTGACGGCGCACCTTGCAGCTTTTCTCCATGACAGTTCCCGAAAGACGCCCATGTTCCAGACCTTCGAAAACAAATCTGCGCCGCAATTTGGCAAGGCCCGCGTCGAGGCGCTGCGCGCCGGTTTCGATGCCATTGGTATCGACGGTTTTCTGGTGCCGCGCGCCGATGAATATCAGGGGGAATATGTGCCGGAGTGCGCCGAGCGCCTGTCCTGGCTGACGGGGTTTACCGGTTCCGCCGGCATTGCGCTGGTGACGCGCACGGAGGCGGTGGTTTTCGTCGATGGCCGTTATACGACGCAGCTCAAGTCGCAGGTCGATCAATCGGTCTTCAGCGGCGGCGATCTGGTTGGCGCGCCGCCCTCCGTCTGGCTGGCCGAACATGCTCCACAGGGTTTCCGGCTCGGCATCGATCCATGGCTGCACACCGGCGCGGAGTTGAAGCGGCTGGAAAAGGTGCTTGCCGGAAAGGGCGGTTCGGTCGTCCTCCTGGAAAAGAATCCGCTCGATGCCCTGTGGCAGGACCGTCCCTCTGAGCCGCTGGAGCCTGTCGTTATCCAGCCAGAGGCCTTTACTGGCAGGCTGGCGAAGGAAAAGATCGCCTCGCTGGCGGAGACGGTCTCGGTAAAAGGCGCGGATGCCCTGCTGGTTACCGATCCATCCTCCATCGCCTGGATTTTCAATGTTCGCGGCAATGACGTGCCGCATACGCCGCATCCGCTCGCCCGCGCCATCATCTACGCCGATGGCAGGGCGGATATTTTTCTCGACAAGCGTAAGACCGGCATCGAGACCGAGGCCTATCTGGCGCAGCTTGCGACACAATTGCCGCCGTCGAAGATCGCTGACCGTCTGCATGCCATTGCCAGCGCCAAGGGCCGCGTCATGGTGGATGCGGATCTGACTCCGGTGGCGCTGACCGGCGCAATCACGGCGGCGGGCGGCTCGCTGATAGAGGAGGCCGATCCCGTTCGCCTGCCGCGCGCGCGCAAGAACAAGGCGGAGCTTGCCGGCTCGGCAGCCGCTCATGTGCAGGACGGCGCGGCCATGGTCGAATATCTCTGCTGGCTGGACCGCCAGCAACCGGGCAGCGTCACCGAAATCGCCGCCGTCAAGGCGCTGGAGGCCGCTCGGGTCAAGGTGGGGCAGGGGCTGCAAAACCCGCTCAAGGACGTGTCATTCGATACGATTTCAGGTGCCGGTGAACATGCCGCCATCATCCATTATCGCGTCACCACCGATACCGACCGCACACTTGCGGACGGCGAGATGTTCCTCGTCGATTCCGGCGCGCAATATGTCAATGGCACCACGGATATCACCCGTACCGTTGCAATCGGCACGGTGCCGGAAGAGCAGAAGCGTTTCTTTACACTGGTGCTGAAGGGCATGATCGGCATCAGCACCGCACGGTTTCCGAAGGGAACGCGCGGTTGCGATCTCGATCCGCTGGCGCGCATTGCGCTCTGGAAAGCGGGAGCGGATTACGCCCATGGCACCGGCCACGGCGTCGGGTCGTATCTTTCGGTGCATGAGGGGCCGCAGCGCATTTCGCGGCTTTCGACACAGGAGCTTCTGCCCGGCATGATCCTGTCAAACGAGCCGGGTTATTACCGGCCCGGCGCTTTCGGTATCCGCATCGAGAACCTCATCTATGTACGCGAGGCGGAAGAGGTGGCCGGCGGCGACCAGCCGATGTTCTCCTTCGAAACGCTGACCTGGTGCCCCATCGACCGCAGGCTGGTTGTCGCCGCTCTCCTGACCGATGAAGAACTGGACTGGCTGAACGCCTATCACGCCGGGGTTCTGGAGAAGCTTTCTCCCTTGATCACCGACGAGGAGGTTAAGGCGTGGCTCGTTGCCGCCACGAAGCCATTGGAGCGGGTCGCTTAAAGCAGCCCGAAATGCCTGATGGCGATGACGATGGCCCAGCCGACGGCGAGCATCGTCAGGCCGGGAAAGCGCAGGCAGACCAGAAGCGCTGCAACCATGCCGATCTTCACCTCGTATCCGCCTTCGAAAAAGGCGGGTGCGACGAGCGTGGTCAAAACCGCCACGGGAACGGCGTTCAGTCCCGCCTCCATGCGTGGCGGGATGGATTTCATCCGCGTCATCAGCACATAACCGCCGATGCGGGTCAGATAGGTGGCGATGGCGGCGAGCGCGATCAGGATCAGCGTATCGGTGTGCAGCATGTCGCTCATGGCGTTTCCACCCCGCTTTCAGAATTCGGCTTCGGCGGATAGAGGACCGCGACGAGAATTCCGGCGACGGCGCCGAGGCTGACATGCCACGGCGAACCGACGATGTGATAGGCGACCGTTGCGCCAACCGCGCTTGCCAGCATGACAGGGTAGAAATTCTCCCGCTGGCGGAAGCTCAAGACCATGCCCATGAAATAGATCGGCAGCAGTACATCGAGACCGATGGCTTTTGGATCGCCGACCATATTGCCGAGCGATGCGCCGAGAATGGTCATGGCCAGCCACAGCACGTAGACCGGCGCTGCAAAGCCCATGTACCAGGAAAAGCCGACCGTGCCGGTATTTTCGTATTTCCTGACCGATTCGGCGAATTGCGGATCGACCAGCACGAAGAAGCCCGCGGCTTTTTGCAGGAAAGACCAGTTCGAGATCATCCGGGCAATGGCGGCCGAATAGAGGATATGGCGGAAATTGACGGCGAAGACGGAAAGAACGATCAGCCAGGGGGCAACCTTCTGGCCGAACAATTCGATACCCACGAGCTGGCTCGCGCCCGCATAGACGGTGCCGCTCATGATCGTGGCTTCGGTGACGCTGAGCCCATTATCGACTGCGACCGCGCCGAACAGCGCACCGAAGGGGGCGGCGGAGAGGGCGATCGGGAAACCGCTCTTCAATCCCTCGCGAAAATCTGCATTGAACATTTCTGGAAACTCCTTGCCCGCCGCTCTATCGCCGTCCCGCCCGGCTGGCAAACGAATTGCATGAATGGATCGATTGATTCCCTTGAAGCTTCCGTTACGGTAACGCCCCATATGGCCGGTGCCGGACGGATGGTTTCACCGCCTTCCTCCCGGACCCCTCAACAGTCAGACGATGGAAGATCGATGCTGGAAAAGCAGGAAAAGGCCGCCCTGGCCGCACGCATCCGGGACTATCTTGCCCGGGAGACCGAAGCCGAGATCGGCCATCTGCAGGCGGAAATCTTCGTGGATTTTCTGGTCGAGGAGCTGGGGCATGTTTTTTACAATGAGGGGCTCAGGGATGCGCATGCCGCGATCCTGAGACGCCTTGAGGATGCAGCAGGCGATATCGACGTGCTGGAGAAGCCGAAGCCGCGCTAAACTAGTCCCGCAAAATGTCGCGGCTTTTGAGAATGGCCGCGCCTTTTTCCCGCATCGTCGCAATCGCGGCCTTGATGCCCTGCGGATCGATGCCACGGCTGGCATCTTCGATGAAACGGACATTCACACCGGGCAGCATGTCGAGGGCATCGAGCACCGAGAAACTGACGCAATAATCGGTGGCAAGGCCGCAGACGTCGAGTTGCGTGACACCCTGACGGCTCAGATAGTCGGCCAGTCCCGTCGTCGCGCCCTGATCATTGTCGCGAAAGGCGGAATAGCTGTCGACGGCGGGGTTTTCGCCCTTCTGCTGAATATAATCGAAGGCGTCCGTCTTGAGGTCGGGATGAAATTCCGCATCCGGCGTGCCCTGCACGCAATGGTCCGGCCACATCATCTGCGGTTTGCCGGAGAGTTCGCCCATGTCGAAGGGTTTCTTGCCGGGATGCTGGGAGGCGAAGCTGCCGTGATTTTCCGGGTGCCAGTCCTGCGAGGCGACGATGAGATCGTAGCCGCCATTGTCGATCAGGGCATTGGCGATGGGCACGATCATGTCGCCATCGGCAACGGCCAGATTGCCGCCCGGGCAAAAACCGTTCTGGATATCGATGAGCAGCAGCGCCTTCATGATGTGCCTCCCTTTTCAGGGCAGGATGCCAAGCCGGCTTTAACGGATCAAGCCCCTTTCGACCTCTCCGGCAGGCACGGGTGTTTCGGGCAGGGGGCTTGCCCTGTCGCAGTCCTGCCGCATTTGCAGCAAATTTCCGGCCAAGTCGGAATTTACCTGACAATGCGGCGACGGAAATTTTTTAGGCCGATGACGACCCTTTGAGGGGCATTTCCCGGGAAGATGCGGTGCGGATGCACGCAGTCTCGGCGCAAGTCATTGTTTTGCCTTCGCCTTACAATGCGCAGACCTTAACGAATTATTTTTGCAGGGACTCGTAAACACTTTGGTTACCATAATTCGTCATGCTTCGAACCAGTCAGTTCCGAAACCGGCGTGGTGTTTGCCCGCCCTTCGGATGTCCCTAAATCCCTCCGGCGTCGGCCGGGTGTGCGTGAACGGTTCGAGTAACGAGTATCATGGCGTTTTCTGCTGCGGCCTATAATGGCGCCGGTCTTGCCGGTTCGTCTTCCGTCAAGAGAGGCAAATCCTTTGCGTTCGGCCGAATGTCCGCCCTTCTCGGCGGCGGCGCCTTTGCCGGCCTTTTCGCCTTCGCTGCCTTTGCCTCGCTGCACAGCATGGCCGCCGCTTCGCATGGTGTCGGGCAGTTTGAAAAGACGCTGGTGACGCGATTCGCTTCCACTGAGACGGCAATTGCCCACGCGGCCGCGCGGGATATTCACGTGCGCAAGTTCTCCCGCCTGAGCGACCACAGCCATGGCCAGCAGAAGGCGGTTCGCCTCGCCGGCATCATGCCCGAGATCGGCGCGAAGGAATTCAGTGAGCGCTTCGGCGCGGCTGCCAACGCAAAAGGGCAGGCGACCGTGAAGCAGCTTGCCGCGCTCAAGCCGTCGGCGATCGTCGATTCGGCGCTGGGTCGCACCTCCGAGGTTGCCTATCAGAGCGCCGTTCCGCAGCACCCGGCATTTGAAGTGGCGCTGGCGCGGCCGCAGATCGAGGAAGAGGCAAGCAGCCTGCTGCCCGATGATGTGCCGCTGCCGAGCTTCCGCCCCGAGGTCGCAACGGCTCAGACAGTCGAGCCGTCACCGCGTCCCGCGACACCGTCCAAGACCGAGGGCCATGTTCCGGACGTCGCTTCGGCACCGGCTTTCGATGCGCCGGTTCCCTTGAGGGCGCCTGCGCCGCCGAAGCAGAGCACCGGCGCCATGCTCGCTTTTGCAAAACCTGACAATCCGATGCGCGAGCCGAGCAAGATGGATGCGGTTCCGTGGCCGGATCGCGGCAACGGCACGGCGATCTACGATATTTCCTCGGGCGTGGTGCACATGCCGAATGGCGAGAAACTCGAAGCGCATTCCGGCATTGGCAAGATGCGCGACAACCCCGATTACGTGCATGTGAGAATGCGCGGTTCGACGCCGCCTTCCAGCTATCGTCTGACGATGCGCGAGGCGCGTTTCCATGGCGTCGAGGCCATTCGCCTGACGCCGGAAAACGGCGTCAACCCGCACGGCCGCGACGGTCTTCTGGCGCATACCTACATGCTGGCGAAACGCGGCGAATCGAATGGCTGCGTGGTGTTCCGGGATTACCCGCGCTTCCTTGCGGCCTTCAAGCGCGGCGAAGTCAAGCGCATGGTGGTGGTGCCGAAATTGAACGGCAACCGGCCGACACTTGCAAGCAGCGGCGGTAAAAGCGGTGGCAAAACCCTGCTCGGCATGTTTTCGCGCGGCAGCGATTCCTGAGCTTTCCGCATTTTCCTGATGTAAAACCGCTGCGCACTTTTGCGGGAAATGCTCTAGCGACCGCGCCGCTGTGTGAGCACCATGCCGGCGAGGATAAGCAGAATGCCGAGTGCGCTTGCCCAGAGTTTCGGCGGATGATCGCCGAAAAGATCGAGAACCACGCCTGAAACCATCTGGCCGCTGATGACCAGAAGGGCGGTATTGACCGCACCGATGCGCGGAATGAGCCAGCTTCCCGAAGCGATGAAGACGACGCCGATCGGCCCGCCGATAAAGGCAAGCCAGGGCGCATCGGCGGCGCCCGGCGGAATGAGGCCGCCGACGATGAGGCCAATGACCGTCAGTACGGCAAAACCGACAATGTGGTTCCAGAACGATGCGATGAGCGGCGAGTTGGACAGGCTGAGGCGGCCGTTGATCTGGCGGCTCAGCGCCACGAAGACGCCGCCGGTAAAGGCCATGGCGATCCAGACGATCATGCCGTTCTCCCGACAAGGATGATGAGCGCGCTACCGCACAGGATCAGCGCCACCGCCGCCATGTCCCGCAGGTCCGGCTTTCTTCTGGGCAGGCCGAAGAGGCCGAAAAGATCCGCGAGAAGGCTGAAGATCACCTGTCCGCCAAGCCCGAGCGCAATGGTGCCGGAAAGCGCCAGCGGCGAATTGACGGCGGTGGAGGTGAGGATGACGATGGCCGCACCCACGACCCCGCCGCAATAGGCCCAGAGCGGCGCTTTCGGTTTTTCCGCTGCGCCCACTTCTTTCTTCGGGCGCATGATGGCGAGATAGATCAGCGCCGCCACCGTGCCGGTGCCATGCGCCGTCCAGGAGGAAAACAGCGCATTGCCGTAATGGGCAAGCTGACCGTTAAAATGCACCATCAATGTCAAAAGGCAGCCGCTGGCGAAGGCGGCGGCAAGATGCAGCGGGTTGAGGCGTGGATGCGTCGTGTCTGTCATGGCGGGCCGGAAAGCTGAAGATGGAGACGAGCTTTAGCCCATATGTGCCTGAAGCGGAATCGAATTGCGCCGGCTCACGGTTTTAGACGACATTATCCTGTGCGTTGCGGAACAAGCGATGCGGCCACGCATTATTCCACCATGAAGAAGACGACGCGCAAACCATTGAACCGGATGACGATTTTCGTCATTTCTATTTTCATTCTCGCAGCCGTGATCGCGGCGGTCTACCTCGTCGGCTTCACGCCCGGCGAAGTATAAGACGGATCGATCAACGACCGGCTGGGGCGGTTTTGCCTTTGCCGCGCTCCATCGCAACGGACACTTTGGCGACTGCGAAGCGAATGCCGCGCAGCAGGAACCGGCTGGTTTCCAGATAGGCGCGATAGGGCAAAACGGTGAAATAGCGCCAGCGCGGCAGGCGGTAGATGCGCAGATTGTTCTGGATCTGGCTTTCCCCATCCGCATCCTGCGTGGCGCAGAGCGGGTAGAGGAAGGCCGCCTTCAGCCCTGCGAGATATTCCAGATCGAATGCGATGTCATAAGCGAGCCGCATGGGGATCAGCTTCGATATCCATTTTCCGGCGCGGCGGTTGACGAGATAGGCTCCCGATCCTTTTTCCCGCGTGATGGCAATGGCGAGCGAACGACCATTGGAAAGCTGGCGGAACGGGAATTTGCGGCCATTGCTGACGGTCGTGAGCCGCAGCAAATCCCAGTCGCCGCCATTCAGCACCGCCTCGTCGATGGCGTTGAGAAAATCATCGTCGAAGACCACGTCATCCTCGAGGATGAGTGCGATATCGGCATCGCCCGCCATGAATTTATTGGCGCAGGTGACATGGCTGAGATAGCAGCCGATTTCCGGCGGCGAGGTGCGGCGGCCATGCATGAGCATGTAGGAAATCTCGCTGAATTCCGGGATGGGGTAATTCAGTTCCCTGCCATTGACGCCGGGGACACGCTCCGCCTTGAGCCCCATGGCATCGAGGCGCGCGGTCATATCCGCGAGGCGTTTGGTGGCGCTGTCCATATTGATCAGGAAAACGGCGAGCCTGCGCTGGCTTTTCGGTAATATATGCAAAGCTGTCCTCGCCTGTTCCACTTCCCCATTGCAACTCCTTTATTGCAACGGCATGACGCGGGCTATGGAAAAAGCACCCTTCAGGCACTCATGGTTGCCGAATCAGACCTTTTCCACAAATCCGTCCAGCACGCGCTTCTGCCCGGCGCGGTCGAAGTCGATCGTCAGCTTGTTACCTTCGATGGCGGCGATGTTGCCATTGCCAAATTTGAGGTGGAAGACGCGGTCGCCAACAAAGAATTTCGATGGCGTGTCGGCGACGGATTTCGCCACCAGTTCGCCGTCGATCGTGCGGGTGCGCGGGCCGCTTTCGCCATAACCGATCCGTTCCACCGCATGGCCGGAGCGCGTGCCCCAATTGTCACGGGTGGCGTCGCTGCGGTTCTGCTGCGCGCGCTTCCAGCCGGGGGTGGAATAGTTGTTGGTGAAAGGATCGGCCTTGTCGAAACGCGACTGGCCGTAGCCCCCGCGTCCGCCATAACCGCCGTAACTGCTGTCGGACGCCGCGACATCCACATGGGCGGGCGGCAATTCATCGAGGAAACGCGAGGGCAGGGTGGATTGCCACAGCCCGTGAATGCGCCGGTTCGACACGAACCAGATATGGCAGAGCTTCTTGGCGCGGGTGATGCCAACGTAAGCGAGGCGGCGTTCTTCTTCCAGACCGGAGCGCCCGCCTTCGTCCAGCGCCCGCTGGTGCGGGAACAGGCCTTCTTCCCAGCCGGGCAGGAAGACGGTGTCGAATTCCAGGCCCTTGGCGGAATGCAGCGTCATGATGGAGACGGCATCGAGATTTTCGTTCTGCTCTGCATCCATGACGAGGGCGACGTGCTCGAGGAAGCCGCGCATGCTCTCGAAGGCCTCCATCGAGCGGATGAGTTCCTTCAGGTTCTCAAGCCGTCCGGGCGCTTCGGCCGTCTTGTCGGCCTGCCACATGGCGGTATAGCCGCTTTCGTCGAGAATCTGCTCGGCAAGCGTGGTGTGCTCGGTGTTTTCCAAGAGGCCCTGCCAGCGGCGGAAATCCTGCACCACATCGAACAGCGCCTTGCGCGCCTTCGGTTTCAGCTCGTCGGTCTCGATGATGTCGGCGGCCGCTGCCAGCATCGGAATATCGCGGGCGCGGGCATAGTCGTGCAGGTTACGGATCGTCGTATCGCCAAGACCGCGCTTCGGCGTATTGACGATCCGCTCAAAGGCGAGATCGTCAGCCGGCTGGCAGACAAGGCGGAAATAGGCCATGGCGTCGCGGATTTCGAGGCGCTCATAAAAGCGCGGGCCGCCGATGACGCGGTAATTGAGGCCAAGCGTGACGAAACGGTCTTCGAACTCGCGCATCTGGAAGGAGGCGCGGACGAGGATCGCCATGTCGTTCAGATTATGGTTCTTGCGCTGGAGCTGTTCGATCTCCTCGCCGACCGCACGGGCTTCCTCCTCGGAATCCCAGGCGGCATGCACCACGACCTTTTCGTCATCCGGGCTGCTGCGTTCGGTGAAGAGCGTCTTGCCGAGACGCCCTTCATTATGGGCGATCAGATGGCCGGCCGCGCCGAGAATATGTTCGGTGGAGCGGTAGTTGCGCTCGAGCTTGATGACCTTGGCGCCGGGGAAATCCTTGTCGAAGCGGAGGATATTGTCCACTTCCGCACCGCGCCAGCCATAGATCGACTGGTCGTCGTCACCCACGCAACAGACGTTCTGCGGTTCGCCCTTGGCGCGTTGGGCAAGCAGCCTCAGCCACATATATTGCGCCGTATTGGTGTCCTGATATTCGTCCACCAGAATGTAACGGAACTTCTGGTGATACTCCTTCAGAATATCGGTGTGGCGGCGGAAGATGCTGATGGGATGCATCAGAAGGTCGCCGAAATCGCAGGCGTTCAGCGTTTTCAGGCGGTTCTGATAGGCGGTGTAAAGTTCGCGGCCCTTGCCATTGGCGAAAGCGCGGCTGTCACCCTCCGGAATGTCCAGCGGCGTCAGGCCCTTGTTTTTCCAGCCGTCGATCATGCCGGCGAACTGCTTCGCCGGCCAGCGCTTGTCGTCCAGCCCTTCGGCCTGAATGAGCTGCTTGATCAGCCGCACCACGTCATCGGTATCGAGAATGGTGAAGTCCGATTTCAGGCCGACGAGTTCGGCATGGCGGCGCAAAAGCTTGACGCCGATGGAGTGGAAGGTGCCGAGCCAGGGCATGCCCTCGACAGCGCCGCCGACGAGAACGCCGATACGCTCCTTCATCTCGCGGGCAGCCTTGTTGGTGAAGGTCACGGCAAGAATCTGGCTTGGATAGGCGCGGCCGGTGGCCAGAATATGGGCGATGCGGGTGGTCAGAACGCGGGTCTTGCCGGTGCCGGCGCCGGCGAGCACGAGAACTGGTCCGTCCAGCGTTTCCACGGCATCGCGCTGTTCCGGGTTGAGGCCGGAAAGATAGTCGGGCGCAGCACGCGTCTGATCGCGCGCCGCCATGGCGCGGGCGGCAATGCCAAGCCCGCCGCCGCTTTCCGCACCGGCATTGTTCGTTGCCCTGCGCGGTGCGGCGGGTTCCTCATCGAAGAACGGCATATCGTCAAAACTGTTGCTCATGCGGCCCAATGTAGTGATTCGGGATATAAAGGCCAGAACCGTGTTCTGCTTTTATTCCGGTATCAACCGTCAAAACGCCCATTCCAAGGCATTTTTTCGTTTCATGTCTGCCTGTCGGCGTCGAAAGCGGCGTCAACGGGCACTTGCAACGCCACCGCAAGCTGGTTGGTCTTGGCGGCAAGCGCGATGACGCGCAGCAAATCGGCATGTTGTTCGGTGGTCATGCCCTTGGCTTTTGCTGCTGCCGTGTGGGAATGGGCGCAATAGGAGCAGCCATTGGTGACGGAAACGGCGATATAGAGCATTTCCTTCACCACGGGATCGAGCGCCGAAGGTGTCGCCATCACCGCCTTGACCTCACCCCATGTCTTTTCAAGCAGATCGGCATCGAAGGCGAGGTAGAGCCACATATTGTTGATGAAATCCGATTTGCGGGTGGCGCGGATGTCATCGAACACCGCCTTGACGCGCGGGTCGGTTTCCGGGTTTTCGGTCTTCGTCACGGTGCTCATGGCTCCCTCCGGTTATGGCGTATCGAGGGCGCAGATTAGCCCAATGGCGAATATTTGCGACAGGAATGCACGGATGGATTGCGGATTGGCTGCTTCTGGCGGCAATTGCGCCCAAATTACAATTACGTAAGGAACGGATTTGTGCGTTGCCTTGCCTCAGCCAAGCAGGAATACTGCATCTGTCCCGGAACGCAGATTTTCGGGAATGCTTTATGCTGCGCGGATCAACCGGAGAAATATATGCGGGTCTGGAAACAGGTGGGTGTCAGTGTTGCCGTGGTGGGGGCGGGGCTCTGTCTCTGGGGCTTCTATTCGCCCGAAGCCCGCAATGTGCTCGCCAGCATGGGGCTTGGCAAAACGCCTGCCAGCGCCGTCGAGGTTGCCGCCACTACGCCCGGTTCGGGTCAAAACGCCGGCGGTGCGCGCCGCAACGGCAACGCCACACTGGTGGTGACGGCCCCGGTGAAGAAAGGCACGGTCAATGACCGGCTGAACGCCATCGGTAATGGCGAGGCGATCCAGTCGGTTGTCGTCATGCCGCAGGCTTCCGGCACGCTTTCCGAAATTCGCACGTCGTCCGGTGCACGCGTCGTGAAGGGGCAGGTGCTGGCGCGGCTCGACGATGAAGAGCAGGTGATCGAGCGCGACAAGGCGCAGGTGGCGCTGCGTAGCGCCGTTGAAAAATCCAATTCCTACAAGAACCTGAAATCCGTTTCCCGCCTCGACGTGCTGGATGCGCAGATTGCCGAGGAAGCCGCCAAGCTTGCGCTGAGCACCGCCGAACTCAATCTCAAGCGGCGCGACATCGTTGCGCCGATAGAGGGTGTGGCGGGTATCGTCGCCGCCAATATCGGCGATAACGTCACCACGCAGTCAACCATCGTCAGCATCGATGACCGTTCGGAAATTCTCGTCAATTTCTGGGCTCCCGAGCGGTTCGCAACCGCGATCAAGGTCGGCATGCCGGTGGAGGCCACGTCCATTTCCCGGCCGGGTGAGACCTTCAAGGGCGAGATCGAGGCCGTCGACAACCGCGTCGATGAGGCGAGCCGCACGATCCGCATCCGGGCGAAATTCGGCAATGAAAAGGACGAGCTGAGGGCGGGCATGTCCTTCGGCGTCACCATGCGTTTTGCCGGGGAAACCTATGCCTCGGTCGATCCGCTGGCCGTGCAATGGGATGCGGAAGGCTCTTACGTCTGGCGTGTGACCGACAATAAATCGAACAAAGTGCGGGTGCAGATCGTGCAACGCAATCCCGATGCCGTTCTCGTCAAGGCGGAGCTGGCGGATGGCGAACCTGTCGTGATCGAGGGCCTTCAGCGTGTGAGGGAAGGCGGCGCGGTCCGCGTTGGCAACCAGCCGAAGCCTGAAGAGGTTGCCAGCCAATGACGACGCAGCCACCCTCCGGGCAGGATTCCAAGCTCGCCTTTACGGCATTGTTCGTGCGCCGGCCGATTCTGGCGGCGGTTCTCAACACGCTGCTGGTCGTTGCCGGCCTTGCGGCGCTGGTGGGCGTTGAAGTGCGCGAACTGCCTGATGTCGACCGGCCGACGATCAGCGTCAGGACCACCTATGAGGGGGCCGCGCCCGAAACCATCGATCAGGAGGTGACACAGACCATCGAAGGTGCGGTGGCGCGTGTCAGCGGCGTCAAGGCCATCTCGTCCAACTCGCAATTCGGCACCAGCCGCGTGACGCTGGAATTCGGCGACAATGTCGATCTGGCGGTTGCCGCCAACGATGTGCGCGACGCCATCGGCCGCGTCACCAATCAGCTGCCTGACGATGCCGACGAGCCGCAGATCATCAAGGCGGATTCCGACAGCCAGCCGATCATGCGCCTTGCCGTCACTTCCTCCACGCTCAGCATGGAAGACCTGACCAAGCTGGTGGATGACGAGATCATCGACCGTCTGGCCGCCGTCGACGGCGTGGCCGATGTGGAGCTTTACGGCGATCAGGAAAAGGTTTTCCGAGTCGATCTCAATCAGGCGGCGCTCGCCAGCCGCGGTTTGACGGTGACCGATGTTTCGAACGCGCTTGCCAGCGCAGCCCTCGACGTGCCGGCGGGGTCGCTGAAAAGCACGACGCAGGACATCGTCGTGCGCGCCACCGCCAGCCTGACGAAGCCCGAGGATTTCTCCAATCTCCTGATCAAGAACAATATCCGCCTCAGGGACGTCGCGACCGTCATGCTGGGCGCGGATGATGAATCCACCTCGCTGCGCTCCAACGGCGTGCAGGGTGTCGGTCTCGGCGTCATCCGGCAGGCGCAGTCGAACACGCTCAGCATCTCGACCGGCGTGAAGGCGGCCGTCGACGCCATGTCGGCCAATCTGCCCGAAGGTACGCGCATCGTCGTCACCAGTGACGATGCCGTCTTCATCGAAGGCGCGCTGCATGAGGTCGAGCTGGCGCTCGGTCTCTCGGCGATCATCGTCGTCGTCGTGCTTTATCTCTTCCTGCGCGACTGGCGCGCCACCCTCATTCCGGCAATCACCATGCCGGTGGCGCTGATCGGCACTATCGTCGCCATCTATATGGTCGGCTTCTCGGTCAATATTCTGACGCTGCTTGCCATCGTTCTGGCGACCGGTCTCGTGGTCGATGACGCCATCGTGGTGCTGGAAAATATCGTGCGCCGCCGGGCAGAAGGCATGGGGCCGCGCGCCGCTGCCGTTCTCGGCACGCAGGAAGTCTTTTTCGCGGTCATCGCGACGACGGCGACGCTTGCCGCCGTCTTCATTCCGCTCTCCTTCCTGCCGGGCCAGCTTGGCGGCCTGTTCCGCGAATTCGGTTTCGTGCTGGCCTTCGCGGTGGGCTTGTCCTCCATCGTGGCGCTGACGCTCTGCCCGATGCTCGCCTCGCGCATGCTGAAGGAGGGGTTGAAGGAGCCGACGGGGCCGCTTGCCTGGTTCGGCAATGTATTTGCCTCCACCTATAAGTCAACGCTTTCCGCCTGCCTCAACAATCCGCTGATCGTCATCGTCGTGGCGCTGATCTTTTCCGGCCTGTCGTGGATCGCCTTCGGCATGATCCAGAACGAGTTGACGCCGCGCGAGGACCGCGCCTCGATCATGATGCGGGTCACCGCGCCGCAGGGCGTCAGCCTCGAATATACCCGCGATCAGTTGCAGCGGATCGAAGAAAACCTGCAGCCGCTGCGCGACAGCGGTGAAATCCGCAATATTTACTCCATCACCGGCATGAACGGCTCGTCCAATACCGGTTTCATGGTGCTGACGCTTGCGCCCTGGGCCGACCGTGAGCGCACGCAGAACCAGATTGCCGCCGATGTCACCTCTGCCGCCAACAGGGTGCCGGCACTGCGCGGCAATGCAATGCAGCCGAACAGCCTCCGAATTCGCGGTGCCGGTAACGGCCTGCAGATGGCGATGGTTGGCAGCAACTATGCGGCGCTGACCGAGGCGACGCAGAAATTGCTGCTTTCCATGGAGGAAAGCGGCCTGTTCGATACGCCGCGTTTCGACAATGAACCCAATCAGGCGCAAATCTCCGTCTCCATCGACCGCGAGCGTGCGTCGGATCTCGGCATCGATATCACCGGCCTGTCGCGCGCCATGCAGTCGCTGCTGGAAGGGCGCTCGATTGTCGACGTCTTCGTGGATGGCGATGCGATCCCGGTGCGGCTCCTGTCCTCCACCCGGCCGATCAACGATCCGACGGATCTGGAAAACGTCTTCCTGAAAACGGGCGACGGCAAGATCGTGCCGATGTCGGTCATCGCCACCCTGAAGGAAAATGCGGTTGCGCCGCAGCTCAACCGCGAGCAGCAGCTTCCCTCCGTCGGCTTTACCGCCAATCTCAAGGACGGCGTTTCGCTGGGCGAGGCGCTGCAAAAGGTGAATGAGCTTTCGCAATCCGTCATGCCGGTCGGCGCACGCCTGCTGCCGCTGGGCGAAGCGGCGACGCTCGAGGAAAATTCGAGCGGCATGTTGCTGACCTTCGGTTTTGCCATCGCCATCATCTTCCTCGTGCTGGCGGCGCAGTTCGAAAGTGTGCTGAGTTCGGTCATCATCATGACGACGGTGCCGCTCGGCCTTGCCTGCGCGGTCATCGCGCTGCTCGTTACCGGTTCAAGCCTCAACGTCTATAGCCAGATCGGGCTCGTGCTGCTCGTCGGGGTGATGGCGAAAAACGGTATTCTCATCGTGGAATTCGCCAATCATCTGCGCGATCAGGGCGCAACCGTGCGGGAAGCCATTGAAAAGGCGACGAGCATTCGCCTGCGCCCTGTCATGATGACGATGATTGCGACCATTCTCGGCGGTGTTCCGCTGGTGTTGGCGCAGGGTGCCGGCGCGGAAGCGCGCATCGCGCTCGGCTGGGTCATCGTCGGCGGCCTCGGCTTTGCGACGCTGGTGACGCTTTACATCACGCCGGTCTCCTACCTGCTGATCGCCCGCTTCGCGAAACCGCAGGCGGATGAGGAAATCCGTCTTCACCGCGAGCTTGAACTTGCCGCCCGCCGCAAGGCGCTGGAAGAGGACAAGCCGCTGCTGGCGGCGGAATAAAAGCGGTTGCCGCCAAACAGTGTTTGGCGCAATCGCGATGCTGGACAAAGCGTTAACCTTATCCCATACCACCTGACGGAATTTCGTAACGGATCGAATCCTTTACGGGCAGATGTTGCGGTGGAGACGGACGATGGCGCTGAAAGATGTGGTGGCGGGAAAGCGGAACGAAGAGGGCATCGCGTCGGCACTCGCGGTGCTGAAGCAGCAGCTTGGAGACAGGCTCCAGACCGGACAGGCGTTCCGCGAACAGCATGGCCACACCACCACTTATCTGACGCTGCAGGCGCCTGACGGCGTCGTTTTTGCCGAGAGCGCCGATGATGTGAAGGCGGTGGTAAAGGTCTGCGCGCAATATAAGGTGCCGGTCATTCCTTTCGGAACTGGCTCTTCGCTGGAAGGGCAGGTGAATGCGCCGAACGGCGGAATCTGCATCGATTTCAGCCGGATGAATCGCATCATTGAGGTGAATGCCGAAGATCTTGACGTGACGGTGGAGCCGGGTGTGACGCGCGAGGACCTCAATGTCTATCTGCGCGATACCGGCCTGTTCTTCCCCATCGATCCCGGCGCCAATGCCTCCATCGGCGGCATGGCCTCGACGCGGGCCTCCGGCACCAATGCCGTGCGTTACGGCACCATGAAGGACAATGTGCTGGCCGTTACCGCCGTCGTCGCCAATGGCGAGGAAATCCGCACCGCGCGGCGCGCCCGCAAGTCGTCTGCGGGTTACGATCTGACGCGGCTTTTCGTCGGTGCAGAGGGTACGCTGGGTGTCATTACCTCCGTTACGCTGCGGCTTCAGGGTATTCCGGAAAAGATCGCCGGCGGGGTCTGCACTTTCGACAGCATCAAGGCTGCCTGCGATGCCGTCATCATGACGATCCAGATGGGGGTTCCGGTCGCCCGCATCGAATTGCTGGACGAAGTGCAGGTGCGGGCCTGCAATGCCTATTCCGGTCTGAACTACGCCGAGAAGCCGACACTCTTCGTGGAATTCCACGGCACCGAGGAAACGGCGGCGCTGCAATCGCAGCAGTTCGCCGAGATCGCCGCCGAATGCGGCGGCGTCGATTTCCGCTGGACGAGCGACGCTGCCGAGCGCAACAAGCTCTGGAAAGCGCGGCACGATGCCTATTGGGCTTCTCGCGCGCTCGCGCCGCATCTCGACGGGCTTTCCACCGATGTCTGCGTGCCGATTTCGCGGCTCGCGGATTGCGTGGTGGAAACGCAGCGGGATATTCAGGAAAACGGATTTCTGGCACCCATCGTCGGCCATGCGGGCGACGGGAACTTCCACGTCCTTATTCTGTTCGATGGCAAGGACGCGGAAAGTGTGGCGAAAACCGAAGCCTTCGTCGCCCGTCTCAACCGTCGCGCCATCGCCATGGACGGCACCTGCACAGGTGAACACGGCATCGGCCAGGGCAAGATGAGTTTCCTCGCCGAAGAGGCCGGCAATGCACTGGATCTCATGCGCGCCATCAAAACGTCGCTCGATCCCGATAACATCTTCAATCCGGGCAAGTTGTTCCGGCTTGTCTGATCATTCTCATATTTGATTGGTACAAAAGGCTGCTTGCCGTTAAGGCAGAAAAGAATAGGTTTGCAGCGTTCGCGAAGGGAGATGCAGGTCAGTGCTCGGACGTATTCTGGTTTTTCTGGGCGGACTGCTGGCCGTGGTGCTGTTTTCGGCGCTGCTTATTCCCTATTTCGTCGACTGGACGGATTTCCGCCGCGATTTCGAGGATCAGGCAAGCCGTATTCTCGGCAAAAAGGTGGTGGTGCATGGCCGCGTCGAAGCCCGTATCCTGCCTTTTCCTTCGGTAACATTGCATGATGTGCGCGCCGGAACGGATGCGGATGGATCGCCGCTCATTCAGGTCGCGCGTTTTTCCATGGATGCCGAGCTTGCGCCTTTCCTCTCGGGCGAGGCGCGTATCTTCGACATGCGCATCGAGGAACCCAAGGCCAAGATAAGGCTGCTTAAGGACGGCACGCTGGACTGGATGCGTGGCAGCCGGGCGGAAATTCCCGCCCGCACCGTGGTTCTGGAAAGCGTACAGATCGAAGGCGGGCAGATCGAATTCATCGATGAGCAATCCGGCCGCAACCGTGTCGTGACCGGTCTCAATGCCGACATGTCCGCCAATTCGCTGGCCGGGCCATGGAAGGCGGAGGGACGCGCCGCCGTCGACGGACATCCGGGCTCCTTCTCGCTCTCCAGCAGCGAGCCGGATTATGCCGCCGGCCGCATGGGGCTGAGGATGCGGCTGGTGCCGGACGAACACCCGGTCGAGGTCGATCTCGATGGCGCAATTGCCGCAACGGCGGGAAAGCCGGCCTATAGCGGTTCTTTCTCCTTCAGTTTCCGTGAGGACGAAAAGCAGAAGCAGCAGGCCGGACAATCGCTGTTTTCCTCGCCCCGCACCCGCGGCAGCTTTGAACTCACCAATGAAAGCGTGCGTATCCCGAGCTACCGCATGGAACTCGGCGGCAGCGAAAATCCCTATGTCGTGACCGGGGAAGCAACGCTCGATACCGGCGCCAAGCCGGAATTCCTGCTGACGGCCGATGGCCAGCAGATCGATGTCGCTCGCTTTGCGCCGCCCGTCGTGCAGGCTGGCAAGACCTCGCGCCAGCCCACCGCCTCGGTGCGCCAGCGTATCGAGGCCTTTGCGGCCATGGTGGCCCGCATTCCGGTGCCGCCGGTGCCGGGCAAGGCCAGCATCAGCCTTCCGGCGCTCGTTTCCGATGATACGACCATTCGCGACATCAGGCTGGATGTGCGCCCTGAAGGCAGCGGCTGGCAGGTGGTGAATGCGGTTGCGACCCTGCCGGGCCGGACGCAGCTCGAAGCCAAGGGGTCGCTGACGCTTCTCGGCGGCCCCGCCTTCAACGGCAATCTGCTTCTCGCTTCCAACCAGCCTTCGGGTCTGGCGAACTGGCTTTCCGGTTCCGTCGATCCGGCGATCCGCCAGCTCAATGCCGCCGGTTTTTCCGCCGATGTCTCGCTGACGACGCTCAACCAGCGTTTCGACAATCTGGAGCTTGCAGTTGGCGATGCGTCGCTGAAGGGTGAACTGGAGCGGCGCTCCGACGGCAAGACCTCCAATCTTTCCATCGATCTTGCCGGCAACGAAATCGATCTCGATGCGCTGAAGGCGCTCGGCAGTCTGGCGCTTGGCGATCAGGTCGGCAGTTCCGTGCTCGACCACCGCATTACCGCGAAATTCAAGGCCGACCGGTTCAACATGGCCGGTGTGACCGCCAATCATGTCGAGACCGCCTTCACCATGGCGGGCGGCGTTCTCTCGCTGGAGAACATGACGGCCGGAGACATCGCCGGTGCGGAAGTCAGGGCAAGGGGTGAGCTGCAGGGTTCGCTGCTGAAATATGCGGGCAAGGGCACGGTGAACCTGCATGCGGCGGATATGCAGCCGTTCTTCACCATGCTGCAGCAGAAGTTGCCGAACCATCCATTCCTCAGCCGTCTGGCGGCGAGTGCGCCGTGGTACGCCAATTCCGACCTGGCAATGGACGTTTCCGTCAATAGCGAAAATGGCGGCGCCAATGTCGCCGTTTCCGGTACCGTCAATGGCAGCCGGCTGTCGGCTGTGGCCAAAATGCCGGATTTCCTGTCGATCACCGATGATACCGCCATGTCGCTGGAAGCGGTTCTGAAAAACCAGTCGACGGCCATCCTGTTCGGGCAGGCGGGGCTCGATCCGCTGCCCTTCGATGCGGATGGCGAGGGGCTTTTGTCCATCAAGCTCAACGGCACGCTCGGCTCGCCCGCCCAAACGGAACTGCGCTTCTCGACGGAGCGCACGCATTTTTCGATGAACGGTTCCTTTGCCGTTTCGTCCGCCAATTTCGGTGAGGGCAGCGCCGACGTGGCGCTCGAAAGCGCCGACATCGAGCCCTATCTCATCATGAACGCCGTTGGCCTGCCGCAGCTTGGCGGCGGCATGGCGTTGAAGGCCAACGCGAAAGTGGCGGTGGATGGGCAAAAGATCGCGCTTTCCTCGATAGGCGGGCAGGCGGGCGGAAATCCGTTCTCGGGCAATCTGACCTTCCAGCGCGCCGCGCCCTATCCCGTCACCGGCGATCTTGCGGTCAGAACGGCCGATCTCGCCTGGCTGGGTGATGCGATCTATGGGCCGGTAATCGATCCGGAAACCGGGGCGCTCAACGCCAAGCCTCTGGCCATGGCCGCCTTCCCGCAGCTCAAGGCTTCGCTTGCCTTGAAAGCGGAAAGCTTCGAGGCCGGCCCTTTCGGCACGGTCACGGGTGTTTCGGCCAAGGTCACGCATGATGCGGGCAGCCTGTCGCTCGACGATGTTGCCGGCACCTTCATGGGCGGCAAGCTGACGGGACGGCTCGCCATGTCGACGGGCGAGGGGGCGGGCATTTTCCGCACCAAGATCGCGGTCGCCGACGCCAATCCGGAGCCGATCCTGTGGGCGAATGCCAACGGGCCGGTCGCGGCGGGCCGGGTCGCCATCGACCTGACGGCCGAATCGACCGGCAAGAGCGTCGGTGAAATGCTGAAATCGGCAGGCGGTTCGGGTGAAATCCGGGTCGGTGGGCTGGTGCTGAAGGGGCTCAATCCCGGCACTCTGCCGCCTATCCTGCAGGCGGCGGACGGCTTGCAGCAGCCGATCGACGCGCCCAAGGTGCGGCCGCTGGTGGACCAGAGCCTGTGGCAGGGTGAAATCGGCCTCGGCGATGTGGCCTTGCCGTTCTCGCTGAATGGCGGCGCGCTTCATTTCAAGAATTTGCGCGCGGGGATCGATCCGGTAACGCTGACGGCCGATGCAACGGTCGATCTTGCGGCTTCGACGGTGAATGGCGACCTCGATCTCCTGTTCAATCCCGGCACCGAAACGGTTGCGGGGGCCGAGCCTTCGGTGCGCCTGAATTATAACGGTCCGCTTGCCGCGCCGGCTTTGACGACCGACGTTTCGGCGCTCAGCAATTACCTGTCGCTCCGGGCTTTCGAAAAGGAACGCCGTCGAGTGGAGGCTATGCAGGCCAGCGTTCTCGAAAAGCAGCGCCTGCGCCGCGAAGTGGCGCTTTATCGCTCGCAGGCGGCCGAGCGGCAGGCCGAGAAGGAACGGGCGGAGGCGGAAGCCAAGGCCAAGGCCGAAGAAGAGGCGCGTCTGAAGGCGGCAGCCGAAGAACGTCTGCGCCAGGAAAAGGAACAGCAGGAGCGGTTGCAGCAGCAACAGCAGGAACAGGGGCAACAGCCGACGCCCGAGCGGCAATCCGCGCCGGTTCTGGTGGTGCCTCCGACGGAAAATGCCATCCGGCAACTGGCGCCGGAAAATGCTCCCGCGACGCCGTGAGCTTGCGGGCAGGGGAGGGCTGATCGGCCTTCATATTGCGAAAGTGGGGAACCCTGTCCCGGAACGTTGCATCATCCTCGAGCATGAGTCGAGAATCTCACGGTAAACTCGTTCCCTGACGGCGGAAACCAGGGAACGCTTCGTGGTGGATGTGAAGGATGGGAAAGGTCTGGAAACAGTATTTGAAAGCAAGGCTACGCAATACGGGAAATGCCTTGCAGCGCAGACTAGGCCGCCAATGTTTAATGAATGCTTTCACGGCGTTACGAGTTTTTGGCAGTAATTTTTGTAGTCCGTGGGACAAATCCGGATAGAGGCATCCACCTTTACTGACGCCGGAAAACCTCAGCGGGTTTTCAGCCAGTTCAGCACATAAACCCGCAGTGACGAGGACAGATTGCTGTCGGCGGAGCGGTTGTCGTCTATTTCGGCAAGCAGGGCCGCGAAACTGATCTTGCGTCTTTCCGCAATGGTTTTCAGCTCGTCCCAGAAGGCATCCTCGAGTGAAATGCTGGTGCGGTGGCCGTGCAACGTCGCGGAGTGCTTGCGGATCATCAGATCGGTCTCCGGTGAAACCGGTTGGAGGTCTGAATCATGTCTCCCCGGCAAGTCCCTGTTTTGCGATTCTTTTCGGATAGTCCCGAAATCCGCGACGGCCGGCCGGCCCGTCAGTCTTTGCCGGCCCCGTCATCGTTTTTTTCGAGCCGCCCCTGATCGAGCGCCTTTTCGGCCTTTTCGTTCAGGGCCGAGGTAAGATTTTTTTCGGTCTTGGTGCGGCCGAAGGACAGGCGGTTCTGTTCCGCCTGCTTTTCTTTTTCGCTACGGGCTTTCTGTTTGCGAAACTGACGCAGATTGACGATATCGGCCGCCATGGGGATATGTCTCCTCGGGTTTCGTAAGCGCTGCGTAAAAGCCGTTATTGCTTCTTGCGGAAGGCATCCAGCGAAACGACCGAGCCTTCCTTCTTTTCCTCTCCGGATTTGGGCGTCTCGGAAGCGGCAGCGGGCTTGGCCTCATGTGAAACGGGATAAGCGGTGATCTCTGCGTCTTCGATTTCTTCCTCTTCGGCCAGAGGCACGTCGAATTCGAGCTCGAAATTGACGGAAGGATCGTAGAAACCGCGAATGGCGTTATAGGGGATCACCAGCTTTTCCGGCGTATCCGAGAAGGACAGGCCGATTTCGAAGCCGGTTTCGGTTACTTTCAGGTCCCAGAACTGATGCTGGATAACGATGGTCATCTGCTCGGCATATTTCGCCTTGAGGTGCTGGGAAATCCGCACGCCCGGCGCGCCGGTCAGGAAGGTGATGAAAAAGTGGTGGTCGCCGGGCAGACGACCGGTTGCGGCCACTTCACCCAAAACCTTACGAATAACGCCGCGAAGGGCATCCTGTGCGAGAATGTCGTAACGGATATGATCCTGCCCCATGCGGTCCTGTCTTTCCCTTATTCGAACGTCTTTTCATGCACGGCGCGGCTTGCGCGCCAAGGACGCTGTAACACTTTGAATCTTCGCGTAATCCTTGAGCCGGGATCATTTCCGATCCTGACGCTCACGCGTTGGTCAAGTATACGCAATGTCCTGAACGGCAGCAACGGAAAAGCCAATGCCGATAGCGAGTCAGCTATCATATAACCAATTCAGGCAAAATGGAGAAGGTGGAGGTTTCTGTTGCCAGGTACCTCCGAACCCCGCCTCACGGGGCTAACCGTGAGGACTTTAGAGCGGAATTCCCGCACCGCCATTAGGCAGCGAGAGCATATTCCTTAGCGTTGTTGTCGTTTGCAACTACACTTGTGACCCGATAACGGCGGTATCATGCCGAGCAAAAGTTCGATCTTTACGCCCTTGTCGATCCTATTTCGCCCCCATCAAAAGCCGGCCTTCGTTTCATGAAAGTCCGCCGGTTTTTGGTGGAGGCGCCGGGTACCGCCCCCGGGTCCAATAGGTTTATTACACCGACCGTTTATCGCCATAGCCGGGTTGCCCCGGCAAGGCTCATATAGGCGTTTCGACCGCCTGAGAAAAGGGGGGTGATGACAATTCCATGAAAAGGTTTCGTGATTGCGGCCTGCACTTTAGACAATTCTTGACGACGAGGGATTGCTGTCCCATTGTCCATGCAACCGGTCACCAGAAGCAACACCGGGCCGGGGACACACGAAGGAGTGGACATGACTGACTATCTCGCAGATGTGAAGAAATACGACGCAGCAGCCGACGAAGCGGTGGTCGGCAAGATCGTCAAACATCTCGGCATCGCCCTGCGCAACCGGGATTCCTCGCTGGTGTCCGCTTCCGATCCGGAAGAGCTTGCACGTGTGAAGGCGAGCTGGTGCGGCAAGAAGCTCGGTGTGACCGACGGCACGGCCGATCAGGCAATCGATGCCGTTGCCAAGGCCATGGCTGCGGACCGCTCCAAATCGCGCGTGACCTTTTATTATCTGGTCGCCAAGGAACTGGGCAAACTCCAGTCGCTTTGATTTAACGGGGATAAGCCCGTATTAGATGATTGGTTCTGCCGCCCTGTGCTATTATATTGCCCTGATATGAGGGAATCGGCGGCAGAACGCATGAAACAATATCTCGATCTTCTCCGGCATGTGATGGAAACCGGCTCCGACCGCGGAGACCGCACCGGTACGGGCACGCGCTCGGTGTTCGGTTACCAGATGCGTTTCGACCTTTCCGAAGGTTTTCCGGTTCTCACCACCAAGAAGCTGCATCTGCGCTCCATCATTCATGAACTGCTGTGGTTCCTGAAGGGCGATACCAATATCGCCTATCTCAAGGAAAACGGCGTTTCCATCTGGGATGAGTGGGCCGACGAGAACGGCGATCTCGGTCCGGTCTATGGTGCGCAGTGGCGCTCGTGGCCCGCACCGGACGGTCGCCATGTCGATCAGATCGCGCTTTTGATCGAGAGCCTGAAAACCAATCCGAACTCCCGCCGTCATATCGTTTCGGCCTGGAACCCGGCGCTGGTGGATGAAATGGCGCTGCCGCCCTGTCATTGCCTGTTCCAGTTCTATGTTTCCGACGGAAAGCTGTCCTGCCAGCTCTATCAGCGCTCGGCCGACATTTTCCTCGGCGTGCCGTTCAACATCGCCTCCTATGCGCTTCTGACGCTGATGGTGGCGCAGGTCACCGGCCTGAAGCCGGGCGATTTCGTCCACACGCTCGGCGATGCGCATATCTATGCCAATCATTTCGAGCAGGCGAAGCTGCAGATGACCCGCACGCCCAAGGCCCTGCCGACGATGCGCCTCAATCCGGATGTGAGGGATCTTTTCAGCTTTAAGTTCGAAGACTTTACGCTGGAAAACTACGAGGCCGATTCAAGCATAAAGGCGCCGATCGCGGTATGAGCGAGCCGCGCGTCACCATCATCGTTGCGGTGTCCGAAAACGGCGTCATCGGCCGCGACCTCGACATGCCGTGGAAACTTTCCACCGACCTCAAGCGCTTCAAGGCGACGACGATGGGCAAACCGCTCATCATGGGCCGCAAGACATTTTTATCCGTCGGCGAGCGCCCATTGCCGGGCCGCCCGCATATCATCGTCAGCCGCAATGCCGATTACCGGCCGCAAGGCGTGGATGTCGTCTCGTCGCTGGAGGAGGCTTTGAAGCTCGCCGCAAGCAAGGCTGCAGAACTGGGTGTGGATGAGGTCTTCGTGGCCGGTGGTGGCGAGATTTACCGTCAGGCCATGCCCTTCGCCGATCAACTTTCCGTCACCCATGTCGCGGTAAAGCTCGATGGCGACACTTTTTTCCCGGAAATCGATCCTGCCGTTTTTGAGAAAATCGAGGAAATCCCTGCTCCCGCAGGGGAAAAGGACAATTATCCGGTTCTGTTTACCACTTATGTGCGAAGAGCCGCGTCAAAGTGAACTATTTACCCTGATTGGGTATTTAGTTACCACCTCTGCGTTGAAACGGACGCTTCTCCTTCCTATAACGGGTCGATATTCCCGCCGCACGCGAGCAATCGCTTTCGAACGGAACCGGGAGAGGCTTTTATAAAGAGGTATTGATGCCCTGGAGCAATCAGAATGGCGGCGGCGGCCCTTGGGGCGGCGGCGGTGGAGGAAACAACCAGGGCGGCGGTGGCGGCCCATGGGGGCAGGGGCCTAACCGGCCTCGCGGCGGTGGCGGCGGCAATGGCGGCCCGCCCGATCTGGAAGAGATCATCCGGCGCAGCCAGGACCGTTTCAAGAATGTGCTGCCCGGCGGCTTCAACGGCGGCGCGGTTGCCATCGTGGTTCTCGTCGTGCTGGTTTTCCTCGGCATTCAGTCCATCTATACCGTCCAGCCGGACGAGCGCGGCGTGGAACTGCGTTTCGGCCGCCCGAAGGACGAAATCTCGATGCCCGGTCTGCATTTCCATCTGTGGCCGATCGAGACGGTTGAAATCGTCAAGGTCACCGAGCAGCAGCAGAATATCGGTTCGCGCGCCTCATCGTCTTCGTCTAGCGGCGTGATGCTGACCGGCGACCAGAACATCGTCAACGTGCAGTTCTCGGTGCTCTATACGGTTTCCGATCCGAAATCCTATCTCTTCAACGTCGACAGCCCGGCCGAAACCCTGCAGCAGGTTTCCGAAAGCGCCATGCGCGAAGTCGTCGGCCGTCGTCCGGCACAGGATATTTTCCGCGATAACCGTCAGGCGATTGCGGCGGATGTGCGCACCATCATCCAGTCCACCATGGACGGTTATGGCGCCGGCATTTCCATCAATGCCGTGGCGATCGAAGATGCGGCGCCGCCGCGCGAAGTGGCCGATGCCTTCGATGAAGTGCAGCGTGCCGAACAGGACGAAGACCGCTTCGTTCAGGAAGCCAACCAGTACGCCAACCAGAAGCTCGGCGCCGCTCGCGGTCAGGCCGCGCAGATCCTCGAAGAAGCGAACGCATACAAGTCGCGCGTCGTTAACGAGGCGCAGGGTGAGGCGCAGCGCTTCGTCTCCATCTATGACCAGTATCGCACCGCGCCGGACGTGACCCGCCAGCGCATGTTCCTGGAAACGATGGAGCAGGTCCTGAAGGGTTCCAACAAGATCATCATCGACGAAAAACAGGGCGTGGTGCCTTATCTGCCTCTGAACGAGATCATGCGCAACAATCCGGGCGCAGCGCAGCAGGGAGGCAACTGATATGGGTAACCGTCTTTCTGCCATTCTCGTCGGCCTCGCCGTCGTGCTTTTCCTCGGTTACTCGTCGATCTTCGTCGTCAACGAGCGCCAGCAGGCCATCGTCGTCCGCTTCGGTGAAATCCAGGATGTGAAAACCGCGCCGGGCCTCTATTTCAAGCTGCCCTTCGCCTTCATGGATGCCGACCGGGTGCAATATATCGAGAACCGGGCGCTGCGCTTCGATCACGACAATATTCGTGTTCAGGTTTCCGGCGGCAAGTTCTACGAGGTCGATGCCTTCGTGGTCTATCGCATCACGGATGCGCGCCGCTTCCGGCAGACGGTCTCGGGTGACCAGATGTCGGCGGAATCGCGCCTGCGTACCCGTCTCGACGCATCGCTGCGCCGGGTCTACGGTCTGCGCGGCTTCGAATCGGCGCTCTCGGACGCCCGTGCATCGATGATGCAGGAAGTACGTGACGATCTGCGTCCCGATGCGGAATCGCTCGGTATCAGCATCGTCGATGTCCGCATCCGCCGTACCGACCTGACGCAGGAAGTCTCGCAGCAGACCTTCGAGCGCATGAAGTCGGAACGTCTGGCCGAGGCAGAGTTGATCCGCGCCCGCGGTAACGAAGAGGCGCAGCGTCGCCGCGCCATCGCCGACCGTCAGGTCGTCGAACTGGAATCCGACGCCCGCCGTCAGTCCGAAGTGCTGCGCGGTGAAGGCGATGCGGAGCGCAACAAGGTGTTCGGCGAGGCTTTCCAGCGCGATCCGAACTTCTTCGAGTTCTATCGCTCCATGTCCGCCTATGCCAATGCGCTGAACGGCAACGGCACGACGCTGGTTCTGTCCCCGGACTCGACCTTCTTCCGTTATTTCAACAATATCGACGGTGCGGCCCCTGCCGCTCCGGCTGCCCCTGCGCCAGCGCCGGCGAACTGATAGCGGAAAAAATGATTTTGGAGGGGCCGGTTTTACCGGCCCTTTCTTTTTGGTCCGTTTTCGTGCCAATGCTGTGGCTAAGGGCAAGGCGTCTCCCGCCTGTTCACGAAAAGGTATTTTTACACTTCATCATTCCGCCTTATGCTTTGCCGATATATGCAGGGCAAGACTATTTGAAACGCGAGGACGCTTATGGCCGTGACCCTTCTTTCGCCTTTTCGCAGCAGCATCGCCGCCGTCGCGGGCATCGCGCTTGTGGCAGGTAGCCTGACGGCACCGGTTGCTGCGAGAGCGCAGAGCCATGGGCCGGAATCGGTGGCAGATCTTGCCGAGCCGCTTCTCGATGCGGTCGTGAATATTTCCACGTCGCAGAACGTCAAGACCGAGGGCAAGGGCCCGGTTCCGCCGCGTCTGCCGGAGGGCTCGCCCTTTCAGGAATTCTTCAAGGATTATTTCGACAGCCAGAAGCCCGAGGGTGGCGAAAAGGTGAGTTCACTGGGCTCGGGTTTTGTCATCGATCCGGCCGGCTACGTTGTCACCAACAACCACGTCATCGAGGGTGCCGACGCTATCGAGGTGATTTTCCCGAACGGCTCGAAGCTCAAGGCGACGCTGGTCGGCACGGATACCAAGACCGACCTTTCGGTGTTGAAGGTGGAGCCGAAAACGCCGCTGAAGGCCGTCAAGTTCGGCGATTCGCGCAGCATGCGCATCGGCGACTGGGTGATGGCCATCGGCAACCCCTTCGGGCTTGGCGGCTCGCTGACGGTGGGTGTCATTTCCGCGCGCGGGCGTAACATCAATGCCGGTCCCTATGACAATTTCATCCAGACGGATGCGGCCATCAACAAGGGCAATTCCGGCGGTCCGCTCTTCAACATGAAGGGTGAGGTTATCGGCATCAATACGGCGATCATTTCCCCGAGCGGCGGTTCGATCGGCATCGGTTTCGCCGTGCCGACGGAGCTTGCCCAGAATATCGTCCAGCAGCTCATCGAGTTCGGCGAGACGCGCCGGGGCTGGCTCGGCGTTCGTGTTCAACCCGTCACCGACGATGTGGCGGCAAGCCTCGGCATGGACAGCGCCAAGGGTGCGCTGATCTCCGGCGTCGCCAAGGGCGGACCGGTGGAGAACGGCCCGATTCAGGCCGGCGATGTCGTGCTGAAATTCGACGGCAAGGATATTCATGAAATGCGCGACCTCTTGCGGATCGTGGCGGAAAGCCCGGTCGGCAAGGAGGTCGATGTGGTGATCCTGCGAGACGGCAAGGAGGAAACCGTCAAGGTCAAGCTTGGGCAATTGCAGGATACGACCGACGAAAAGGCCTCGGCCGAAGATCAGCAGAGTGAAGACGGCGATAGCGGTGTGGTTGCACCGGAAGATGATGGCGGCGCCGACGATCAGGCGCAGGACCAGACGCCGGAAGTGCGCGAGGCGCCGCAAAGCGTGCTCGGCATGAACCTCGTGGTGCTGAGCAACGAGTTGCGCACCGAAAAAGGCATTGCCGAAAGCGTCGAAGGCGTGCTGGTGGCGAGCGTCGATCCGGGTTCGCCCGCCGAGCAGAAGGGCATGAAGGCCGGCGATATCATCGTCGAGGTCGGGCAGGATTTCATGGAGGTTCCGGGCGACGTGCTGGTGCGCGTCAACGGCCTGAAATCCGAAGGCCGCAAGAATGCGCATATGATGGTGGCCGATGCGCAGGGTAATTTGCGCGTCGTGGCGCTGCCGCTGGAATAAGGCGCTTTCCGCCCGGTCAGGCAGGAATCGGGTGGTTGTGATCCCGGCTGCTCTCTAATTCTTGGTCTCCATCGAACGGAGGCCAAGGATATGAAATTACTCGAAAACAAGGTTGCCATCATCACCGGCGCGTCATCCGGCATCGGCCGGGCGACGGCGATGCTGTTTGCCGCCGAAGGTGCGGCCGTTGTCATCAATGCGCGCGGCGAAAAGGCCCTGCATGAGGTTGCCGCCGACATTCGTGAGGCCGGCGGTTGCGTCCACACGGTTGCCGGCGATGCCGGTATTGCCGAAACCCATGCCCGGTTGGCGGATGCGGCCATAAGCGTCTTCGGTGGCCTCGATATTGGCGTCAACAATGCCGGAGCGGTGGGAGCCATGAAACCGCTGGCGGAGATTTCGCCTGCGGAATGGGATCATGCGCTCAATGTCAATCTCACCTCCGCCTTTCTGGGCGCGCGTTACCAGATTCCGCCGATGTTGATGCGGGGTGGCGGTTCCATCGTCTTTACCTCAAGCTTTGTCGGCACCAGCGCCGGCATACCGGGCATGGCGGCTTATGGCGCGGCCAAGGCGGGGTTGATGGGGCTGGTGAAAGGCATCACCGCCGATTATGCGGTCAAAGGCATTCGCGCCAATGCGCTGCTGCCCGGCGGGGTCGATACAGCTGCTGCGGGAGACGACGCCCAGAAGGAATGGGCCGCCGGCCTGCATGCGATGAAACGTATCGCTGAGCCGCCGGAAATTGCGCGGGTAGCGCTTTTCCTCGCGAGCCCCATGGCGAGCTTCGTCGCCGGTGCCGCTCTGTTCGCCGATGGCGGCAATGCCGCGGTGAAATGACCTTGGGAACCGGCGGGCAGGTGTCTTATCGCGCCCGCCATTCTTCCAGCGTCAGCGCATAGGTGACGTGCGGCCGCAGATGCGGATGTGTGTCTTCCGGCACGCGCGGATGGTCGAAGTCGCGCGAAGGATCGCGCTTCAGGCCGATGCGCTCCATCACCGCCGTCGAACGGTGGTTGTCGTGGACGGCGAAGGAGACGATTTCCGGCGTTTCCTTTTCATCGAAGGCCATGACGAGCAGCGACTGCGCCGCTTCCGTGACATAGCCGTGGCCCCAGAAGCGGGTGGCGAGCCGCCAGCCGATCTCCATGGTGCCGACAGGGAAGGGCGGATCGAGGTTCATGACAGGGGAGATGCCGCAGAAGCCCATGACCTCGCCGGTTTCGCGCAGTTCCATCGCATAAAAACCATAGCCGCTGCCGCGGATCATGCCGTTGATGGTTTCCAGCACGGCGTCCGCTTCCGCATGGCTGCGGCGGAAGGGGAAAAACTCCATGACCTTTTCGTCGGCGTTGATTTCGCGGAACAGGTCACGGTCGCTCTCCTTCCACTCGCGCAGAATGAGTCGTGGCGTCTCTCGGATGATCATGGAGTGACAAAATCCGTCTTGCGATAGCCCTGGATGTAAAGAAGCGCGGTCAGGTCGCCATGGTCGATGCGCATCTGCGCCTCGGCGGCCACGGCCGGCTTGGCGTGCAGGGCAACGCCTGCGCCGGCGAGATGCAGCATGCCCAGATCGTTTGCGCCATCGCCGACCGCCATTGCCTCTTCCGGCGAGATGCCGAGCCTTGCGGCGATATCGTTCAGCGCATCCACCTTGGCCTGTTTGCCGAGGATCGGTTCGGCAACGGTGCCGTCAAGTTCGCCATTGGCTTCGCCGAGCAGATTGGCGCGGTCCTCATCGAAACCCAGCATGGCGGCGACGCGGCCGGTGAAGACGGTGAAGCCGCCGGAAACGAGGGCGGTGTAATAGCCCTTGGCCTTCATGGTGGCGATCAGCTCCCTGCCGCCGGGGGTAAGCGTGATGCGCTTTTCGATGACATCGTCGATAACCGAGACAGGCAGGCCCTTCAGCAGTGCCACACGTTCCCGCAGTGCGGGTTCGAAGGCGATCTCGCCATTCATGGCGCGGGCGGTAATAGCGGAAACTTTTTCCTTTAGCCCGACTTCGGCGGCCAGCTCGTCAATGCATTCCTGGCCGATCATGGTCGAATCCATATCGGCGATCAGCAGTTTCTTGCGGCGCTGATCCTGTTCCTGGATGACGATATCGACTGGCTGGCCGGCAAGCGTGGCTACAATGGCACTGCGAGCCTGTTCGGCTGCGGTGCCGGAAGGCAGGGCAATATCGCAGGCAATGCCATCGGCCAGCCAATAGAGGCCCGATGCGTTGACGGCCTTTGCGGCCGCCTCGCCGAGGGCCGGTGTCAGAACAGGATTTGACGGATTGGCGATAAGCGTGGCAACGAGAGCCATGATGAAAAACCTTGATGAGAATTTTGATGCGATCCTGATAACCGGCCCGACGGCAAGCGGCAAGTCCGCGCTTGCGCTTCGTCTGGCGCGGGAGCGGGACGGCGTCGTCATCAATGCCGACAGCATGCAGGTTTACGACACGCTGCGGGTGCTGACCGCGCGGCCGTCCGAAGACGAGATGGAGGGCGTGCCGCATCTTCTCTACGGCCATGTGCCGGCGAGCAGCCTCTACTCAACCGGCGAATGGCTGCGGGAGATTTCCGCCCTGCTTGCGGATTTGCGCGGGCAGGGGCGTTTGCCCGTCATCGTCGGCGGTACGGGGCTTTATTTCAAGGCGCTGACGGGTGGGCTTTCCGATATGCCCGCCATTCCCGATGACATCCGCGATGGGCTGCGCGCCCGGCTGATCGGGGAGGGGGCGGCTGCGCTCCATGCCGAACTCGCACGGCACGATCCGGCCATGGCGGATATGCTGCAGCCGGGAGACGGCCAGCGTATCGTCCGGGCGCTGGAGGTGCTCAACGCGACCGGAAAGTCGATCCGGGATTTTCAGCGCGCCAGCGGCCCGATGATCGTCGATCCCGACCGGGCGCAAAAATTCGTCGTCCTGCCGGAAAGGCCGGTGCTGCATGACCGCATCAACCGGCGTTTCGAGATGATGATGGATAGCGGGGCGGTGGAGGAGGTGCAGGCGCTTCTCGCGCTCAACCTCGCATCCGATGCCACCGCAATGAAGGCGATCGGCGTTGCCCAGATTGCCGATATGCTGGCCGGGCGCATCGGCGAGGCGGAGGTGATCGAAAAATCGGCGGCCGCGACACGTCAATATGCCAAACGGCAGATGACCTGGTTTCGCAACCAGATGGGGGACGACTGGACACGTATCCAGCTGTGAGAGCGCCCATCAATCTTTCCGGTAGAGACTGCCGAGCGGTTTCTTCAGCAGGCTTTCGCGGAGCGAAGGACGTGCATCGCCGGGCGGTGGGCCATTCTGTGCCTGCATCTGGAAACTCGCCTTGCGCAATTCGTTGACGGCGCCGGAGGCCGCATCGGGTGCCGCCGGATTTGGCGATGCGGAGAGCGTGCGGCCGGGCAGCATGTCCGGGCGGTAGGGCTCGTATCCCTCCGGTGCGGCCGTTCCCAGTTCCCGCTTCCAGCGGTCGATATCGTCTGTCTCCCGTGGTGCGGCTGCCGGCTCCGGCAGATCGGAAAAGGCTGCTTCGACGCTTTGCTGGAAGCCGGTGATAACAGGCTTGGCCGTGGCGCGCATGCGGGTGACGATGTTGTTCAGATCGACCGTGTCCGGGGTTTCATGGTTCGTGTGGCTGATGGTGCCGCTTGCTTTCGGCAATTTGGCCGTGGCCACGCGGTCGAAACGCATACGCATCGGTACATTTACGGCCTCGCCGAAGGCGATGGCCTCGCCATTGCCGATGGAAGACAGAAAGCTGGTGGTCGAGGTCGATGCGTTCGGTACGGCGGAGAGAATGATCTTCTGGTCGATCTCGTTCGACAGCCGCATGGCGAAAACGGTCGAGCATTGCGACAGGATGGTCTGGTCCAGCTCGCTTGGCCGCTGGCTGATGACGCCGAGCGAAATGCCGTATTTACGGCCTTCCTTGGCGATCTGGGCAATGGATTGCCGGGTGGGGAAAAAGCCGCGCTCGGGGTCGGCAGGTACATAACGGTGCGCTTCCTCGCAGACGACAAGCATATGCAGCGAGCCGCGCGCCAGCACCGCCAGTTCGAAGGACATGCGGCACAGCACGGAGACCACCGAATTCACCACTTCGGAGGGGATGCCGGAGAGCTGGAACACCGAAATCGGTTTGCCTTCCCCCGGAATGCGGAAAATATGCGCGACCGTCTCCAGAATGGTGTCGCTGATCGTATTGCTGGAGAACATGAAATTGTAGCGTGTGTCGTTGATGGCCGAGAGAATGCGGCCTTTCAGCGAGCGCAGCGCGGGTTTTTCGCCACGCCCTTCCAGCCGGCCGATACGCTCGTCGATGAGGGCGAGGAGATCGGCCATGCGATAGGGCACCGGCGTATCCGGCGTGATCGCGCTCTTGTCGGACGTGCGGCGCACGGCGGAACCATCGGTGCCGCGAAATGCCTTTTTCGCTTCCGGAACGAGGTCGCGAAGGACATCCATTTCTTCCGGTACGGGTTTGCGGCCGCGGAAAATCACTTCCGCAAATTCCTCAAGGCGCATCAGCCAGAAGGGAAGATCCAGCGTATCGGTGTCGATGACGACCGAATGATCGGGAAAGGCGGCCGCGAATTCATTATGCGGATCGAGAATGAGGACACGCAGCTTCGGGTCGGTCTCGATCGCCTTGTTCAGAAGCAGCGAGACGGCGGTGGTCTTGCCCACGCCCGTCGAGCCGACGACGGCGAAATGTTTGGCGAGCATCTGGGGAATGCTGATGGTGGCGTTGATCGTGTCGTCCTGCGTCAGCCTGCCGATCGTGCAGGCGTCGCGCTTGCCGCTGTCGTAAATCTTGGCAAGATCGCTGGTGCGGATGCGATGCGCCACCGCACCCAGATAGGGGTAACGGGAGATGCCGGTGGAAAAGCGCTCGCTGCCATCCTCGGTGCGATAGACTTCGCCAACCAGTTCGACCTCGACCAGCAGCCTGTTCGGCCTGTCCGCCGCCCAGTAGTCCTCGCCGGTGCGCATGGAAAAGACCAGCGCTGCGACACGGCTCGTACCCATCTCGATGGAGATCAGGCGTCCGACGGACCAGAGTTGCGAGACATCGGTGGTGCCGGGTTCCGTTTCGGCGGCGATGGTGGCATGCGCACCGTTACAGGCGATGACGCGGCCCAGCATGCGGTTCGCCGGCTGCTGGCCGGATCGCCGTTCGTTTTCGTCCATGCGGGACGCACTATGAAACGTGTCGTTACTCACATTTTTTCCCGGTACATGCGGATGATCGCGGTGGTTCGGGCAGTATCTGCGTTCTCGATATTAAAAGATTATGCTTAACAACATGTGTATCGGCTGCGTTCGAAAATTTCGCGCAAGCAGCCTTTCAGGTAATAAAAGAAGGCGACGGCGATTTTTTCCTGCAATATGCGTTGACGGCTGGGGCTTTTGTGGCTAACACTCCGGCCCATGAAAAATCTTAACGTACTTATCGTGGTGGGACGGCGCATGGGCAGGATGGTGTAACCATCCGGCGAAAGCACCCATGCGCTGAACGAGGCTCCTCTAGGGGCCTTTTTTTATGTCTTCAAACAGGCCCTCGGGCTCCTCGATATCCAAAGCCAAAGCGGGATGGAAACAGGCAATGACGGATAAGGACAATACGGAAAACAGCAATCGCATGACAGGTGCGGAGATCGTTCTGCAGGCGCTGAAGGACAATGGCGTCGAGCACATCTTCGGTTATCCTGGCGGTGCCGTGCTTCCGATCTATGACGAGATTTTCCAGCAGGAAGACATTCAGCATATCCTCGTGCGCCACGAGCAGGGCGCAGGCCATGCCGCCGAAGGTTATGCCCGTTCCACCGGCAAGGTCGGCGTCATGCTCGTCACCTCCGGCCCCGGCGCCACCAATGCGGTTACCCCGTTGCAGGATGCGCTGATGGATTCCATTCCGCTCGTCTGCCTGTCCGGCCAGGTTCCCACCACGCTCATCGGTTCCGACGCGTTTCAGGAATGCGATACCGTCGGCATCACGCGCCCCTGCACCAAGCACAACTGGCTGGTCAAGGACATCAACGAGCTGGCGGGCATCATCCATGAAGCCTTCCGTATCGCGCAGACGGGTCGTCCCGGTCCCGTCGTCGTCGATATTCCGAAGGACATCCAGTTCGCCACCGGCACCTACACGCCGCCCTCCGCCGCCACCCAGCACGAGAGCTACAAGCCGAAGGTTCAGGGCGATCTGAACGCCATTCATGCCGCCATCGACCTGATGTCGAAGGCGAAGAAGCCGGTTTTCTATACCGGCGGCGGCGTCATCAATTCCGGTCCGGAGGCAACCCGGCTGCTGCGCGAACTGGTCGAGCTGACCGGTTTCCCGATCACCTCGACGCTGATGGGCCTCGGCGCCTATCCGGCTTCCGGCAAGAACTGGCTCGGCATGCTGGGCATGCACGGTTCCTACGAAGCCAACATGACGATGCATGATTGCGACGTTCTGGTCTGCGTCGGTGCGCGTTTCGACGACCGAATTACCGGCCGCATCAATGCGTTTTCGCCGAATTCGAAGAAGATCCATATCGACATCGATCCGTCCTCGATCAACAAGACGGTTCGCGTCGACGTGCCGATCATCGGCGATGTCAGCCATGTTCTGGAAGATATGGTTCGCCTGTGGCGCGCTCTGCCGAAGAAGGTTGAGAAGGCTCAGACGGCCGACTGGTGGGCGCAGATCGAGCGCTGGCGCGCCCGCAATTCCTTCGCCTATAAGAACTCCAACGATGTCATCATGCCGCAATATGCCTTGCAGCGGCTTTATGAGGCCTCGAAGGGCCGCGACACCTATATCACCACCGAAGTCGGCCAGCATCAGATGTGGGCGGCGCAGTTCTTCGGTTTCGAGGAGCCGAACCACTGGATGACCTCGGGCGGTCTCGGCACCATGGGTTACGGCCTGCCGGCGGCCATCGGCGTTCAGGTCGCGCATCCGGACGCGCTGGTCATCGATATTGCCGGTGACGCCTCGATCCAGATGTGCATTCAGGAAATGTCCTGCGCCATCCAGTACGGTCTGCCGGTGAAGATCTTCATCCTCAACAACCAGTATATGGGTATGGTGCGCCAATGGCAGCAGCTGCTGCACGGCAACCGCCTGTCCAACTCCTATACGGAAGCCATGCCCGATTTCGTCAAGCTGGCGGAAGCCTATGGCGCGGTCGGCATGTATTGCGACGATCCAAAGGAACTGGACGACAAGATTGCAGAAATGATCGCGGTCAAGAAGCCGGTCATCTTCGATTGCCGCGTCGCCAATCTTGCCAATTGCTTCCCGATGATCCCGTCTGGTAAAGCCCATAACGAGATGCTGTTGCCGGATGAGGCGACGGATGAAGCGGTTGCCAACGCCATTGACGCCAAGGGCCGTCAGCTAGTCTGAGCCGGGAGAGGAAAAGGACATGAACGCACACCTACAACCCACCGGCTCGGCCTATTTCATCCAGAAGGAAACGGCCGCCGTTGAAAATCACACGCTGTCGGTTCTCGTCAGCAACGAGCCGGGCGTTCTCGCCCGGGTCATCGGCCTGTTTTCCGGCCGCGGCTACAACATCGAGAGCCTGACGGTTTCGGAAACGGAACATGAGGCGCATCTGTCGCGCATCACCATCGTCACGCGCGGCACGCCCATCGTGCTGGAGCAGATCAAGGCGCAGCTTGAGCGCATCGTGCCGGTGCACCGGGTTCTCGATCTCACCGTTCGCGCCCGCGAACTGGGGCAGGAGCGGCCTATCGAGCGCGAAGTGGCGCTTATCAAGGTCGCCGGTTCCGGCGAGGACCGTGCTGAGACGCTGCGCCTTGCCGATGCGTTTCAGGCCAAGGTAGTGGATGCGACGGTGGAGCATTTCATCTTCGAGATCACCGGCAAGTCGTCGAAGATCGACCAGTTCGTGGCGATCATCAAGCCGCTCGGCCTGATCGAGATTTGCCGCACCGGTATCGCGGCGATGAATCGCGGCCCGCAGGGGATGTAACCTCCACATCCGGAGCCGTTGCCTTCAATACAGCCTGCGGTTCGCTGTGGGTTAGACCTGGAAAGGTTTTGAAAGCTCTCTTTCGTCATGCTCGGGCTTGTCCCGAGCATCTGCGACGTCTCAATTTTGTTAGACGTGATTAGATCCTTGGGACAAGCCCACTGCTGTCCGGTTTAAATTTGGTGGACATGGCGCACGGTGTTGATTCTACTCGTATTCGAGCGTTTGGCGACGATCTCGGACACGAA